>JAYWIH010000061.1:0-15374 GCA_043789005.1 Sphingobacteriales bacterium
GACATCAACAACCTGCTGTCGTTCGGGGTTTCGGGCAACGGGCATTTCCGCATCGTCCACTACGCGACGGGCAAAACGCAAACTATACAGGCTTGGCTCAACTCTGCACCAAATCCTGCTTCTGGTCGTCGAAGGTTACGCGTTTGCCGGTTTGCAGCGCGTAGGTCACCATTTGGCAAGCCGTGGCATGGTTGTAGCCCGCCTTGGCCGGTGCGTTGGGGGTTTTGCGGCTGCGCACACATTCCATCCAGTTGCGCACGTGCAGCGAGGTCATCGGGTCGCCGCTGGTGTTGGCTCCGGTTTCCACTTTGATGCCGGGCAGTGTCGTTTCGGCGAGCAGGTTGGCTTTCACGCCCATTTCGTCGGCCATGTACTGGGTCAGTCCGCCTTCCGGTGTAATCGTGTTCTTGTCCAAATCCAGCTTGCCGCCGTTCGAGAAATAATATTCCTTGGTGCCGCCCGCCCCGTTGTGCATCCGTGAGGAATACGTTACCTGAAAACCTTTGGTCTTGTCGTCGGCCGGGCCGTAGTCAAACACGGCGGTCAGCGTATCTGCGTTCACGCGGCCATCCTGCCACACGTACACGCCGCCGTTGGCAACCACGCTGCGCGGGTGGTCGTAGCCCGAAAACCAATGCACGGTATCAATCTGGTGGCTCATCCACTGGCCGGGGATGCCCGACGAGTAAGGCCAGAACAACCGGTATTCCAGATACTTGCGCGGATCCCAGTCCACCTTGGGGCGGTTCATCAGGAAGCGGGTCCAGTCGGTGTCTTCCTTGCGGATTTCAGATACGAGTTTGGGTCTGCGCCAACGTCCGGGCTGGTTCACGTTCCACGTCATTTCCACCATTGAAATATCGCCGAACTTGCCCGATTTTATGAAATCATTTGCCGCGTGATAATTGGGCGCACTGCGGCGTTGCGAACCAACCTGCACTATTTTGCCCGACTGCTCCACAGCTTTCAGGGCGGCGCGGGCATCTTCCATGGATTCGGCAAACGGCTTTTCGCAGTACGCATCGCGGCCCGAACGCACGGCTTCAATCAAGTGCAGCGAATGTTGGAAATCGGCGGTGCTGATCATCACTGCGTCAATGTCCTTGCGCGCATAAAGCTCATCGTTGTTGCGGCACTTGGCCAGTTTTTTCGCGCCCCAGCCTTTGTCTTTCAAGTGCGCCTCGCATTCGTCGCGGCGGCGGCTCCAGATGTCAGACACGGCCACAAACTCGAAATTCAGGGCGGCGGAGTGTTCCTGGAAGCACGGCAGCAGCGAACTCCGGAACCGGTCTGAGAAGCCGACAATGCCCACCCGTACGCGGTCATTGGCACCCACGATGCGGGCGTAGCTGGCGGCACTCATGCCCATGGCCAGCGAACTCATGGCCGCCTTTTTTAAAAAATCGCGGCGGGAGGTTTCGGTGTTTTTTTCCATACTATTTTTTCGGACGAGATTTAAAGTGTTTTGATTTTCAGGTTCCTAAACGAGACCTTGTCGCCGTGGTCTTGCAACAAAATATGGCCTTTGATGGCTTCGCCAAAACGGCCCTTGGCATTGTAGTCTGGCGCGGCATACTTGCTCATGCCCACCAACGTGCGGAAATCCGGGCTGCCGCGTTCATATTCCACCACTTTTTTGCCGTTGAGCCAATGCTCCACATGGCTGCCTTGCACCAGCACGCGGCCTTGGTTCCACGCGCCAATCGGGTTCGCGGATTTGTCTTTGGCGGCAATCAAATCATACAGCGACCCCACAGTGCGATTGCCTTCGCGACCCAGTTTGGCATCGGGGTGTTTGGCATCGTCCAGCACCTGGAACTCAAGCCCGAACGCCGAACCTTTGGGCTTGGGCTGGTGCTCGACCACGAAATATTTAACGCCGCTGTTGGCACTGTCGGTCAGCCTGAATTCAAATTTCAGGTCGAACGTGCCGTATTCGTCCACGGTCACGATGTCGCCCCCGTGCCGCGCCTCCGCGCCGCCCGATTCCTGCACCGTCAGTGTGCCGTTTTCAATAGCCCAGCCTTTTTCCGGAAACTTGTCCAAGTACGCGCCGCGCCAACCCGCCGTGGTTTTGCCGTCGAAAAGCAATTTCCAGCCGTCCTTTTGCTCTTCTTGGGTCAGGAGATTTTCGGCAGGTTGCCCCGTATCCGCTTGGGTGGCAGCCGTATCGGCGGTGGTTTGGTCATTCTCGGAGATACCTGCCTGTCCGGCAGGCAGGCTATTTTGCTGCGATGATCCGCAGGCCACCGCGCCGAAAATCAAAAGAATTGCAAAAAACGAATGGATTTGACGCATGGCAGGTTTGGTGGTTTTGAAAGCTGAAAGCCCCGTTTCCGCCTCTGGCTGAACCTTTGGCTTTAGCGGGGATACTATTTTATGCGGTGGTCTGGGGCCGTGCTGTTTTCCGACCACCAAGACACAAAGGCGTTTCTTCGTGCCTTGGTGGTTAAAAAACCGGCGAATTTTTAATCCTTCACAATTTGAGGCCGATTTTGCCGGTCAGGTAATCCTTGCTGATCTGGTTGCATTGCAAGGCCGTGCGCGATTTGTCGGGAACCGAATCAAGTTCAATGACCGCGCAGCCTTTGAACTTGATTTCGTTAAGGGTCTTGAAAAAGGCGGGCAGCTTCAGGTTGCCTTGGCCCAGTTCCACAAACTGGTACGATTTCGGGTCGGCGGGGTTGTCGGGATGCGGACGTTTCACGTCTTTAATATGGAGCGTGTGCAGAATGTCCTTGTATTGCCGCGCCACTTTGGCCGGGTCGCCGCCGCCCTGCCAGCAGTGCGCAATGTCGAGCAGGAACTTCATGTATTTCGTATCCAAATTTTGCAGAATCACATCTATTTCCCCGGGTGTTTCGCCGAGTTGGTGCATATGGTTGTGATACACGGCCTGCACGCCCACATCGGCGGCGCGTTTGCCCGTTTCGTTGAGCAGTTGCGCGTAGCGTTTCAGTTCGTCGGTGGTGGGCAGCCGGTCTTTAGGGCGCGAAGTATTGGTGAGTTGGATTGCCTTGCCGCCCAGTGCCTTCACAAACTTGGCATGGTTGAGGTGCGTTTTCAACTGGCTTTTTTCCTCTTTCGGATCAATGTTGACGTTGCCACTCGAAAACATGGCCAATTGCAGTTTGTGCTGTTTCAGCAAATCCTTCAGTTCCTCAACCTTGTTGCCGTAGTCCTTGTAGGTATTGGCACGCAACTGGATGCCGCGCAAACCCAACGAAGATATGTCCTGGATGGCCTGTTTGTCGTTGCCGTTCCAAGCAATGGCCGAACAGCCGATGGAATACAGCGGCTTGGTGGCGTTACGGGCAAAAACCTCCGGCACAAAAGCCGTGGCCGCAGCCAAAGTGCCGGTATGCTTGAGAAAGGAGCGGCGCGATAATGTGGGCATGACACAAGAAGGTTGGCAACCATGGAAAAGATACTGCAAGGTAATTTTTTCCATGAATTTTTTAAAAAATTCTTGAAACCCTGCTATTACACACCTGAAAACAACGACCGGCAAATTGCCAGACGGTTGGGAGTCGGGTTTGGCCCTGTTAAAAGATACTATTTTGACACGAGCGAGATTTTGGCAAAGGTGTTGTGGTGGTGGCTGCCTATACGCCAGCCGTTGCCAAAATTGATTCGGCTCTGATGCCTTGGTTGTGTTTTTTTCCTGTCCGGTTGGTTACCTTTTTGCCAAGTGCCGGATTAGTGGTATATTTCATGTAAGAAAATGACCGGATATGCGCCTGTTCCTACTGTTCCTGTTTGCCATTTCACTCACCGCCGCTGCCGAAGACGCGCCTTCGCCCCGTTTTGTCCGTAACAATGGGCAATGGGAAACGGCAATCATCTATCGTGCCGCCATACCGGGCGGTTTCGTTTTTGTGAAGCGCAACTCTCTGCAATACGTTTTCTACCACACCGGCGATGTGGCCCGGCAGCATCCGAAGCCGGTTGACGCAACCGTTCCGGTGGCTCGGCAGGCGTTCAAGCCCGGCATCGGCAAAAACATCATCCGTGCCCATGGCTTCGAAGTTGTTTTCGCCGGTTCCAGTCCCGGTGTGCGGTTACAGGCCAATGGCGAGAGAATAGAGCAGCGCAATTTTTTTCTGGACAACGATCCGGCGCATTGGGCGGCGGCGGTTCCGGCATTTTCGGAAATTGTGTACCAAGACATTTATCCCGGCATCAATGTAAGGTTGTTTGCGCAAAATGGCTCATTGAAATACGAATTTGTGGTGGCTCCCCAAGCCGACCCGAATCAAATCAGGCTGCATTACCGGGGCATGGACCGGGTTTCGCTCGACAATGGGTTTCTCACCACCGAAACCTCGGTCAATAAGACCACCGAAACGCCGCCGTATTGTTACCAGCTTGATAAGAACGGCATCCGGCGGGAGGTGCCGTCGGGTTTCGCCCTTCAAAAAGATACTATTTCGTTTGCCTTCCCCAAAGGCTACAATGCGAAACAGCCCCTGGTCATTGACCCGGTGCTGGTGTTTTCCACGTACTCCGGCTCGTATTCCGACAACTGGGGCTTCACGGCCACCTATGACAAGGAAGGAAACCTGTATTCGGGCGGCATTGAGTTTGGCAACCGTTTTCCGGCCACGAACGGGGCTTTCCAAGTCACTTTCAACGGCCAGGTGGACGTAGCGATTCTGAAATATTCGCCGCAAGGCAACCGGCTCATCCACGCCACCTATATCGGTGGCGCGGAAGCCGACGTACCCCACAGCCTGATTGTCAATGACCGCAACGAGCTGGTAATTATGGGTACCACCAGCTCGCGCGATTTCCCGGTGACGGCCAACGCCTATGACCGTTCGTACAACGGCGGCCAGCCCACCGATATGCTGGGCATACCCCACGAAAACGGCAGCGACCTGTTTGTGACCAAACTGAATGCGGCAGCCAGCGGCTTGGCAGGCTCCACGTACATTGGCGGCTCGCGAAATGACGGCTTGAATGAGGCCGAAAATCTGTCCATCAGAAACTACGGCGATGAGTTCAGGGGCGAAGTGAATCTGGACAAGGAAGGCAACATCTATTTTGCCGCCACCACGGTTTCCAACGATTTTCCCACGGTTGGCGCATCGCAAACCCAACTCCGGGGCGCGCAGGATGGGATCGTCTGCCGCTTTTCAACCGATTTATCGGTTTTGGCGTGGAGCACTTACGTGGGCGGCACCGGCTTTGATGCGGCTTATGGCATCCGGATTGCGCCATCGGGTGGCGTTTATGTGGTGGGCGGCACCACCAGCCGCGACCTACCATCATCCGTAGGCGCAATCAAAACCGCCATGACCGATGATGAGGACGGCTTTGTGGTACGGTTTGATAATCAACGCCTTGACCGGCTTTCGTATCTGGGAACCAACGCCGCCGACCAAGCTTACCTGATTGATTTGGATGCCGATGAAAATGTGTACGTGCTTGGCCTTACTTTCGGCGTATATCCGATTACGCGGGGCGCGTACAGCAACGCCAACAGCGGCCAATTCATCCACGCTTTCAACAGTACGTTCAGCCGCACGGTATTTTCCACGGTGATTGGCACCGGGCGGCGGCAGCCCGATTTCTCGCCTACGGCCTTCATGCGCAGCGATTGCGGTTTCATCTACCTGTCTGGCTGGGGCGGTAATATCAACGATGCGCGGGGCATCAAAGGCAGCAGCACCAGCGGGTTGCCCACCACGCCCGATGCTTTCCGCGCCGCCACCAACGGCGACGACTTTTACCTGGCAATCCTGAATCAAAACGCCACGCAACTGCTATACGGCACGTTTTTCGGTTCGCCGCAACGCGAAAACCACGTGGATGGCGGCACGTCGCGATTCAGTCCCGGCGGCACCATCTACCACGCTGCCTGCTGCTGCGCCGATAACAGCACCTTCCCGACATCGCCCGGCGTATGGTCCAACCGCAACAATGGCACGCGCGTGGGCAGCACCAAAACCGGCGACGGCTGCAACAACGCCGCTTTCAAGTTTGACTTGGAAGGGCTGGAAGCCGAATTCGACCTGTCTGCCGACTCATGCGGCGCACCGGCGCAAGTGCGCGTCACCAACAAGAGTCTGGGCGGCAAAACGTTCCAATGGGTCGTCAACGGGCAGGTGCAGTCGGCGGTACGCAGTCCGGCGGCATTCACGCTCAGCCAACCCGGCGAATACACCATCACGCTCCGCGCCTTCGACCCGGTTACCTGCAAAAAAGTGGATTCCGTGAGCCGCAAAGTCACCTTAAAAAACCTGGCCTTTGCCGTAAGTAAAGACACCACGATATGCTCCGGGCAAAGCGTGCAACTGAAGGCGGCGGGTGGCGTAAAATACGCGTGGACTCCCAATGCAGACATGAAAAATCCGCAGTCGGCCACGCCGACCGTCACGCCCAAACAAACCACCACCTACACGGCGCAGGTCACCAACGACAAGGGCTGTGTGCAGAATGTGCGGGTAACGGTGGTGGTGAATCCTGAAATACAGCCCGAGTTCGAGGTGCAAATCCGTTCGGAATGCGGCGCACCCACGCGCCTGCGGCTGGTGAATAACGGGACTAACCGGATTGAATGGGAAAGGATGGACGAAAAGGGAAATATCCGGAAGATAACCGGCGACACGCTGACGCTGGACACCAACCAATACGAGATTGTGGCGCGCGTGTTCCGGGGAGCCTGCGAAAAAACGTTCCGCCAGCGCGTGAAAGGCGCGGATCCGCGCCCACCCGTGAACGTACTCACGCCCAACGAGCCGAATACGCATTTTGAAACATTCAGGAGCGGCTGGAAACTGGAAATCGTGGACCAGTGGGGCCGCGCCGTATATGCCGACGATTCGTACCAGAACGACTGGAAAGCCGCAAACCGGGCTAACGGCGTGTATTATTACAAACTCACCTCGCCCGAAGGCACGTCGTGCAAGGGTTGGGTGCAGGTGCTGCGCTGAAGAGTCTCCCCCGGCTACCTTTCCGAAACAGGGGACTTTATGTCAAGTGGGGTGACGAGTCAGTCTGCCAAAAGTGCTTCTTTACCATGAGCCAAAGTTGTTTCACCGATACCGGCCTCACGCCGTTCCTGATGTTTTCTTGGCAAATCCGGTGCATGATGTCCATGTGGCGGGCAAAATCGCGGTAGGCACGAAGCAGCGTGTAGCCCGGATCGTAAATATGGGCGGGTTCGGCACTGACACCGTTCAGTTCCAGCACCTTGATATGCCGGCCTGCATATAAGTCGGCCAAGCTACGGACTTTTATATCGAAACGCCCGTAGTAGAAGCCGTCAATAGGTAGCGCGATGGTGCTGAATATCTCGTGTAATTGCTTATTTATCAGGTGGTTGCCGTTGTAAAACAGGGTTCCCCGGCAATGGTTTCCAATGTATTCCAAGGTTTTCACCTCGCCATCGGGCAGTATTTGCTGCATTTGCCCGCCCAGCCGTTGGCGGAATTTTTTCAGTTGAAACCTGGCCCGGTTGCTTTGGCCCATCAGTTCCTCAATCGTTGAAATGCCGTTTCCGGTCACCGAAAGGAATTTCTTGAGCGTTACCGAACTCACTTTTCCGTTCGGCGCACCGGGATGCCGGTGGAAAAAAACCCCCATTTCCAGTTCGTAATCCACAAATTCCTGAAAGATGGTAGCTGCCGGGTTGCTTGCCAGGTAATGCCGCAAATCGGTTTCGTGGTATAACTTTTCCACTTGGCTGCCCCGTTCCCCAACATTGGGCTTGGCAATGAGCGGGTAGCAGATACCGACAGCAGCTAATTGCTGCCCGATTAGTGTCCACGACGGACGGCCATCAATGAAAACAGTACGGGGCTTGTATTGCCCGCCTATCTTGTCGAGGATACCGATTTTGCTCTCGCCGAAAAAACCGCCCGCCTCAATGCCCGGGTTGGCGGCGGTAAAATACGTCAGGCTGCGCGACTTGAAAGCCAAGTACAGCCAATAAGGGATAATGGGCAGGTAGAACACCCACCAAGCCCAGTATTCGTACCGAACCATTTTGATCAGGAAAAGAGGAGGTTTGAACGGCATACAATTAATAGGGTGCGATGGTTCGTCTGCAATGGCTGCTCAGGCGTTGGCCGGTTCTATTTTCAGGCTATTCATGCAGTGGCTCTTCAAGTCCTGGTACCAAAATTCGGTTCCGTCGTCCTGATGATGCAGTACCGAAGCGATGCTCACCGTCGAAACCGTGTCGCGGCGCATGAGCAGGTTGTTACCGTCGCTGCTGTCGCCGCCAAAACGGTGGAAATCCAAAATACCGTCGAGCCGGTAAGTTTTCTGGCCGGCAAGCCACGCGGCAAACCACCGCTCGCGTTCCCGGCACACCGGCGGCTCGTACAGCGTGGCCGAAGACCAGATGTGGGGCTGGCAAACATCCTTGTCGGCAGTGTGCAACGCACGTGCTTCCGTCCAGCGGAGTTCGGTGAGTGACAGCGTACCGTAGTGGTTCACGATGAGCATGGTGAACGGCTCGATGCCCGTGAAATCGTAGTGTTCGATGAATGCCTTTTCAGACTCGTAACCGAAAAAATCAAGTACCATCAGGCCACGGCTTCGGCGGTAGGGCGGCTTTGGCCGGTGCGCCTCAAACGCGCCGTTGAGCAGGCACACGGTAACGCTGCCCGAAGTGGCGATCCAAGTGCCGCCCGCCTGGATGTCTTTCGGAAACACCACCGGCACACTGCCGGCCATGTGCCACTGTGGCGGCAGGGCGGGCAGGCGGCTATGCTGCTCGTCGCGGTTGGAGGTGAGCATGAATCCGGTGTCGCCCAAGGGCAGGAATGTTACTGTACACATACGGCAGGGGATGGGTGCGGATAAAGGTGTGCAGAGAATTAAACTGCCGGTTTTGGCAACGCCAAATTTGTACTAATCAGATTTGTACTAATGGGCGGCTTGCTGGTAGCGGATTGTGGCGGGAGCCACCCCGAAATGGTCGGGCAGTACAACACCCGGAAAATCGTTGCTGACCGCAATGCGAATCAAGGCCAAGTGGTGGATACAGTGTTCGATATTGTAAACCAGTTCGCGGTACAGTGTTGTGCATACATAAACGGGCGGTGCGCCGGGTTCGGTGCACACTTGCAGCCGCAACGGGGCATCGTGCGCGGCGGCTTTTATGCGGCCAATCAGCGAGGCGATGGTTTCCAGTGAAAATTCCCGGTCGGTTTCCAGACGCAGGTCGCGCTGGCGCGCATCATAGTCCACTTTTCCGGCAGGCAAGCCTTGGAAAAGGCATTCGTAAAACTCCAGGATGTGCCTGATATGACTTCCTATTGAGCTTCCGGACAATACTTTTAGTGGCTGGGCGTAGTCTGAGCCGGGCAATTGTTCGATCAGTGCTTGCAGGGATTGCAGGGTGTTGGTGGATGATTGTTGCAAAAGCATACGGATATGATGTTGAGTGGCTTGGTGGGTCGGTTTTTTGTTGGCAATGCCGCCAGCGTTGCTTGCCGGTTGTCTTGGTTTTGAAAATAGTATCTTTCCAAAAGCCCAAACCCCGTCACGGATTCCGGCAACGGTCAGGCTGGCGGCTTGGCGAGTCGCAGGTCAATGGAAATGGTTGCGTTGTCCGAAAGGGTGAAGTGGTTCTTGCCCACCCCGTACGCGCGGCGGTCGATAATGAAATCGCCCTTGAGCCGTGCCGCATTACCCGACTGCACGAACGTGAACGGAATGTCCACTTTCCGGGTCACCGCCTTGATGGTCAGTTGGAACGTGCCGGTGAATGCGTTGCCGCCCGCCCGCACAATCCGCACCGATTTCATCGTGATTTTCGGATATTTGTCCGCGTCAAAATATTCCTCCTTACGCAGGTGGTTGTCTCGCAGGCCAATGCCGGTGTCAATGGTCTTGGTATCAACAGAGGCGTCCAAACGGCTCGTTTCCAAGGCATCGGCATCGAACAGGATTTTGCCGCCGAAGCCGGAAAAGCCGCCCTGTGTGCCAATGCCTGCATTTTTAATCTTGAATGATACCGCCGCCGAAGCCACTTGCCAGTCGGTTTGTGGCCATGCCGGCACACCCGCCAGCAATGTCAGCACAGTAATGCACAACGGTCTCAAGGGGTTTGGCATGACACATTTGGTTTGCAAAATGCTTGGAAAATGAAATGGTTCCAGGAAGAATCGTGAAAGTACCCATAAGCCGGGTTCCAAAAAAACCGGCGGGTTTGGGCTTTTGGGAAGATACTATTTTCCACGCGCAAAAAACCATGCTTGCACCGATCGTCCAAAGGCTGGTTTCCGGCGGTCAGTTGCGGAAGGGTGCGTAGGCAATGCCAACCAATACCATCGAAGACTTGTTGCGGAACCGGCTGTTCGTGTCGCTAAAACCGGCAACGGCTTGTACGGCTTGGTTGGTTGTGTATTCGGTGAACAGGAACTGGTAGCCCGCCCTAATGGCCCATTTCGGGTGGATCCAGTACCGGACATTCAATTCCGAATTCAAACTTCCCCGGTCACTGTCGCTTATCAGCAAGACATTGAATGCGGTGGGTTTTGCCGCTTGGATTCCGGTATTGCCTCCCGAAAGGAAACTCCCCCGCCGTTCCGCGCCGAAACTGAACCCGATGGCATCAATGTTGAAACCGATGTCCAGTTTTCCGGAAAAAGCCGTGTACGACAAGTAAATGGCCGCATTAAGCGAGTTCACCTGCGCACGCGGCAGGGTCAGCGTATCGAAATTGGCCGCGATATTTTCGCTGAACAGCGCGGCCAAGCTTTCCTTACCGCTGGTGAATTTGGCCGGAGCGGTGACATAATTCTGGCCGGTGCCGAAATAACTGGTGAGCCGCAGCCCATACCCGACCTTAAAACGTTGCTTGCTGCCTATGCCATGCGAACGGCTCCACGAAAATGCACTAGCAAACTGGTTTTTGGCCACATTGGCGGTGGCCTCGAAAATGTGGTTTTCGCTTTGGGCGAAAACACTGGTGTTCGCCAGCAAGAACACACCGGTAATGAAGGGAATGGGTTTCATACGGACGGGGTTTTGGGTGGTGGGATGATTAGTTAGGGTTGTTTGCCGGAAAGACGGATGTTGTACTTGGCAAGAAACTCAAAGGCTTCCTGCCGCCGCACAACCAGCACCAGGGCGCAGCATACAAACGTGACACAGGCCAGCGCAAAAAGGCCACTGTCGCCGTCCACTTCAATGCCGAGTATAGTCAAATGAAACAAAATAGCTCCGGCCATAGTGCCCATGCCCATCAACGCCCCCAGCCACCGAAAACCGGGAACGAACAGCAGCACCGACGCGATGAGTTCCACAATGCCCGAGCCAATGCGGCCCCAAGGTTCCATGCCAACCTTGGTAAATATATACACCGACTGCGGGTGCGCCGTGAACTTGAAATAAAGCGTTTGCAATAGGATTATGGCGGCCGTTATTTGGGCGGCCCACGCCAGCAAAGTCAGGAATTTTTTCATGAGCGGGATTTGTTGTTGCGGGCTGTGTGGAGCATGGGTTTGAGCTTTTGCGGGCATACTATTTTTGCGGCGGTTTGGCAATCACATGGGCGTTTTAAGTTCGGCATTGCCGAACAGCACCGCGAAATCCTCGCACCAAACCAGCACAAACGGGTACTGGCCGGTATCAATCGTACTGGCAATGCCGTAACTGAAATTGCCGCTCACCGCCTTCAGTCTGCCCACCTCGCGGAACGACGAAGCCGATTGGTCCTTGGCCAGATACACCCGCAGGTCGGGGCCGTTGTCGGTCTTGAAATTCTCGAATACCAACGTTTTCTTGCCCGCGTTGTCGTACACCTTGGCCATACCCGAGGTGCCGTGGACATTGGAAACGAACGTGCCGGAAGTGAGCAACTTGCCCAGTTCGGCAACCGGCACCGGCTGGTCCATGAAAGGGGCGGGCTTAACCTCGTCTGCTTTTTTGCAGGCAGAAAGCGATAGAAGCAGCAGTGCCGTCATTGGCAGCCAGTTTTTGTGGTGGGTTTTCATGGGGATAAGGGTTATGGTGCAAAAACATTATGTGTCAGTGGTAGAATTTCATCCAGCTTGTGTCGGCTTTTTTCTTGAGTCCGGCCTCATCTTTGTTCCATTTATCAAGGGTGTTGGTGAAAAACCGGTTGTAGAACACGTACAACCTGCCGTCCACTATCTTGTATGTTTCCGGGTCTATTTCCACCTTTTCGCCGCTGGCTCCCATCGCGTAGGCGCACCAGCCACCATAAGCAGGTTCGTATTTCTCGGGCGATTTTTTGAATGAATCCAGAGTGGCTTGGCTGCCAAAGCGATACGTAATGCCCTTGTAGGCATAAGAAAAACCGGCGTTTCCTTTGCGGGGTTTGCCGGCAAAGTAACTCACCACATCGTAGCCGCCCAAGGCCAAGCCGTTTTCGCTATTGAACTGCTGGCGGCGTTGTCCCGCACCGGACGGTTGGGCAAGGGCGGCTCCCGAAAATAAAATCAAGGCTGCGGCAAAAAGCACGGGTTTCATGGGGTTGTGGTTGATATACCCTGCAAACCTACCTACTTCCGGGGTGGGCAACTGTCGCGTGGCTGACAAACAGGCGAAATCAGGCAAAAAAACGGCGCGGCAGGTAGTTGGACTTTCCAAGTCCAACGGGAACGGGTGGGTTTGGTGCTTTTATGGTGCTTTTAAAGGATACTGTTTTGCCAAGATTTAAGCCAGTACGCTTGTGCCAATGATGGAAGGAAATGGCTCCGGGCAGGTTTTTCGCCTATTGCCACAGGCTTTCAATTCCCGCCGGAAAAACTTTGTTTGAAATGCGCTACCTGAAAGAAGGCAGGTCGGTGATGGTGAACGCCGAACGCGAATAATCGAGCAGGTGGCTTTCGGTCAACTCGTTCATGAGCGTGCTGACCGTTTGGCGTGAGGCTCCAATCAGGCTGGCAATGTCGTGGTGGGTCAGGAAATGTTGGGTGGTAATGGCATTGCCGACCCGTTTGCCATTGTGCAGGGCAAATTCGCGCAGAAAGTCCGTGAGGCGGGTGCGGGTGTCCTTGAACACCAGGTTGGAAAACCGGTTTTCCATGGCCTTCAGCTTGTCGCCCATTTGTTTGGTGTAGCGAATGGCAAGCATCGGGTTCTTTTGCAGCACTGCTTCGAAATCCACGACCTTGAACGAACAAATGGAAACTTCCGGACTGGCGGCGCGGGCGTATTCGCAACCGGCGCGGGCTTGGGCGGAATCAAGCGAAATCTCGCCGAAAATATCGCCCTGCTGCAAAACCTCCTTGGTCACCTCGGTGCCATCAGCGTTCAGGCTGATAATTTTGATGGTACCCTTCTTGAGCGAGTAAACACGTTTTTCAGCGTCCGATAGGTCAATGATTTCGTGCTTCTTGGCCTTGCGGAAAGCCGTAATCACGCATAAGGCCTGTATGTCTTCGCTGCTCATGTGCGCGAATAACTGGTGGGTGCGCAAATGCCAATACTTGATGTCTTGCTGCATACGTGTGGCGTTAAGGTTTGCCCGAATTTACCTTGAAAAAACATACGGAGAAGAACAATAAACGGGTTCATACAGCCAATGCAAGCAGTTTCCATAAGGCCAGCACGATAAACATCCAGCCCAGCACGCGGCCTGAATTGTAGCGTTGCAGCCAAGTTAGTATGTTTTCGCGGTGACGGTGCGTTGCCTGCACCAGCACGAACAGCAGCAGCCAAGCTCCAAAGGCCGTGCCACACACAAAGCATAGCTGCAAGGCCACGCTGCCAAGCGGGAAAAGCGTGCGTTGAGCATACACATACACACCAAACCAAAAAGGCAGCAACTGCGGGTTTATCATGGCCAGCCCCAGTCCCTGCCAAAAAGCACCACGGGTTTGGCCTGTCCGCAAGATACTATTTTGCGGGGCCTGAGGCTTGCGTAGCAGTGCCGCAATGCCCACCCCCAGAAACACCACCGCCAATGCGTAATCCAGAAATTTCGCCACTTGAGGGTGGCGCATCACAAAATCGCCCGCCACAATGGCGAGGCTGGCATAAAACAATTCGGGCAGGCAGCCGCCCAACGCCATCCAGAGGGCGGCCTTGCGACTGCGAACCAACACCGCTTTGATTACCGATACATTGACCAGACCCACTTGCAGCGACCCCGCAAAACTGACACCCGAGGCAAACAGGAAAACCAGCAGCGGCTGTAGGCTGGGTGCAAATATGTTTTCCAAGCCAGTGGTAAAAAACAACCCGTCTGAAAATAGTATCTTTTTTGACCGCCAAACCTTCCGGGCAGTGCGAACGGCTACGGGTTGGCAACCGCAGGCTGCGGTTCGTGGAAATTGTCAAAAACCCGTTTCAAATACCAGAGCAGCAACGCACTGACGGCCAGCGCAACCAAGCCTTGGGGCACGGAAATCCATTCGGTATTTTCAAGGTCGACCGCGCTTTGCTGGTTGCGGCTCAGGTACACGCCAACCACCGTTACGCCATTGTTCACGAAATGCGCCCATATCGGATACCAGATATTGCCCGACCACACGTACAGGTAGCCGAAAACCACCCCGAGCAGCATCCGTGGCACAAAACCATCCAATTGAAAGTGGATGAAACTGAAGAGAAAGCCCGTAATCCAGACCGCCCAATGCGCATTTTTTGTCCACTGCATCAAGACGGACTGGATTACGCCGCGAAAAAACAGTTCCTCGCCAATGGCCGGAATCACCGCAATCACCAGCAGGCCAATCAGCATCTTGCCGAATGAGTCGAACTGTGTCAGGAATTTGGTGAGTTCGCCGAGTTGCTCCTGTTTCCGGCGCGACCATTCCTCAAATCCGGCCAGCCAGCCGGGCAAGTCCCAGTTGCGGTTCCACTGGTAAATCCACTCGTTGAAAATGATGAAGGCAAGCCCCAAAAACAGTATCAGGAAAACAGGCAAAACCTGTATATTCCGCTGGGTGTTCAGTGATTTGAGTGGCTTGCGCTCAATGAAAAACAAATAAGCCCACACTGCCAGAATGAAGCCGCCCGCCGATGAAAACGCCTGCATGACCATTAATATGAGCCACGCATTGGGTACGCCGCCAAACTGGCTTTGCAACACCTGCATCACCCTGTTGGTGCCTTGCATCACGCTCCCGCCCGCCAACGGAATGGACACCGACAGCCCGACCATGCCCCCGATTAGCTGGCCCAAAAAGAAAAACGAAACCAGCATGACCAGGCTGATGGCCGGATGAACCGTGCGGGGCGGTATGGATTGCAGCATATTTGTGTAAATTTGTGCTTGGATAAATGCCGATTGCCACAACTTCACCCCCGGCCCCTCTCCTGCTGAGAGGGGTGAAAAAAGGGAGCCTCTGCTCCCCTCTCAGCAGGAGAGGGGCCGGGGGTGAGGTCTTCAGTTATCTTTCAAGGTTAACAGATTTTTGGGTATGGTCAAAATCAGGAAT
>JAYWIH010000062.1:0-62076 GCA_043789005.1 Sphingobacteriales bacterium
TTTTCTATGCAGTTAATCGGTTTCTAGCTAATTTAGGAAAAAATGTGAAAATCAATTTTTCCGATTTTAATCTAAAGTAATTTTACCCAAGTACTTACAGTATTTAAAATATATCTACATGAGCAAAATTAAACTTACGTATCTTGTTGATGACGACGCGATTGTGCTGCTGTTGGGCAGGAAGGTTTTCGCCAGGCACGACAAATTTGACGAATTGCAGACGTTCGAGAACGGAAGGTCGGCATTGGACAGGATAACCGCACAGGCCAAAACCAACACCGGCTTGCCCAGCCTTATCCTGCTCGACCTCAATATGCCCGGCATGGACGGCTGGGAATTTCTGGAGCAATTCAAGCACGTTCCCGAAGCCGCCCACATCCCCGTCGTGATCCTGACCTCTTCCATTGATCCGCAGGACATTGCCAGGTCTAAGGCATTTGGCAACGTGAAAGACTACATACCCAAGCCGCTCACCACCGAAAAGCTTGACCAGATAATTGCCAGTGCCCATCCGAACGACTGACCGGCACAAACGGCACAAAATAGTATCTTCTGAGATTGCCAAACCCACCCGCAAGTTCACGTGAATTCGCGGGTGGGTTTGGCGTTTGGCAAACATACTAACTGATGTTACGCAAGCGTAAAAAAACCGTCATTGCGAGGAACGAAGCAATCCGTCCACTTGCAGGCGCGCCAAAAGCCGCCCCGCAAGGATGTTTCCGGGCCGCACACGCCCGAACGGGAACGTTGCGGGCCGACGGAACCCGGCAGATTGCTTCGTTCCTCGCAATGACGGACTCGCAGCGACAGCCTACAACCCAACGAACCGAGAACCTACCCGATAAAATTCAATTCCGAAGCTTTGCGGATCAGTTCGGCGGCGTTGTGTACCGAAAACTTGCGCAGCAGACTGATGCGGTGGTTGGAAACCGTGTGGCCGCTGAGGTGGAGTTTGTCGGCTATGAGTTTGGTACTCAGCCCATCGGCAAGCAATTGCAGCACCTCACGCTCACGCGGCGAAATGCTTCCCGGCTCCTCGCTTGCCAGTGTCCGGATGGCTTCGAAAGCCTTGAGGTAAATGGATTTTTCAAAGTACTCGCCTCCTTGCGCAACCTGCAGCACGGCCGCCACAAGTTCGTCGGCAACCGCACTTTTGCAAACAAAACCCGCCACCACGGTTCTCACCGCCCTGAGCACCGATTCATTGTCTTCGCACATGGTCAGCAGCAGCGTGCGGGTGGGCAGTTTCAGTTCGCGCACTTGGTCGGCCAGTTCAAAGCCCGACATCAGGGGCATCACAATGTCGGTTACCAGCACCGTGGGTTGGTGGCCGAGCACCAAGTCCAAGGCTTGCCGCCCATTGTCGGCCTCGCCCACAACACGGATGCGGGGGTGTTGTTCAAGGATGAACTTGAAGCCTTGGCGAACCATTGCATGGTCGTCGGCAAGGACAACGGTTATGACTGGTTCCATTCAATGGTTGGTTGTTGAGAAGTAGCGGTTAAGGTTCTGGTCGCAATGAGGCAAGGCAACGGGTTTTCTCACCGAGACTAAAAGCCTTAGTTCCTTGGCCTGCCCCAAGGTAAACATACGGCTCATACGTGACCTGAAAATAGTATGTTTCAAAAAGCCCAAACCCGCCGTTGGCTTCACACCGCCCTTACTGCTGCTTGATGCTCGCCGTCTGTATCTGGTAGCTCACAATGGATTTGTACACCCAATCATGCACCCGCTTGCGGATTCCGTAGCGGGCCAGCTTGTTGTTGTCGGCATCGGGATACACGCGGTTGGAAAGGAAAATGTACACCAGGTCCTCTTCCGGATCCACCCAGACCATGGTTCCGGTAAAGCCCGTGTGCCCGAACGAGCTTTTGGAGGTGTATTCCGAC
This sequence comes from Sphingobacteriales bacterium, assembly GCA_043789005.1. Classification (GTDB taxonomy): domain Bacteria; phylum Bacteroidota; class Bacteroidia; order Cytophagales; family 172606-1; genus Xanthocytophaga. The sequence goes on from JAYWIH010000062.1 coordinate 1,890, forward strand.
ATTTGCCCGCCGCCATCGCTGCGCGGCTTGTCCCAGCCCAGTCCGCGCCGGTTGCCCTTGTTATACGCCTTCGTGAACGTGGGCAATGTGTTGGGCAGGTGGTAGCGGCGGCCACCGTAAAAGCCCTTTTGCAAGTTCATCTGCATCAGTATCGCCAAGTCGTTGGCCGTGCCAAACAGTCCCGCATGGCCCGCCACGCCGCCCATCATGGCCGCACCCTGGTCGTGTACCGTGCCCCGGATCTGGCTGCGGCGGAAAAAAACATCGCGTTCGGTGGGGGCTATGCACTCCTCGCCCACGCTGCACAGCGGGTTGTAGAGCAACTCGTCGGCACCCAGCGGGTCGTAGAAATTCTGTTTCAGAAACACGTCAATCGGCTGGTTCAGCAGCCTTTCCGCAATCTTGTGCAGCAGGTAAAAACTCACATCGCTGTATTCAAAGTTATGTTTGTCTTGGAAAGCGGGCTTGTGCAGCCGCCGCGACTCAATGGTCCAGTGCCATATCGAATCGCGGATGTGCGCCAGCCCGTACATTCCGGGCGTGACCTCAACCGAATAATTGTCGTTGCGGACGGGGCTGTAATAGTCAGACCGCCAGCCCTGCCGCGTGATTGTCCGGTCCCAGTGCGACTGGAAAGCCACCAAACCGCCTTGGTGCATCAGCACGTCGCTCACCAGTATGTGTTCCTTGTTGGTTCCCTTCAGTTCGGGCAGGTACGCCGACACCTCCGCGTTCACGTCGAGCAAACCGCGTTCGTGCAGGAACATGATGGCTTGCAGCGTGCCCGCCACCTTCGTGACCGAGGCCAGGTCGTAGATGGTGTGCGTCGTGACCGGATTTGCGGTGTCGTAGGTGAGGTGGCCGTAGGCCCGGTCAAAAACCACCTTGCCGTTGCGGGCCACCAGCACTTGGCAGCCGGGCATGGTGCGGTCTTCAATGGCCCGCAAACAAATGTTGTCAATCACGCGCAGGCTCTGGCTGCTCATGCCCGCCCGTTCGGGAATGGAGTAGGCCAGGCGGCGCACGTTGGCGGTGATTACTCCCGTACCGGCGGGCATGGTCTCGCTGGCGGTTACGGGCAGGCGGCCCGAAGCCGAAATGGCCCCGAACAACACTTGCGGCACCAGTCGGCGCGTGATTTCGTTGTCTTCGTAGGCGCAAAACAAATGGTTGATTTTCTCGAAGTATTTCAGGCTGTACGGATTGCCGAACACGGCCACCACCACCGTGGTTTTGGTGCGCAGCCGGTCAATGAGCAGCCGCGTGGACGACCGGATACCGTAGGCCCAATTGGCCGAGCTGTTCAGGTCGTGCAGACTCACAACCACCACCTTGTAATAACTCAGCCGCTTGACCATGGCCGCCAATGCCGCCTCCGAAGTGTCCTTGTCGGCAATGGCGTAATTGGCTACTGCCGCGTAGTCGCCGAGTGTTTCCTGAAACGTGTTGCCTTGGGGCAGCCCCACCGACAAACAGGCGAAAGTGGTGGTGTCCAAGTGGACAAACGGAACCAAGCCCTTGCCGTTTTTTACGGCGGTGATGGCCTGCTCATACAGTTCCTCGTTGAGTGCCTGCGCCTGCGGCTTGTTCAGATCGGCGGTCAGGTTAGCGGTATTTACGGGCTGGCGATGGTGCAGCCCCGCCCAGTATTTGGCCGCCAGTATTTTCCTGACGCGGCCGTCAATGTTGCTTTGCAGGGCGGGTTTGCCCTTCAGTCCTTTGCGGATGCGGATCAACGATTCGGGTACGTCTTCCGAATACAGCAGCACGTCGTTGCCCGCTTGCAGGGCCAGCCAGTCCACCTCGGCGGGCTTGTAGTTTTTGCTCACGGCCTTCATGTTCAGCGCGTCGGTAAATACCAGTCCCGGAAAGCCGTAGCGTTCCTTTAATAAATCCGTCACGATGGTTTTGGATAGGCTGGCAGCCAGCAGCTTGTTTTTTTCCAAGGCCGGTACCGCCAAATGCCCCACCATCACGCCGCGCAGCGTGTCCTGAATCAGTTTCTGGAACGGGTACAGTTCCAGTTGCTCCAGCTCGCCAGTTGATTTATTGACCGTGGGCAGGGTCTGGTGTGAGTCGGCATCGGTGTCGCCGTGGCCCGGAAAGTGCTTGGCAACGGCCATGATGCTGTTGCTCTGCAAGCCGCGCATATAGGCCAGCCCCTTGGAGGTCACATTGAGCCGGTCTTCGCCGAAAGACCGGTAGCCGATCACGGGGTTGCGCGGGTTGCTGTTGATGTCCAGCACCGGCGCAAAATTTATGTGTACGCCCAGCCGTTTGCACTGCTTGGCCAGGTCGTCGCCCATTTTATAGACGGTCTCGTTGCTGCGGATTGCGCCCAGCGTCATCTGGTACGGAAACCTGACGGTGCTGTCGAGGCGCATATCCAAGCCCCACTCGGCATCCATGCCAATGAGCAGCGGTGTTTTGGCAATGGCTTGGTATTGGTTGGTCAGCAACGCCTGCCGGTACGGAGTGCCCTGGAAAAAAATCAGTCCGCCGATATTGTAGTTCTCAATCAGGTTGATGATGCCCTTCACATCGGCCTTGGTGCTGTCTGAATAAGCGGCCACCATGAACAGTTGCCCCAGCCGCTGGTCGGGCGTGAGAGCGTTGAACACGCTGTCCACCCATTTGCGCTCCTGTTCGCTGTACGGAATCTGCGGTTTGGGCGATTCCTTTTTCACCGTGGCCGACGAAAGCAGCAGCAACGCCGGAAACAGAACGCCCAGCAGGATTCGGATGAGGATTACAGGCCGGCGTGCCTTCACATGGGCAAGGTTTAAGTACGGGAACGGGTGTCGGGGCAGGGCTATCAGCACGATTTATCTGGTGGCTTGTAAACGGTGTGAGACAGGGAAGGTTGCACGCGAGAAAAAAACCGGCATTCCGGGCGGCAACTTTCCAGACCAAAAATAGCACTTTTTGGTGACGTTCCGCGCCGCCGGACAAACTTTCAACCTCAAAACGCCGTTACGCCGTGTTGCGCACGTATGTTCCGGGCCGGAAACGCGGAAAAAACCGGCAAAAATAGTATCTCCCGGAAAGCCCAAACCCCAGCCCGTCCCTTTGCATCGGTTGCGAATAGCCTCCACACCCGTAGAGACGTTGCATTGCAACGTCTTTCGCGCAAGTCCAATGTTGGCAGCACCGGAAATGGAAACAAAGACGTTGCGGTGCAACGTCTCTACCCAAGCCGCATTACCCAAATAGTATCTTTTCAAAAGCCCAAACCCCCGCGTTCGCCTTCTCGGCGTTCGGATGTGGTGTCGGTTGCGGGCAACCGACACGCGGTTTCTCGCAACCGCACGAACCGGCGCGGCGGGTTTCGCCTTTTCAAAAGATACTGTTTCTGTCGTATGACTCCCGCGTGCCGCCGCGTGCGGGCCACCGACTGAAAACCAACAATACTCTCGGAAAATAAACGCATTTTTGCAGTGGATTCCCTTGGAGAGACAAGCCTTATGAATGATATAATCCAGCTATTGCCCGATGCGATTGCCAACCAGATTGCCGCTGGCGAGGTGGTGCAGCGGCCCGCCTCGGTGGTCAAGGAACTGTTGGAAAACGCCGTGGATGCCCACGCCAAACACATCCAACTGATTGTCAAGGATGCGGGGCGCACCTTGATCCAAGTGATGGACGATGGCGCGGGCATGACCGAAACCGACGCGCGGATGTGCTTTGAACGCCACGCCACCTCAAAAATCAGGCAGGCCAACGACTTGTTTTCCATCCGCACCATGGGTTTCCGGGGCGAGGCCATGGCCTCCATTGCGGCGGTGGCGCAAGTGGAGTTGCGCACCCGTCAGGCCAATGACGAGGTGGGCACGCTTATCCGCATCGAAGCCTCCGAAATGAAGGCGCACGAACCGGCCAGCACGGCGGTGGGCACGTGCGTGTGCGTGCGCAATTTGTTTTTCAACGTGCCGGCGCGGCGCAATTTCCTGCGTTCCAATGCCGTCGAGATGCGCCACATCCTTGACGAGTTCCAACACGTGGCATTGGCGCACCCCGAAATCGCGTTTTCGCTGTACCAGAACGACTTGGAAACCTATAACCTCACGGGCGGCAAACTGAGCCAGCGCATTACCGGGATGTTTGGCAAGCACTACCGCGACCAACTGATTCCGTGCCAGGAAGGAACCGATTATGTGTCGCTGACGGGCTATTTGTCCAAGCCCGAATTTGCCAAAAAGACGCGCGGCGAGCAGTTTTTCTTCGTCAACAAACGCTACGTGCGGCACAATTATTTGCACCACGCCATCATGACGGCCTACGAGGGGCTGCTGCCCGACGAGAGTTTTCCGTTTTACGTGCTGTTCATTGAAATTGACCCGGCGCACATTGACATCAACGTGCACCCGACCAAAACCGAAATCAAGTTTGACGACGAACGCGCCATCTACGCCGTCGTGCAGTCGGCGGTGCGCAAGGCTTTGGGTATGCACCACCTTGTGCCAGCCATGGATTTTGATGTGGGCAACGATTTCATGTTCGCCGCCTCGGCCGGAAACGGCGGCGCGAACACGGGGGGTTTGGCACTTCCGCAGGATACTATTTTGGAAAACCCCGCCCCGGATGGCGGCCAGCCGCAGCAGACGGTGATTTTGCGCGACAGCCGCATGAACCGCCCCGACCCGGCGTACATTGCCGACGAGCGGCGGCAGGAAAACAACCACAAGAACTGGAAGGCGCTGTACGAGGATTTCCAGCAGGCTTTCCCGAACGACAAGGTGCAGGCAACGGGCAACGAACAGATTGTGCTGACGCTGGAAAGCCGGGTGAACCGGCTGCCGGGCGATGCAATATCGCCGCCCGCCGAACGTCTTGGCAATGACAATGCGGTGTTCCAGATGCACAACAGCTACCTTGTCTCGCAGGTGTCCAACGGCGTGATGCTCATTGACCAACGCGCGGCGCACGAACGGGTGCTGTACGAAAAATTCTTGCAGACGCTGGGCAAACGCAACGGCACCAGCCAGCAGGTGCTGTTTCCGAAAGTGCTGGAACTGAACGCGCCTGACTTTGAACTGCTGGCCGAGATAACCGAGGAAATCAGGAGCCTGGGTTTTGAAATAGGCGTGCTGGGGCGCAATACGGTGGCCGTGCAAGGCATTCCGGCCGATGCGCCGGTGGGCAACGAACAGGAACTATTGGAAGGGCTGATCGAGCAGTTCAAGTGGCACCAGGCCGAACTGAATCTGGGCCGTCGCGAAAACATTGCCCGCTCGCTTGCCAGGCGTTCGGCCATCAAGCACGGGCACGCACTGGCACAGGCTGAAATGCAAACGCTTGTAGCCCAGTTGTTTGCCTCGTCAAACCCGAACTACGCACCCGATGGCACGCCCACGCTCGTAATCCTGACGCTCGACAAAATCGGCAGTTTCTTTACGAAATAACGCGGTAGCACACGCTTTAGCTTGTGCCGGAACCGCAGGTTTCAGGTTTCCGGGAGATACTATTTCATCCTGTTTCAAACCATAATTTGCAGACACCGGATTTTGCGGTTCCAAAGAGGTTTGCCTTGTAGGCCCTTATTCTGTCATTCACTCATTCTATCATTCATTCACCGTACGCATGGGATTTTCGTTGACACCGATGGTCAAAAACCTGCTGATTGGCACCATCATCATGTTTTTGCTGCAAAACCTGTTCACTTTCATCAACCCGTACCTGTCGCTGTACCATTTCCTTTCGCCGCATTTTTTGCCGTTCCAATTGGTCACGTACATTTTTTTGCACGGCAGCTTAGGGCACATTTTCAGCAACATGATCGGCTTGGTGGTGTTCGGCCCAATGCTGGAACGCGTGTGGGGCGGCGGGCGGTTCTTGGTGTTTTACCTGCTCACGGGCATCGGGGCGGGCCTGATCCAAAACGCCATCAACCACTACGAATTTGTGCAGATGCAGGAAGCCGCCAACCAATACCTGACGGCTCCCAGCGCAATCAACCTGGTGGATTATTTCCGCGACCACCTTTCGGGAGCCTACCAGTTCAACCCGCAGTTTCTGGAGGATTTCGAGAAAAACCCCGGCAATGCCGAATACATCCGCGAAAGCAAGCAACTGGTGCTGCGCAGCGTTGACGAGTTCATCAACAACCCCAATATGCGCACGGTCGGGGCATCGGGTGCTGTTTTCGGCATAATGGCGGCTTTCGCGCTGCTTTTCCCCAATACCGAACTGTTTCTTTTGTTCATTCCGTTTCCCATCAAAGCAAAGTATTTTGTAATTTTGTACGGCGTGATGGAATATTTTTCCGGAATCCAGCGCACCCCCGGCGATAATGTGGCGCACTTCGCGCACTTGGGCGGTATGTTTTTCGGTTTCATCCTGGTGAAAATTTGGGGCACCGACAAAAAACGTTTTTACTGAATAAGCCGTTATGTGTGTGGCAATGCCGAAAATCACCGTCGGCAGCAAACCAGCGGCTGAAGACCATCCACAAGCAAGATGTCAAGTATCGCAGACGATTTTAAAAATGCGTTCCGCAAACGGAACAACGGCTTGATTCAGCTAATCCTGATCAATGTCGCTGTTTTCCTGCTGCTCAACACCTGTCTGCTGATTTTCAAGATTTCGCTTGGCAGCGGGCGTGGCACGGCGCAATACAATGAATTCATTGCCAACAACCTATTCTTGCCGGGCGATGCAATGACGCTGCTTTTCCATCCTTGGACGCTGGTCACGTATTTTTTCAGCCACGAAGGCATTTTCCACATCCTTTCCAATATGCTGTTCCTGTATTGGTTCGGTAAGCTGATTGACGAATATCTGGGCAACCGGCGGTTGCTGAACCTGTACGTGCTGGGCGGCGTGGCCGCCGGTTTGTCGTATCTGCTGCTCTGCAACCTGGTTCCGTATTTTGCTGCCAACAAGGGCATTTATCTGCTTGGCGCGTCGGGTTCGGTGTTTGCGGTGGTGGTGGGCGCGGCCACACTCATGCCCAACTACACGTTTTTCCTGTTCCTAATCGGGCCAGTCAAAATCAAGTACATCGCCGCTTTTTACTTGGTCATTTCCTACGTGGGCTTGGTGGCCGAAAACAACATCGGCGGCAACATAGCCCACCTGGGTGGCGCGCTGATGGGTTTCGTGTTCATCTCGCAACTGAACCGGGGCAACGACCTGGGCAGGCCGCTCACGCGATTGGCCGAGTGGACCAACCGGCTTTTTGAGCGGAAACCCACCATGAAAGTGACCTACCGCACGCCCGCCAAGGCGCAAGCCAAAGTGGCTGCCTACAGCGGCACGCCCGACGATGACGAGATAGACGCAATCCTGGACAAGATCAACCGCTCGGGCTACGAAAGCCTCACCAAAGAGGAAAAGCAGAAACTCTTCCGCGCCAGCCAGAAGAATTGACTTTGCCGTTTTGCCCCTATTCCTTAGGCTTGCCTCCCTCTTATCTGGCCGCCAGAACCTTGCAGCCAGTCTGTTAGGTTTGGGCTTTTGAAAACATACTATTTCCCAAAGCCGTTTAACGTTCTATAACGCCAAACTGAAAACGTAAGCGCATGGATATGGCGGTGGTCAAAGCCTTGGTCAAGCAGGGCGAGGGAATGCACATCGAATTCAAGCTCAAGGCAACGCATCCCGAAAAAATAGTGCGCGAAATCGTGGCTTTTGCCAACACGCAGGGCGGCACGCTGCTGGTCGGCGTGAGCGACGACCGGCAAATCAAAGGCGTGAAATTCGTGGATGAAGAGGAGTTCATCCTCACCAAAGCCATTGCCGCCTATTGCCACCCGCCCATCCCCTACGAACTCCATCATGTACCCGTCACCGACGAACGGCAGTTGTTGGTACTGACGATACTGCCCAGCCACCAAAAACCGCATTATGTGCTGCACGATGTCGGGAACCGGCTGGGCAAGGCTTATGTGCGCGTGGCCGACAAGAGCATCCAAGCCAGCAAGGAAATGCGCGAAGTGCTGAAAGGCGAACGCAAACAGCGCGACATCCGCTTCCAGTACGGTGAGAAGGAAAAACGCCTGATTGAATACTTGGCTGAAAACCAACGGATTACGGTGGATCAATTTGCCCAAATCGCCACCATTCCGCGTCAAGCCGCCTCGCACACGCTGGTGCTGCTGGCCTTGGCGCACGTACTGAAAATAACGCCCCACGAAACCGAAGATTTTTTCACGCTGGCGGCGGCGGCGGAAAAATAGTATCCTTTGAAAAGGCCAAACCCGCCCGGCAAAAAACCCGCTGGCGCGAGGTTCTTACCTCGTGCCGCCCATACAGGCAGATTCCCATCTGCCGGAGCCGCAAGTATATTACTTTTGCAAGATGCAATGCCAGCTACGCGCTTTTTTCCTTTCCGTACACTTTTTCGGCTGCCTCCAAGAATTTCTCCCACGAGGTAAAGGCTTTTGCCTCGCCGGTTTGTACCTGCGCAATCTTTTTTCTGGCATCCTCTGCGGCATCATCGCCCTGTGAGGTCTTATTGTGCCACTTTTCCGCAATAGAGTTGATTGATTTCATGGGCTTGCGCTAAAGCGTCAATTTAGAGTCCTGATGCGTCAAGGCAGGTTTCGGCTTTCTGAAACATACTATTTTCAGCCCGCCACTTCCAGTTTCACATCCAGCGTGAAGCCGTCCAAATCGAGTGGAACGGTTCCTTGCACTTGCGGCCGCAGGGTCAGTTCCAGGGCTTGCGTTTCGGTGCAGATGTATGCGCGGTTGGTTTCCAAGGCCGCATCCACAAAGGCATCCAGGTTTTGGAACGTGAGCCTGATTTTGTCCTGCACTTCCAAGCCTGAATCCTTGCGTAGGTTCTGGATGCGGTTCACCACATCGCGGGCAATGCCTTCGCCGCGCAAACCGTCGGTGAGCGTGGTGTCCAGTGCCACGGTCAGTCCGCCTTCGCTGGCCACAATCCAGCCGGGAATGTCTTCGGCGGAGATTTCCACATCTTCCGGCGTGATGGTGATTTTTTCGCCGTCCAGTTCGGTTCCGAAGCGGGAGGTTTGCTCCAATTCGCGGATACTATTCTGGTCCATGCCCTGGATCAACGCCGCCACGGCTTGCAGTTTCGGGCCGTATTGTTTGCCGAGTTTCTTGAAGTTCGGTTTGATTTTCTTGACCAGCAAACCCGATGCATCGTCAATGTATTCAATGGCCTTGATGTTGGTTTCGGAAAGAATCAAATCTTCAACCGAACGGATTTGCTGGCGCGTCTGGTCGTTGAGTACGGGCAATAAAATCCGGCTCAACGGCTGGCGCACGCGCAAGTTGTGCTTCTTGCGTAGTGAATGCACCAACGACGAATACCGCTGCGCCAAATCCATGGAGGCTTCCAAATCCTTGTCAATCAAGTTGTTGTCGGCCTTGATAAAATCCGTCAGGTGCACCGAAACCGGGGCAAGCGGCGTGTTTTTGGCAATGGCTTCGTCGCGGATGTTGTCGGTCATGTTGCGGTAAAGCCAATCGGCAAAGAACGGTGCGATTGGACTCATCAGTTGTGCCAGCACAACCAAACACTGTTGCAAGGTTTCGTAAGCGGCTTTTTTGTCCTCGGTCATTTCGCCCTTCCAGAAGCGGCGGCGCGACAACCGCACATACCAGTTGGAAAGCTGTTCGGTGGCAAAATACTGGATGGCCCGCGCCGCCCGCGTGGGGTCGTGGGTGGCGTAAGCTTCGTCGGTTTCCAAAATCAGCGACTGCAGTTTGGAGATGATCCAGCGGTCCAGTTCGGTCAGTTCTTCGTGCGGCACGCGGTCAAATTCCGACAGTTTGTAATTGTCCAAGTTGGCGTACAGCGCGTAAAAGGCGTAGGTATTGAACAGCGTGCCGAAAAACCGCCGCTGCACTTCCACAATCCCGTCCGAATACTGGTCGGCCAGTTTCATGTCGGCGTAAAATTCCGTCGGTCTTTTCGGGTCGTAGGTGTGTTTACCGCCCTTTTCGTCTTCGTAAACCTTGTCCCAACTGAATTTCAAATCGTCCCACGGATTGGCATTGGCCACCATGTACCAGCGCACCGCGTCCGAGCCGTACTTGTCCAGCGCGAAAAACGGATCCACCACGTTGCCCTTGCGCTTGGACATTTTTTCGCCGTTTTTGTCCAGCACCAAGCCCGTGGAAAGCACGTTTTTGTAAGCCACGCCATCAAACAATAGCCCGGCAATGGCGTGCAGCGTGAAAAACCAGCCGCGCGTCTGGTCCACGCCCTCCGAGATGAAATCGGCAGGGAAAGGTGCGTTCTGCCCGAATCCGTGCAATTGCCAGAAATTTTGGGGCGTAATTGCTTCCCCATTGTGAACCGCCGGAAGGCCCAACTGCGCATACGGCATCGCGCCCGAATCGAACCACACGTCAATCAAATCCGGCTCGCGCAGCATGGTTTTGCCGCTGGCCGAAACCAGGTGTATCTCGTCCACAAACGGACGGTGCAGGTCTTCGTTGCCATCTTTGAGCAAGTCCAGGTAGCGTTGGTTTTTTGCCATCTGCTCTGCCGATAGAGGCTGGGGTTTGGCGTTTTGCGAAGATACTATATTGGTTTCCAGTTCTTTGAGCGAACCGATGCAGATTTCCTCCGCGCCGTCTTCGGTGCGCCAAATGGGCAGCGGCGTGCCCCAGAAACGGCTGCGGCTCAGGTTCCAATCCACCAGGTTTTCGAGCCAGTTGCCGAAGCGGCCCGTGCCGGTGCTTTCGGGTTTCCAGTTGATGGTTTTGTTCAGTTCCACGAGCCGGTCTTTCATGGCCGTGGTGCGGATAAACCAGCTATCGAGCGGATAATACAGGATCGGCTTGTCGGTGCGCCAGCAATGCGGGTAGTTGTGTTCGTATTTTTCGACCTTGAACGCCTTGTTTTCCTCTTTCAGCTTAATGGAAATCAGCACATCCGTGGACTTATAATTCGGGTCGGCCAGAGTTTCGGCGGTTTCGTATTCGGCTTTCACGTAGCGTCCGGCAAAGTCCGTGATTTCCTTCACAAAACGGCCTTGTCTGTCCACAATCGGCACTTGCTTGCCATTTTCATCTGCAACCAGAATGGCCGGAATATCGCTTTGCTGCGCCGCCCGGAAATCGTCCGCACCGAAAGTCGGCGAAGTGTGTACAATGCCCGTACCATCTTCGGTGGTTACAAAATCGCCGGGAATGACGCGAAAGGCGGGGTGTTCGGGCGTTACGTAAGGCAACAATTGTTCGTATTCGATACCGAGCAAATCGGCTCCTTTAAATTCATTGACAATGCGCCACGGAATCAGTTTATCGCCGGGTTTGTAGTCTTCCAGCTTGGTTTCCTTGGCTTTCTCAGAAAAATACTTGCCCGCCAAATCCTTGGCCAACACCACACTTACCGGCAAAAAAGTGTACTGGTTGTAGGTTTGCACCAGCACATACGTGATATTTTTGCCAACCGTCAACGCCGAATTGGCGGGCAGCGTCCAGGGCGTGGTAGTCCAGGCAAGGAAATAAACCTCATCCCCCAACCCCTTCTCCTGCTGAGAAGGGGAGTTAGTTTCGCGACTGTCAAAGTCCCTCTCAGTAGGAGAGGGATTTAGGGTGAGGTTCAAGAACGCCGATTTTTCGTTCCGTTTCACCTTGAATTGCGCCACCACCGAGGTGTCGCGCACTTCCTTGTAGGTGCCGGGCTGGTTCAGTTCGTGCGAACTCAAGCCGGTGCCGGCGGCGGGCGAATACGGCTGGATGGTGTAACCCTTGTAGAGCAAACCCTTGTCGTAGAGTTGGCGCAGCAGCCACCACAGCGTTTCGATGTACTTGTTCTGGTAGGTCACATAAGGGTCGTCCAAGTCAACCCAGTAGCCCATTTTCTCGGTCAGGTCGTTCCATTGGCCCGTGAATTTCATCACGGCTTCGCGGCACTTTTGGTTGTATTCGGCAATGCTGATTTTCACGCCGATGTCCTCTTTTTTAATGCCCAACTCCTTTTCCACTTGCAGCTCAATAGGCAGGCCGTGCGTGTCCCAGCCGCCCTTGCGTTTCACTTGGAAGCCTTTCAGCGTCTGGTAGCGGCAGAAAATATCCTTGATGGCACGCGCCATCACGTGGTGGATGCCCGGTGTGCCGTTGGCCGAGGGCGGGCCTTCGTAAAACGTGAAAGCCGGTTTGCCTTCGCGGTTGCTCACCGACTGCTCGAACATCCGGTTTTCTTTCCAGAAATCCAGGATTTCCTGGGTGATTTGCGGGTAATTGGCATTTTTATATTCCTTGTACTTCACAATATTCAATTGATAGGATGAATGGATGGTCGAATGCAAAATTAGCGAAAATACCGCAACCGGAGCCGGGCGGGTTTGGGCTTTCCGGGAGATACTGTTTTTTTAGTCGGTAGCTGGGTAGCACACGCTTCCGCTTGGGTAAAATCCGCAGGATTTTCCGGTTCCGGCAAAATAGTATCTCCCGGAAAGCCCAAACCTGTCAAAAACTTGAAGCAGGTTGTTGGTGAAAAACACCGACAACGGCAGCCGAATTAGCGAAAAAAACGGCAACGGGTTTTAGTCCTGCTCCATTATAACGTCAGCTCGGCGGCGGCCTCGTCGAGCAGCACCCAAGCGTTGGCGTGCTGCCGGACAATGCTGGCGGGCAGTTGCTGGGTCAGTTCGCCTTGCAGGGCTTTCCCGATGGCGGCGGCCTTGCGCGGCCCGCTTGCCAGCAGCAGCATTTCGCGGCTTTCCAGCACGTGCCGCAAACCAAGCGTGATGCCGTGGGTGATGGGCACGGGTTGCGGAAAATATTTCTGCGCCGAAGTGATGGTGCTTTCAGCCAAGTCGGCCACGTGCGAGTACAGGTCAAACGATGTTCCGGGTTCGTTCAAGGCAATGTGCCCGTTCACGCCCATACCCACCAGCAGCAAATCAATGCCGCCCAACTCTCGGATGATGCCATCCATGCGGTGGCATTCGGCGGGCAGGTCATGGGCTTTGGCATTGAACGCGCGGATGTTTTGCGGCGCAATGCCGAGCGGCCCGAAAAGGTCGCGATGCACGAAAAAGCCGCAACTGCCCTCGTCGTGTTCATCCATGCCCACCCATTCGTCCAGACTGATGAACGTGCAGCCGCTGAAATCAACGTGGCCTTCGCGCTGCTGCTGCGCCAAACGCCGGTAAGTGCCGATTGGCGTATCGCCCGAGGCAAAGCAGAGCGTGGCGTTGGGTTTGGCCTTCACAAAAGATACTATTTTCCCGGCGGTGTATGCCGAAAGCGTTTCGTAATCCTTCTGGATGAGAACTTGCATGGAAGTGTGGGTTATTAAAATGGACGGGTGCGAAATTTCACGTGGCAAACCAGAACAAATCGCGCCGGCCCTGCGTTCAACTGATGCCGCAGGCGGCCAAATGCCCCGGCTTTGGCGGGGCCGCAAAATAGTATCTTTTAAAACCACGAAACCCGTTTATTTTCCACGCAACTCAATCATCCACAAACATTTGGTAGAAAAAACAATAACCTTGGACGATGTTTCCCTGCTTGATTTTTTGGGAATCGAAAACACCAACATCCGCGAAGTTTCCGCTGCCTTTCCAAGCAGCCGGATTGTGTCGCGCGGCAACGAGATCCGCATAAAAGGCAGCACGCCCGAAATCCTGCGCATCAGCGACATTCTGGATTCGCTGCTGGCACACTACCACAAGTTCGGCAGCCTCACACCCGAAAGCGTACAGACTTATCTGAAACAGGAGGAGGAATTGGTGGCCGCCGAACTGTCGGGCGAAAAACCTTCGGAAAAAGACATCCTGGTGTATGGCACGCGCGGACTGGTGATCAAGGCCAAAACTGCCAACCAGAAAAAACTCGTGGCCGCCGTCAATGAAAACGACTTGGTGTTTGCGCTGGGACCGGCGGGTACGGGCAAAACCTATATTTCGGTGGCAATGGCCGTGAAAGCCCTGAAAAACAAGGAGGTACGCAAAATAATCATTACCCGGCCGGCCGTGGAGGCGGGTGAAAACCTGGGTTTTCTGCCGGGCGATTTGAAAGAGAAGATAGACCCGTATTTGCGCCCCATCTACGACGCGCTGGACGATATGATTCCGCCCGAAAAGCTGAAGCAGTACCTCGAAAGCCGCGTCATTGAAATAGCGCCACTGGCCTATATGCGCGGCCGCACCCTGCACGATGCCTTTATCCTGCTCGACGAAGCGCAGAATACTACGCCCATGCAGATCAAGATGTTTTTGACGCGCATGGGGCCCAACTCGCAGGTCATCATCACCGGCGACCAGTCGCAGGTGGATTTGCCGCGCAACCAAAAATCGGGCCTGACCGAGGCACTGCACATCCTGAAACACATCAAAGGCATTGGCTTCGTGATGCTCGATGCCCGCGACGTGGTGCGCCACCGCCTGGTGCGCGACATTATCCTGGCTTACGAAAAAGCGGAGGAACCCGCTGCCCCGCAACCCGCGACAAAGGCGTTTGCCGTGTGAAAACAATGCTCCGCCACATTTCCCGAACCTGCCCGGATTCCAATCCGGGCGGGTTTTTTTGAGGCAAAAATTTTGTAGTTTTGGCGGTGTGGCGACTTCTCACCTCCGTATTTTTTCCGTTCCGATGAAACCGGCCCCATTCATTTTCCTCTTTGTGGCTCTCGCGTTAAGCCCGGCTATGCAGGCCGTCGGACAGCGGCGTTGCGCTGCCGCCCAATACGACTCGCTGCTCCAAGCCGCCAACCCCAGCTACCGCCACGGACGCGAGCTGCTGGAAAAACTGATTCAACAAGACAATGCGGCGCGGCGCGGCGGACGGGTTTCGGGTACGCAGGCCGATACGCTGATTGAGATTCCGGTGGTGGTGCACGTGATACACAACACCCAGAACGGACGCATCGGTGGCACGGGGAACCCCAACATTTCGGATGCGCGGATTCGTTCGCAAATGGATGTGCTCAACGAAGACTACCAGCGCCGCAATGCCGACCGCACAAAAACGCCCGCCGCATACGCGGGCGTGGCCGCCGACCTGAACATCCGGTTCCGCTTGGCCAACACCGACCCGAACGGCCAACCCACCACGGGCATCACGCGCCACTACAACCGCAAATCGGAGTTTGCGACCGACGAAATGCGCGACTTGGCCGACATTGCCTCCTGGCCCACCAACCGCTACCTGAATATCTGGGTCACTTCCATTTCGGGCGTTTTCATCGGCTACGCCCAGTTTCCCGATGGCACCGGCCTAGCCGGACTGGATCCGGTCAATGGGCTGGAAAAGTCGGACGGGGTGATGGTGGATTACCGGAATTTTGGGCGAGGGCCGGAAGTGGACAGCGAGGTGTATGACCAAGGCCGTAGTGCCACGCACGAAATCGGCCACTGGCTCGGTTTGCTGCACACATGGGGCGACCGGGACTGCGGTGATGATTTCATTAACGACACGCCGCGGATATTCGGCCCCAATGAAGGCATTGACTTGGACTGTCCCGAGTTTTTTTCCGCCTGCAGCGGTGGGCGGGTGCGCAACATGACCGAGAATTACATGGATTACTCGCCCGATGCGTGCATGAACCTGTTCACCAAAAACCAGAGCCAACGCATCCGGCAAGTTCTGGTGCTGAGCCCGAGGCGCAGGCAACTGCTCGAAAGCCTGCGTCCCCAACTGCCCGCCTCCGATGTGCTGGCCATTGCCAAGGTGTACAACAATCCGTTTTACGTTTCCCAGTCCGCCGCCAACCCTTTCCGTTTGGATGTATTGCTCAAAAACCGGCAGGATGTGACGGTTGAGGTGTTTGAAACGGCGGGCAAAAAAGTAGGGGTGCAACTGTTTGCCCAAATCCAAAGCAGCTCGCTCACCGTTGGCCTCAACGGGTTGCCACAGGGTTTGTACATTGTCCGGGTGCGCACCGCCACCGAAATGCAAGCCCGCAAGGTGGTGGTGCTGCCCTGATTTTTTGCCCGGAAATGCAGGCGTGGCGCACGACGAAAATAGTATGTTTCAAAAAGCCCAAACCCGACGGTTCTTTCAAAAGCCGATGCCGGTTTCGGTCTGACACACAGTGTCTGACCTGCGTTGCGGCTTCCCCAAAAACAGTATAGCTGAAAAACACCAAACCCCCTTTGTCAAATGCTCACCGTCAAGCACATATCCGGCAATGATGATTGGCTGCAAGCCGCTTTCCGCATCCGCGAAAAGGTTTTTGTGGACGAGCAACACGTACCCGCCAGCGAGGAATACGATGAGTTTGAGACCATTGCCCGCCATTTCCTGGCCTTTGCGGATGAAACCCCGTGCGGCACCGCCCGCTGGCGGCACACCGGCAAGGGCATCAAGCTGGAGCGGTTTGCCGTATTGTCCGAATTTCGCGGCCAAAAAGTGGGTTCGGCATTGATGCAGGCCGTGCTGGACGATATCGGTGCGCAGCCCGGCACAGCGGGCAGGCAGCGGTACCTGCACGCCCAACTCACGGCCATGCCGCTCTACGGCAAGTTTGGTTTCCGGCTCGTGGGCGAGCTGTTTCTGGAATGCGACATTGAGCATTACAAAATGATTCTGGACGAACCGGTGGCTTATTGAACCGCATTGGTTACCTTTCAATGCTTTTGACATTAACCGCAAAATAGTATCTTCCCAAAACCCTAAACCTGCCGACCATGGAATTGATTGTACCCACGCTGATTGTGCTTTTTATCGCCGCGTTTTTTTTCAGCGGGTTTGTCACCGTCCAGCAGGGCACGGTGGCCGTGATCACGATGTTTGGCAAATACCGCCGCGTCATGTTTCCCGGTCTGAACTTGAAAATACCGTTTCTGGAAACCGTTTTCCGCAAGATTTCCATCCAGAACCGCTCCGCCGAACTTGAGTTCCAAGCCATCACCTCCGACCAGGCCAATGTCAATTTCAAGGCCATGCTCGTGTACGCCGTGCTGAACCAGAACGAGGAAAGCATCAAAAGTGTGGCGTTTAAGTTTGTGGACGAACGCAATTTCATGCAGGCTCTCGTGCGTTCCATCGAAGGCTCGATCCGCAGTTTTGTGGCTACCAAGAAGCAGGCGGAAATCCTTTCGCTCAGGAGTGAAATCGTGGAGCACGTCAAATTCCAGCTCGACAGTATGCTTGAAGACTGGGGCTACCATTTGATGGATCTGCAACTGAACGACATTGCCTTTGACCAAGTGATCATGCAATCCATGGCCAAAGTGGTGGCCTCGAACAACCTGAAAGCCGCCGCCGAAAACGAGGGCCAGGCCTTGCTCATCACCCGTACCAAAGGGGCCGAAGCCGAAGGCAATGCCATAAAAATCGCCGCCGAAGCCGAAAAAATCGCCGCCCAATTGCGCGGACAAGGCGTGGCTTTGTTCCGCGAGGAAGTGGCCAAGGGTATGGCCAGTGCCGCCAAAGAGATGCAAAGTGCCGAACTGGATGCCTCGTTTATCCTGTTCTCGATGTGGACGGAATCCATCAGGAACTTTGCCGAACACGGCAAGGGCAACGTCATTTTCTTGGATGGCTCTACCGAAGGCATGGACAAAACGATGAAGCAACTCATGGCCTTATCCAAGCAGCCCAACGTGCTGGACGGAATTTAGCAGGAACCACCTTGTGGCCGCCTTCTGCCCGGCAAAATAGTATCTTTCAAAAAGCCGAAACCCCATGAGGAGTTTCGGCTTTTTTTGTGTGGCTGCCGCCCATACGCGCCGCCCGGCTATTGCGGATTCGTGGCCCATACGGTGGCCTCGGCAATGAAACCCCGGTCGTGCATGGCGAGCATAGCCACAATGGTTTGGGCAATCTCAATGGCTTCCAGCTTGCTCGTGTTGTGCGGCCGCGCCTCCATGCCAGCATTGGCTCCGAAGTGCGTCTGCACCTCACTCGGGTTCACGAGCATTACCCGGATGTTGTACTTGCGCAACTCCTGCCGCCAGCATTCGGTCATGCCTTTGAGCGCGAATTTGGTGGCCACGTATGCCGTGCCGCCCGCAAAACCCGCCAGCCCCGCCGTGGATGAGATGTTGACGATGTTGCCGTATTTTTCCGCTACGAAATGGCGGGCACTTTCGCGGCCCGCAACCATGGCCCCGGTGAGGTTGGTGGCCAGCAGTTCGTTGAACTTGGCGGTTTCCATGTCGGTGAGCATGGCAAAATGGCCGTAGGCGGCGTTGTTTACCAGCACATTGTAGCCGCCAAACTCGGCAATCACCGCCGCCACCATCCGCTTCACGTCGGTTTCGTTGCTCACATCGGCTTGGATCGGGAACGCCCCCGATTCCTTGGCGGCTTGGTGCAGGCGGGCTTCGTCGCGGCCGCAAATGGCGACTTTGGCTCCCGCCAGCACGAGTTGCTTGGCGGTTTCGAGGCCGATGCCCGAACTGCCGCCCGTAATCAATACTTTTGCATCCGTTAAATTCATGTCTGTAAATTGAGGTTGTAAAAAAGGTTTGTCTTGGTAAGGCAACGGAAAACGGATGGGAGCCGTTCGTTTGGGCGGCGTGATTCAGGACGAAAAAATAGTATCTTTCCGAAAGGCCAAACCCGCCTATGCCTCCAAAAGCCGTTGCCTGTTACCGGTCTGATACACAGTGTCTGACCGGCGTTGCGGCATTTCTTAACCCCGACAAAACAGTATCCCCGCTAAAGACGGGGCTTTCAGCTTCCAAAAGCCCCAAACCCGGATTCCGGTGTTTTTTCAAAGTATTTCCAAATACAGATCCTCTACTTTTTTGCGTGCCCACGGGGTTTTGCGCAAGAATGCCAGGCTCGACTTGATGCTCGGTTCGTGGGTGAAGCACCGGATGGTTATGCGTTCACCGAGTTCCTGCCAGCCATGGTGTTCCAGCAATTCCTCCAAGATGGTTTCCAGTTTCTTGCCGTGCAGCGGGTTGTTGGGTTGCGTTTCCATGTGGGTTTCAGGATTGTTTTTTAGACCGGGAAATGCTGGCGAAAATAGGGAAAACCGGAGAATAACCGTGCAAAAGCATAGGTTTGGCAGGTTTTGCGAGCGAATCTGCCGCAATTTTCGGCGGAATAATCCTGAAAAACAGCCGAATATTCATAATCTTGGGTAAGCATGGGTTTTTATTCCTGAAAACATACTATTTTCAAGCCCGCATTCTTGCATCCATTCAACCTGCCCATACCATGTCCTTCCAAGGAAAAACCGTTTTCATTACCGGAGCCAGCCGTGGCATCGGGCACGCCATCGGGTTGCGGCTGGCCCGCGAAGGAGCCAACATTGTCATTGCTGCCAAAACCGCCGAGCCGCACCCCAAACTGCCCGGCACCATACATACCGCCGCCCAAGACATGGAACGCGCCGGTGGCAAGGCGCTACCGCTCATGGTGGACATCCGCTACGAAGACCAGGTGCGGGCGGCCGTGGAGCAGGCCGTGGCCACGTTCGGCGGCATTGACATTCTGATCAACAATGCCTCGGCCATCCAGCTCACGGGAACCTTGCAAACCGACATGAAACGCTACGACCTGATGCACGACATAAACACGCGCGGCACGTTTGTGTGTTCGCAGGCGTGTTTGCCGCATCTGCTCAAAGCCGAAAACCCGCACGTACTGAATCTGTCGCCGCCGCTGAACATGGAGCAGAAGTGGTTTGCGCCGCACGTGGCCTACACCATGGCCAAATACGGCATGAGTATGTGCGTGCTGGGCATGAGCGGCGAATTTGCGGGCAAGGTGGCGTTCAACGGCTTGTGGCCCCGCACCGCCATTGCCACGGCTGCCGTGGCCAACATCCTAGGTGGCGACCGCATGATGAAACACAGCCGCACGCCCGACATACTTTCGGATGCAGCGTATTACATCTTGCAACGCGATGCAAAAACTACCACCGGCAATTTTTTCATTGACGATGAGGTGCTCGCCTCCGAAGGCATCACCGACCTGTCGGGCTATAAGGTGACTCCCGGCATGGACGACAGCGAACTGGTGCGCGATTTTTTCGTATGACAAAGCCCCCCGAAGGGAAAGTTGTGTTGCGTTTGACGTTAAAATCCGTAGAGACGTTGCACCGCAACGTCTTTGTTTCCATTTCCGGTGTTGCCAACATTGGACCTGCGCGGAAGACGTTGCGGTGCAACGTCTCTACAACCAATCCGGACAAAATAGTATCTTTTCAAACCGCCAAACCCGTGCCTTCGGGCTGGCGGCTTTTTCCCTAACCAAATGTAAGTCATGGAAAAACCAGAAAACACAACCGCGCGTCCGCTCGACCGGCGCAAGTTTTTGAAGAGCACGGCCATTGCCACCGCCGCCTTTACCATTGTGCCGCGCCACGTGCTGGGCCGGGGTTTCATCGCCCCGTCCGACAAGCTTAATGTTGCCGGCATCGGTGTGGGCGGCATGGGAGCCTCCAACCTGAAAAACCTGGCCGGCACCGAAAACATTGTGGCACTCTGCGATGTGGACGATGCCTACGCCGCCAAAACCTACCTGGCCTACCCCAATGCCAAGCGCCACAAGGATTACCGCCGGATGCTGGAAGACCAAAAGGACATTGAC
Source organism: Sphingobacteriales bacterium (assembly GCA_043789005.1). Taxonomy (GTDB): domain Bacteria; phylum Bacteroidota; class Bacteroidia; order Cytophagales; family 172606-1; genus Xanthocytophaga. The sequence continues at coordinate 22,314 of JAYWIH010000062.1, forward strand.
GCGGTAATCATTGCCACGCCCGACCACCAGCACGCCGTGCAGACCACCGCCGCCATGAAAGCGGGCAAGCACGTATATGTGCAGAAACCGCTTACCTACACCGTACACGAAGCCCGCGAACTGGCGCGGCTGGCCAAGGAAATGCCCAAAATAGTGACGCAGATGGGTAATCAGGGCCACTCCGCCGATAGCGCACGGGTAATCAATGAAATCATCGCCGCCGACATGATCGGCAAGGTGACCGAAGTACACGTGTGGACCAACCGCCCGATCTGGCCGCAGGGGATAGCCTTTCCGACGGATACGCCCGCCACGCCCGCCACCTTAGAATGGGATTTGTTTCTGGGCCCCGCGCAACCGCGCGCCTTCAATCCGGCCTACCATCCGTTCAAGTGGCGCGGCTGGGCGGATTACGGCGTGGGTGCCCTCGGCGACATGGGTGCGCACCTGATAGACCATGTGGTGTGGTCGCTGAACTTGGGTGCGCCGGTCACCGTGGAGGCTTCGAGTTCGCCGTTCAACGGGCAGTCGTATCCGGTGGCATCGGTGGTGCATTACGGTTTTGCGGCGCGTGGCAAAATGCCCGCCGTACACATGACTTGGTACGACGGTGGCCTGCTGCCCGAACGCCCCAAGGAGCTGCTGAACGAGGAAAAAACCGATTGGGGCGGCGGTGTGCTGTACGTGGGCAGCAAAGGCAAACTGCTGCACGACACCTACGGCCAGAATCCGCGCCTGCTGCCCACCACCCAAATGAAAGATTTCAAGGCTCCCAAACAACTGTATCCGCGCGTGGGCATGAGCCACGAGCAGAATTGGGCCGATGCCTGCAAGGGCAAGGGCAAAGCCACCTGCCCGTTTGAGTACGCCGGGCCACTCACCGAAACCATGATTCTGGGCGTGCTGGCGTTGAGGGCAAAAGGCCAGAAACTGAACTGGGATTCGGCAGCGATGCAATTCACCAACGCCCCCGACGTGAACCCGTACCTCAAACGCGAATACCGGGCGGGCTTTACACTATGACGCGGGTTTTCGTGTTGTGCCAGCCCCCGGAAACAGTATGATTTTCTATCGGTTGTTTTCCAAGGGGTTTGGGCTTTTCGAAAGATACTATTTTGTCCTCCTGAAAGGAACCTGTGACAAATACGGCGGCCTGCGGATAGCCACACCTGCCCGGTTTTGACGATACGGCAAGTCTTCGAGTACAAGCTTGATTTTGTTTGTCACAAGGTTCTTCCAGAAGGACAATCAGAGTATGCAATGTCAGGCAATCACAGTGTCCCATCCGCTCACCCCGATTTGTAATCGGGGTGTTTGCGGTTTCGCGTCTCCGACGCGCGAAACAAAATAGTATCTTTCAAAAAGCGGAAACCTGCAAAAAACAAAGGAACCCGGCCTTGAACGCCGGGTTCCTTTGTTTACCTTCCGTGCCATTCGCGCACAAATCAAACCTATCTGCAAACCCTGACCAAAACCAAGCCATCCACTGATTTGTAAAAGTATGCGTCCACGGATATCCTCAACATCCGCCTTCCGGTGCACTTGCCTGCTGCTGTGCGCCCTCTCCCTGTCAGACGGGTCTGCACCGCCACCCATCATGCTCGACACCATCCATTATTTTGTGAACGACGCGCGAAAAGCCCGCGAGTTCTTCACCAAGCATTTCGGGATGCGGGTGCTGGCAAAACCCGAAAAAAACCCGCTGCAATTCGTTGAATACTTGGAACTCCGGCCTGGCCAGGCATCCATCGCCATCTCGCCACGCGGCCCCTATCCGGGATTGCACCAGGACATACCGCGCTGGAAACGAAGCCCCGCCGAGGCCCCGCCCGCCAACCGGCTTCCGCCGCCCGCCTACGGTGTCCATTGGCTGGCATTGCGTACCGAAAACCTGAAACTCGCGGTACAATCGCTGGAAAAACAGGGGTTGAAAATCGCCGATGCTGACGTGCGGATTCCGGGCGAGCCATCGGCCAAGGCGGCTGTTTTATGGGGGCCGGAACACACGCTGGTCACCATTGTGCAGCGCAGCGGCGAACACCGGCAGTCCACAACCTACGGCATAGACCATTTGCTGGTTCTGGTGCGCAATTTGGAGGAGAACGTGCGGTTTTTTCAGGAAGTACATGCCGGTAAAGTGAAGCACCGCGAAGTGGATTTCTGCCGGATGCTGGTGGGCGGGCACACGCTTATTCTGGCAACGCCCCCGGCCATCGGTTTGCCGGTCACTACGGTGCGCGTCCCCGACTCCACGCGATTCACGCCGCGCATTGAGCAGTTGGGCTTTTTGTACCACGATCCGCAGCCTGCCTACCAGTCGGCGGCCATCAAGGGCTACGGTTTTTCCACGCGCCCCTCACGCCTCATCTATCACAACAAACCCACGCCTTACGTTTCAGCGATTACCCGCACGCCCGAAGGCATTTACTGCGAAATGTACGCCGAAGATGGCCGCAGCGGTGCACGGACGGCCTACGTGAAAACCCCGGCTCCCCCGGATGTAGTGGGCAACAAACGGGACAAGTGAGGCTGTTTGACTTACAAGGGCGGCAATGATTTTCAGCCCACGGTTTCAACCGTGGGTTAGGAGAATGTGTCCGCGCTGGCATCCGGGGAACGGCCTGAAATAGTATCTTTTTAAAAGGCCAAACCCGTCTGGTTCAAACGTGGACATTTCAACCGGTTTCCGGAGGCCTGGATAATGATGTCAAAGGCCAAATACTTCCACCATCAATTTCATTCATTTATAAACCCGGTTACCTCAAGAAGCCACTCCTCGCCCTGTTTGCCGTAGGTTTTTGAGTATTTTTCCAAGTTTCTGAACATCTTCTGATTGTCATCATTTTTAAAGTCTTCAATTATCCTTGACAATCCGGCATTACGGTAGTTCTCGCCGAACATTTTAACCGATGCCTGGTTGGCCTTCCCGGCCAGTCCGTACTGGTCTGACTTGATGTAGAAGATGACCAGTTCATCCTGGGTGTCCTGGCCCGGCTCCATGGCCGCCAGTTCCTTGAAGTAACGCTCGGCCTTCTTTGTGTCCCCTGAATCATGGTAGAGCCAAGCCAACTGGGTTCGGTCAAACCAGTGGTGGTGGTCATGACGGATGACCAGCAAATACTGTTTTTCGGCCTCGCGGTAATTCTGCATATTGAAATGGGCCACAACGGCCAGCACGTAATGGCCCGTGTGGTTGGGTTTGATGCGCAGCGACTCCTTGGCCCAAAGCACTGCCGATTCCGCGTCCCCGCAGTTAAAATAAGCCAGGCCTTTGTATCCGATCAGTGCCGGGTCAAGGTAGGTCGGGGGTATTTGACGGAACCTGTCAAGGATCAAAGCGCAGGAATCTTCAGCCCGCAACCGGTAGATTCGGGCGATCTTGGCCTGGGTGAAACCCGTGTCCAGCGCCAGCGCATCCTGCAAATGCCGCTCGGCCTGCAGCGTGTCCGTTTCCAGACGCATCTGATGGAGCGCCAAGCTCACCCACTTGTTTTTCCTGCGGGCATCCTCCGCGTCCAGAACCCTGATCAGTTGCCTCTGCGCAACCGTGTCCCCGCCATCAATGGCCAGTGCAGCCCTTGCCATTATCATGTACACGCTCTTTTTCCAGGCCGGATGCCGTTTCTCGGTGTCCTCCAGCCATCTCTTGGCCTTTGCCGTGTCGCCCTCCTCGTTGAGGGCCATGGCCTTAAAGTCGGCGATGAAGTCCGATTCGGGATGCCGCGCCAACAAGCTGTCGTAGCCATCGGGGTCAAGGTAATGGCTGTTCAAATGAAGTTCGAGTTCGGCCGTTGACAGCGGCTTTTTTTGCTGCCCGCAACCGGCGACCAGTACAGCGCAAAGAAACAGGGCGGCAAATGATATTTTCATCGTCATCAAGGGAAAGTTGGTTTTCTCCGGCAAAGTTTCGCAAAAACAGTGGTGCCGCAAAACAGTATCTTTCAAAAACGCCAAACCCGCCTTACCCGCCCAAAGGCCGCACACGGATGGCAAAAGCCTCCATCGGGTTGGCAACCAGCAGTTTGTCAATTTCCTCCTGCGTGAAGCCGTTTGCTTTCAGCAGCGGAATCAGCTTTGTGAACAGCGTTGTGAACGGCCTGAACTCGCCGCCGCCGGGTTCTTCGGGGCGGTACCAACCGGCATCGTGCGAAACCAGCGTGCGGTGCCACAGTTGGCGGTCGCGCATGAAATGCAGCATCCGCAGGTACTCGTCCGTATTCTCGTCCGACAAGCCGTCCAGACTGATCCAAGTGCCCATTTCTGCCGCCTCAATGTATTTTTCCTTGTTGCGTTCATTTTGCGCGTGAACCCAGATAAACGCCTGCGGATGAACGCCTTCCCGTTTCAAAATCTCGATTTGCCCGAAGGCGGGCGTGGCAAAACCCGTGTGCGAGGCAATCGTGAGTCCGGTTTTTAGGTGGGTTCGGGCCGCCGCCCGGATCAGTTTCTGGTGCATTTCAGAAAGCTGGCCCGGCTCCACGCTGATTTTCATGAAGCCGGGCCTGATTTTTGTTCCTTCAATCCCTTTCCTATGTTCCCGAATCCAGCGGGCGGCAAGTTGGCCGGCGGTTTCGGTGAAGGCGTGCGGAGGCAGGAATTTGTTTTGCACGGCTCCGTAATAACCGGTGTTGGTCATGATTTGCAAGCCGCTTTCATCCGCCAACCGCTTGAGCAGCACCGGGTCTTTGCCCAGATACGAAGGTGTGCATTCAATCAATGTCTGGCAGCCCAACGCCTTGATTTCCAGCAGGTAAGGCAATACCTTGGCCACCACCGCATCCCGGTTCCAGCGGCTTGCATTGGTTTTGTCGGCTCCGATAAAATCCACCAGAATATGCTCATGAATCAGTGTCAGTCCCATTTTTTGCGCATCCAGGCTGCCACTGACCGTTTGGATGCGCAGCGGGGTTTGGGCTTTTTGAAAGATACTATTTTGAAACGCCCTGTTTTGTCCGGCCGATGCGGCGGCCAGCCAGCCAACAGACGAACGGATGAATTTGCGCCGATGCATAGTCATAGGGTTGCGGATTAGATTGCGGTGCGGCATGATTTTGCACGCCCGTGGAACCATAGGAAAGATAATTGCTTTTCCGAACAAACCCCGCCATGCGCCGACGGACGCGAAAATAAATCCCTTAAATCTACATTAAATCTATGGCCATGCTATTATATTGCAAGTCAATCAATTCATTATTTTGATGGAGTTACTCGTGATTGAAAAAACCAAGGCAAAACCGACACGCGTCCAAAAGGCGGTTTTCATCGTGTTAATCTGCGTTCTGGTCGTTTCCACGGTGTATTTCGTGGTTTTCCCAACGGCTTGGCACACCTTGCGGGGATATGTGCAGCAGTATGGTTCCGAGATTTTCACACGGCAGATGCTGTTTTTCATGCTGGTCGGCTTTGTGGCGCAAATCATAGATGGCGCGCTGGGCATGGCCTACGGCATTACCAGTACTTCGTTTTTGCTGGGTTTGGGCATTCCCCCGGCTTTGGCAAGCAGTAGCGTCCACGTGTCCGAAGTGTTTACTTCGGGCATTTCCGGGCTGTCGCATTTGAAAATGGGCAACGTGAACCGGCGGCTTTTCCAGCGGTTGGTGCTGCCCGGTGCCATCGGTGCGGTGGCCGGGGCATACATCTTGACCAACATTGACGGCGACACCATCAAGCCTTTCATGGCCGTTTACCTGCTCATTATGGGCGTGGTGGTTATCTGGAAGGCTTTCCGCAAAAACAGTATCCCGCGCGAAGCCAAAAACCTGGCTCCGCTGGCGTTGTTCGGCGGTTTCATGGATGCGGTGGGCGGCGGCGGCTGGGGCCCCATTGTGGCTTCCACGTTGCTAAGCAAGGGTCACGAGCCGCGCTACGCCATTGGTTCGGTAAATCTGGCGGAGTTTTTCGTGGCCTTGGCTGGCGCAATCACCTTCGTGATGCTGATTGGCACGGGCAACTGGCACATCATTGCCGGGTTGGTGATTGGTGGCAGCGTGGCGGCTCCGTTTGCAGCTTACCTGTGCCGCAAGTTTCCGGCCAAAACACTGATGCTGATTGTCGGCACGCTGATTATCGCGCTCAGTATCAGAACGTTGGTGCTGGCTTTCGCTTCCTGACGTTTATTTACCAGAAAGCAGTATCGGGTTTGGCGTTTTCCAGACATACTATTTTTTTGCCCCCGGCTCCGTTCCCGATGACCGGAAATCCCCTGTCCGGAAGCATTTCCTCACAGCTTCTCGCCGAAAGCCAAATCACCGGCATCGCCCAAGCCCGGAATAATGTAGAATTTGCGGCTCATCGTCTCATCCACGGCGGCAGTCCAGAAATGGCAGTCGGGAAAATACTGCCGCACGTATTCAATGCCCGCGCGCGTGGCAATGGCCGAAGCCAGATGAATGGCGGCGGGCTTGCCGTAGGGCCGTAACGCCGTCAGGGTGCGGATCACCGACTTGCCGGTTGCCAGCATCGGATCAATCAAAATCAACGTCTTGCCTTCCAAGTCGGGCATGGCCATGTAGTGCATTTCCACTTCAAACGTGTAATCGGTTTTGGGTTTTCCACGGAATGCGCCGACAAAGGCACTCTCGGCTTTGTCAAACACGTTGGCAAAGCCTTGGTAAAGCGGCAACCCGGCCCGCAAAATGGTGGCCAGCACCGGCTGCTGTCCGAGCAGAAACGTATCGGAAATGCCCAGCGGCGTGGTCACCTGCGCCGGTTCGTAGGCCAAAGTCTTGGAGATTTCGTAGGCCAGCGCCTCACCGATGCGTTCCATGTTGCGCCGGAAACGCATGGAATCCTGTTGCACGGCCATGTCGCGCAGTTCGGCCACGAAATGGTTGGCGATGGAGTTGGTTTCGGTCAGGATGAACATGGGCGGAAACGTTTGGCAATGGGCGAATGCAAAGCTGGAAATCACGCTTTTGTGCGGGCGGGCTACGGAAAACAGTATCCTTTCAAAACCCCAAACCCGCCTTTGCGCAAATGCTGGCTGCGGTCGAAATATAGGCATAAAAGAATGCGGCATCAAACGGGCGGCGGGTTTGGGCTTTTCAAAACATACTATTTTCGCCTGCCATGATTGCCGCCGGGCGGGCATTGCGGGGTTGCGCATTGGCTTCGGTGCGTTTTTCCGGTGCGTTTTTTCAAATTTGAGTTACATTTAGCGCACCAAGACTTACCAATAGCCAATCGGGACGATGAACGCCGGCCAACGCTACACAGACCATGAAATCATCCGCCTGATTGAATCCGGAAACTCACTGGAGCCTCCTGTGGGCTACCTTTACTCCGAGCATTTTGAAAACCTGACGCATTTCATCCGTAAAAACAGCGGCAACCGGCAGGATGCGGAAGATGTGTTCCAAGAGACAATCATGGTTTTTGTCGACATGGTGCAGCGCGGGAAATTCAGGAGCGAGTCGAGCATCAAGACTTTCCTATACGCGATTGCCCGCAATTTGTGGCTCAATGCAATGAAAAAGCGCGACCGGATGTTTGTAAGGGATACCGAACAACTGAACGTTTCGGATGGTGAGACCGAAGACCTGCAAGCGGCCATTATCCGCAACGAGTCGAAGCGCAAAGTGCTGGAATTTATCGGGCAACTGGGCGAAACCTGCCGGAAAATCCTGATTTATTATTATTACGACAACTTTTCGATGAAGGAAATCTGCGAGCGGATGCATTACGAAAGCGAACAGGTGGTGCGCAACCAGAAATACAAGTGCATGAAAAAACTGACGGAATGGATTGAAAGCGACCCCAGCCGGGGAATTCTTGTAAAGGAACTGCTGCTCTATGGAACTGATTGACAACGAACAACAACGCTGGGAGGAAATAGATGCGTACCTGCGCAACGAACTCACTGCCGGGCAACGCACAGCCGTTGAGAGCCGCATGGGCAACGATGCCGCTTTTGCCGCTGATGTGGAGCGTATCCGCGTGGCCAAAATAGCGGTGAAGGAATATGCCCGGCACGAGGACATGAAGGCAATCCACCGGAAAATGACATCGGGTCCGAAGGCCGTTTCCGGCAGGTGGACTGACGGAGTGGGCTTTTACCTGCGCATTGCGGCCATTTTCGTGGTTTTGCTGGCGGCGTGGGCCACCATCGGCATTGCCACCCTCTCACCGGGTTCGTTGTACGCGGGCGAGTATTCGGCATATTCGGCGGAGACCATCCGCGCCGAATCCCCGCAGCTTCCCTCAACGGCCCACCGCATACAAATAGAATACCTGAATGCCAACTACCTCCGCGTGGTGCAATTGTACCGGCAAAGCGCCGCCAAAACCGTCAGGGAAAGTTTTATTGCGGGCAATGCCTACCTGGCATTGGGGCAGGCCGCCAATGCCTCGGCGTGCTTCAAAAAAGTACTCCTGTCGTCGGCTTCCGAAAACGCCTTTGACTTTTACCAGAGTTCGGAATATTATCTGGCGTGGTCTTATCTGAGAAACAACCAATTCAAGCAAGCCATGCCGCTTTTTGAGAAAATTTACCGCAACCGGTTCCATCTGCACAATGGCGATGTGGACACTTGGTTTTACTGGAAGCTGAAACTGTTGCAGTGGAAACAAGGCTGAGCAAGCGGGGGTTTGGGCTTTTGGAAACATGCTGTTTTCCCGGCTTTCAAAACAGTATCTTCCCGAAACGCTAAACCCCGCCCTCCATATCGGCCGTTTTTTCGTACAGGCCCAGGATCATGCCGTCAATCAGTCCCACATCGGGCACAAGCATCAGCTCGGCGTTGGCGCATTGCATCACAAACAGGTATATTTGGGTGGCGGGCACAATCACATCGGCGCGGTCGGGGTTGAGGCGCAGCTTGTGGATACGGTCTGCCACCGAAAAACCGGCCACAAAATCGCGGGTGGCGGCAATGTCTTCGCGGCCAATGGCACCGCTTTTTTCCTGTCGCGCATACCCGTGCAGTTTTGCCAGTTCATATACCTTGGCAATGTTGCCGCCCGTGCCCACCGCCCGTATTTCTCCCCGGACACCCGCCAGTTGCGTGCTTATCCATTCCTTTATTTCCGGCCATTGCCTTGCCGACTTTTCGGGTTCCTCGGTTAGCCGCACCGAGCCGATTTTAAACGATCTGGCGGCTGTTTTCCGCCGGTTCGCGTAAATATTCAACTCTGTGCTGCCGCCGCCCACGTCAATGTGGATGTAATTCCGTTCGTCCAGTTCCTGCGCCACCACCTTGTTCACCAGTTCGGCTTCCTGGTCGCCGTTGATTACCTGAATCTCCATGCCCAGCGCGGCTTGGATGCGCCGCACCACTTCGGCCCCATTCCGGGCTTCGCGCATGGCCGAGGTGGCGCAAATGCGGCACGCCGACACCTCGTGCAGCTCAATCAGCAAATTGCAGGCGTGCAGGAACTTGGCCAGGTTGGCCTCGCGCTTTTCACCGATCAGTCCGTTGTGAAACACGTCCTTGCCCAGTTGCAGCGCAAAGCGGATGTATTCCAGTTTCTTGAATGTAACCTTTCCGTTGTTGTGCAAAACCGAACTGATTTGCATCCGGGCGGCGTTGGAGCCAATGTCAATGGCGGCGAGTTTCATGGCTTGCGGGTTCTGGTGGTTCGGATGCCAAGGTCGGGCTTAAAAATAGTATTCCCAAGAAATGCCAAACCCCGGCCCCTCCCCTGCGGGTTGTTGCTGCCAATCATAAAACATCCCGGTTTTATACATTTTTCCTATCGGTTTTTCCCTTAACTTTGCTTCCGAACTTATCCAGAAAGACGGAGGGATTGGACCCGATGATGTCTTAGCAACCGTTTGCCGCCACGCGCCGCAAAAAGGTGCTACTTTCCACCTTGAAAAAACGCATTGGTTTTCCCAGTGGTCTTCAAGGAAAAGATAAGAGCCAGCAGATTTCCCCCTCCTCTGCCCGCCTTTCAGGATAACCGACCGACAATTATCCCCTCTGCCATTTTGCGCGAAAGCGTTCTTGGGAAAATAGTATATTTTAAAAAGGCGAAACCCCATGAAAATGGCAAAACAACAGAAAAATCATGGAAAACCTATTAAACCGAATCACTGCAAACCCAGCCATCTGCAACGGAAAACCAACAATTCGCGGAATGCGGATCACGGTTAAAACCATTCTTGAGTATTTAGCGGCTGGCGACACCATGGAAGCTATTTTGGAGGCGTATCCTTTCCTTGAAAAAGACGATATCCGGGCTTGTATTGTATTTGCCATGCAAGCCATGGATAGAAATACGGAAAGTTTAAGAATAGCGGTGTAAAATGGCTGATTATACTTTTCACTTTTTGGTGGACGTAAACCTGCCCAAATATTTCCGGTTTTTCAACCATCCAAACTTTGCGTTTGTGGCTGATATGGATTTGAGAATGGAAGACAAAGACATTTGGCAGTACGCAACAGATAAAAACTTGGTGATTCTTACCAAAGACAATGACTTTTATGACAAGTTCCTCCTCACTGAAAAAAGCCCGAAAATTGTGCATTTCCAGATTGGAAATGCTACCTTAAAAGAATTGGGAAACTATTTTGAAGCGAACTGGTTCACAATTATTGCCAGATTGGTTGAGCATGATTTCATCATTGCCCACAAGGACGAGGTGGTTTTTCTGACGAAACCTGCTTCCTGAGAAACGGAACAACAACAAGCTGCAAATAGAAACAGTAAACCAACAACACATGACTGACATCCGAGAAATCCTCAAAAACCGCATCCTCGTGCTTGACGGCGCGATGGGAACCATGATCCAGCGTTACAACCTGTCGGAAGAAGACTACCGGGGCGAACGGTTCAAGGATTTTCCGCACGATTTGCAAGGCAACAACGACTTGCTGACGCTCACGCAGCCGCAGATTGTCCGCGAAATCCATGCGCAATACCTTGAGGCCGGAGCCGACATTCTGGAAACCAACACGTTTTCGGGCACGTCCATTGCCATGGCCGATTACCACATGGAGCATCTGGTGTACGAACTGAACTACGAATCGGCGCGGATTGCCAAGGAAGTGGCCGAAGAATTCACGCGCCAAAATCCTGGCAAACCCCGTTTTGTGGCCGGTTCCATGGGTCCGACCAACCGCACCGCCTCGCTTTCGCCTGATGTGAACAATCCCGGCTACCGCGCCGTCACGTTCGACGAACTTGTGGATGCGTATTACGAGCAGGTGCGCGGCCTTGTGGACGGCGGCGCGGACATTTTGCTGGTGGAAACGGTTTTCGACACGCTCAACGCCAAAGCCGCCCTGTTCGCGATTGACAAATATAACTCGGAACGCGGAATGCGGAATGCGGATTCAAACGGTTCTGAAATCCTGTTAGAAAATAGTATCCCCGAAAAAGCCGAAACCCCCCATTCCGCATTCGGCATTCCGCGTTCCGAAATCCCGATCATGGTTTCCGGTACCATTACCGACGCGTCGGGACGCACACTTTCGGGGCAGACCACCGAGGCGTTTCTGGCTTCGGTTTCGCATTTGCCGCTGCTTTCGGTTGGTTTGAACTGCGCCTTGGGAGCCGACCTGATGCGGCCTTACGTGCAGACGCTGGCCAAGGAATCGCCGTTTTTCACGTCCGCCCACCCGAATGCGGGCCTGCCCAACGAATTTGGCGAGTACGACGAGTCGCCGGAACAGATGGCCGCCGTAATCGAAGGTTTTTTGCAGGACGGTTTTGTAAACATCATTGGCGGCTGCTGCGGCACTACGCCCGACCACATCCGCGCCATTGCCGAGGCCGCCGCCAAACACCAGCCCCGCCAACTGCCCGGTAATGATTTTGTGATGAAACTGTCGGGCTTGGAGCCGCTGAAAGTGACCCGCGAAACAAACTTCGTCAACATCGGTGAACGCACCAACGTGACCGGCTCCAAGGCATTTGCGCGGCTGATTAAAAACGGCGATTACGAAGCTGCCCTGAGCGTGGCCCGCCAGCAAGTGGAAGGCGGCGCGCAAGTGATTGACGTGAACATGGACGAAGGAATGCTGGATTCGGTGGAGGTGATGGCCACGTTCCTGAACCTGATTGCCGCCGAGCCAGACATCAGCCGCGTGCCGCTCATGGTTGACTCGTCGAAGTGGGAAGTGATCGAAGCCGGGTTGAAATGCGTGCAGGGCAAGGCGATTGTGAACTCGATTTCGATGAAGGAAGGCGAGGAGAAATTCAAGGAATACGCCCAAAAAGTGCTGCGCTACGGCGCGGCAACCGTGGTGATGGCATTCGACGAGCAAGGCCAAGCCGACAGCTACGAACGCCGCATTGAAATCTGCGAACGGGCCTACAACATTTTGGTCAACGAAGTCGGTTTCCCGCCGCAAGACATCATCTTCGACCCCAATATCCTTACCGTAGCCACTGGCATTGAGGAACATAACAACTATGCCGTTGATTTTTTCAACGCCACCCGCTGGATTAAAGCCAACCTGCCGCACGCCAAGGTTTCGGGCGGCGTGAGCAATATTTCGTTCAGTTTCCGGGGCAACGATCATGTGCGCGAAGCCATGCACTCGGCGTTTTTGTACCACGGCATCCGGGCGGGCATGGACATGGGCATCGTCAATGCCGGGCAGTTGGCCGTATATGACGATATTCCCAAAGACCTGCTTGAACTCGTGGAGGATGTGCTGCTCAACCGCCGCCCCGATGCCACCGAACGGCTTGTTTCTTTTGCCGAAACCGTGAAGGCGCAGGGTAAGGAAAAAGTGGAGGATTTGGCTTGGCGCGAAACCACCGTGCAGCAACGCCTCACGCACAGTTTGGTCAAGGGCATTGTGGAATATATTGACGAGGACGTGGAGGAAGCCCGCCACCACTACGCAAAACCGCTGGAAGTGATTGAAGGCCCGCTCATGGACGGCATGAATGTGGTCGGCGATTTGTTTGGCGAAGGCAAGATGTTCCTGCCGCAAGTGGTGAAGTCGGCCCGCGTCATGAAAAAGGCCGTGGCTTATTTGTTCCCTTACATTGAAGAGGAAAAGCTAAAAAACCCCCCGCCCGCCGGGCAGGGCGGCGTGTCGAAAGTACTGCTGGCCACCGTAAAAGGCGACGTACACGACATCGGCAAAAACATTGTGGGCGTGGTGCTGGGCTGCAACAACTACCAGATCATTGACATGGGCGTGATGGTGCCGACGGCTAGGATTCTGGAAACGGCCAAACTCGAAAACGTGGACATCATCGGCCTGAGCGGCTTGATTACGCCGAGCCTCGACGAAATGGTGGGCGTGGCCAAGGAGATGGAGCGGCAGGGCTTCAAGATTCCGCTGCTTATCGGCGGTGCCACCACCTCGCGCATCCACACGGCGGTCAAGATTGATCCGCATTATTCGGGCGCGGTCATCCACGTGCTCGATGCTTCGCGCGCGGTGCCGGTGGCGGGCAAACTGACGCAGAATGAGAAAACACAGGAGGAGATTTTCCGCGACATCAAAGCCGAATATGCCCAACTGCGCGTGGACCATGCCAAACGCCAGAAGGACAAGAATTTTGTGGCGATTGATAAGGCTCGCGAAAATAGTGTCAAGATAGATTGGCAAACCTCGCCCGTGTACCAGCCCAAGTTTCTGGGCAACCGCTATTTTGAGGATTACGACTTGGCCGAAATCGCGGAATACATTGACTGGACTCCGTTTTTCCAGACGTGGCAGTTGCAAGGCAAGTACCCGGCCATCTTCGACAATGCGGTGGTGGGCGGCGAGGCCAAAAAACTCTACGCCGATGCCCAGGCGATGCTGCAAAAAATAGTATCCGGAAAATTGCTGAAAGCCAACGCCGTGGTGGGTTTTTATCCGGCCAATGCCACCGGCGACGACGTGGTGCTGTACGATTTTGAAGAACAAACCATTGACGTGGCCTGCGACAAGCACGGCACGCACCAGCACACGAAGTACAGAGCCTCCCCCCAACCCCCTCCGAAAGAGGGGGAGCAGAAAAAAAGCCACCTCCTTCGGAGGGGGTTGGGGGAGGCCGTTCTCCACTTCATGCGCCAGCAAGGCCAGAAAGCCGCCAATGTGCCCAACATCTGCCTTTCCGATTTCATCGTCCCCCTTGAAAGCGGCAAAACGGATTACATTGGCGGGTTTGCGGTGACAACGGGTATCGGCATTGAGGCTTTGATTGAGAAATACGACCGCGAACACGACGATTACAATTCCATCATGGTCAAAGCCTTGGCCGACCGCCTCGCCGAAGCCTTTGCCGAACTGATGCACAAGCGGGTGCGCACCGAATTCTGGGGCTACGCGCCGCTGGAACACTTGGACAGCGAATCGCTGATTGGCGAGAAATATCAGGGCATCCGTCCGGCTCCGGGCTATCCGGCCTGCCCCGACCACACCGAAAAACGTGCGTTATTCGATTTGCTTGATGCAGAGGCCAAAATCGGCATCACACTTACCGAAAGCTACGCCATGTATCCGGCCAGTTCGGTGAGCGGCTGGTATTTCTCGCACGAACAAGCCCGGTATTTTCCGGTGGGCAAAATCGCCAAAGACCAACTCGACGACTACGCCCGCCGCAAGAACATGGACGTGGAAGAAGCCGAAAAATGGCTGGCCCCCAACCTGAACTACGACGTGTGAAAGTTCGAATCAAGGCAATTGGGATCGATTCAAAATAGTATCTTTTGAAAACGCGAAACCTTCCCTATGCATATTCCGAAGCACCAAGCTTGCTTTTTTATTCTTCGGGATATTGGCGTTGTTAAATAACTCATATTAAGCAAAAGTTTATCCGAACCGTCATTGCGAGTCCGTCATTGCGAGTCCGTCATTGCGAGGCACGAAGCAATCTGCCGGGTTTCGTCGGCCTGAACCGTTCCCGTTCGGGCGTGTCCGGCCCGGAAACAGCCTTGCGGGGTGGCTTTTGGCGCGCCAGCCCGTGAATGGATTGCTTCGTGCCTCGCAATGACGGTTCTTTTATGCCTGCTTGACATCAGTTAAATAATACCAAGGGAAAATATGATTTTCCCTTGGTATTTGTAAGTATTATTTTTTAATTTGTCAAAAAAAGGTCTAATCCAAAATAGAAAGCCTTAAAATGACAAGTTTCGGTGAATTTATAAAGAAGGAGAGGGAGAAAAAAGAATGGACTCAGACAGAACTTGGGGCAAAAATTGGAATTAATTCCAGCGCGATAAGCAAAATCGAAAAAAGCAAAAAAATTCTCAGTTCTTCCAAATTGCCTCGCTTATCCGAAATATTTGGCATTGATTTGAAAAAAATCTCGGAGATTTATTTTGGAGATAAGTTTGCTCGTGAAGCGTATAAATTTAACTGTCCGGAAACTGTTTTTGCGGTCGCGGAGGAAACCATAAAATACTTGAAAAGTAAAAATGCCACCCAAGGTAAATTAAATTTTTGATGGACTCGAAGAACTTCCTGCACAAATTAGGCTATAGGCCCAAAGAAAACTCATCTGACATATACCACAAGCAATATGTACACAGTAGAAATTATAGCATAGAAATTGATTTTGAAAAAACAAGGTTCAACTACGGTAACCTCATCAAGGCTGAGAGCCAAACCACGCAAAATTTTTTGCAAGCAGAAAACTGGGTGGTACTTGAGTGTGTGAACAGGCTTTTGGACAAGGGTTACCAGCCGCAAAACATTACTTTGGAGAAAACGTGGGCTACCGGTCACGGTACAAGTGGACGGTTGGACATTTTGATTACCAAAGACGACGGGACTGCTTACCTGATGATTGAGTGCAAAACTTGGGGTGTTGAATTTGATAAGGAATTTAAAAAATTACAAAAAGATGGAGGCCAGCTTTTCACTTATTTCCAGCAGGATAAAAATGCGGAAATATTGATGTTGTATGCGTCCGAACTTGCTCACGAAAAAGAAATTCGTTACAAAAGCGACATTGTAAAAATTGAAGATGACTACCGGCAAACCGGAAATGTGAAGGATTTTCATGACCGTTGGAACAAGTTGACGAAAAACAACGGCGTGTTTGAGGCGTGGGTAAAACCGTATGATTTTCAAAGCAAAGCCCTGACTCCCCAAAACTTAAAAGATATTACCCAAGAAGATAGCGGGTTTATTTTCAACCAGTTTTTAGAAATTTTAAGGCATAATGTGGTTTCTGATAAGCCCAACGCTTTCAATAAAATATTCACGCTTTTTCTTTGTAAGATTTACGATGAAAAGGCAACCAGACCAACCGAGGAGCTATCTTTCCAATGGTTCTATTCTCCTTATCAATACGAAGGCATCAGCTACCCGCCCGATGACCATATTTCATTCCAAAAAAGGCTTACCGATCTTTATAAAAAAGGCATGAAAGCCTTTTTGGATAAGGAAGTCACCGATATTTCAGATGCTGATTTTGAGAAAAAATATGGAAACTTGGATGAATCCGTAAAAAAAGGCATTCTAAATGTTTTCACGGAAATCCGTTTGAAAAAGAATAATGAATTCGCAATTAAAGAGGTATTCAATGACGATTCATTTAAGGAGAATGCCAAGGTTGTGAAAGAGGTTGTGGAATTGCTGCAAGGTTACAAAATTCGCTACACTAAAAAACAGCAATATCTCAGTGATTTCTTTGAATTACTTCTGACCACAGGTTTGAAACAGGAATCGGGGCAGTTTTTCACGCCTGTGCCAATTGCCCAGTTCATTATCAAAAGCTTGCCTTTGGATGCATTGGTGGCTCAAAAACTGCAAAGAGGCAAGGCTGAAGAAGAAAACCTGTTGCCGACTATCATAGATTATGCGGCGGGAAGCGGTCACTTCATTACCGAAAGTATGCACGAGGTGCAACGGATTATTGACCATACAAATCCTGATGATTTTATTGAAGGGACCGCGAAAAGACTTAAAAACTGGAAGACCGACCATTTCGATTGGGCTTTCAAATACGTGTATGGCATTGAGAAAGATTACCGCTTGGTAAAAGTAGGCAAAGTCGGGTGTTATCTGCACGGCGATGGGCTGGCGAATATTGTACACAGCGACGGGTTAGGCAATTTCTCCAAAACAGATGAATACAAGGCTCTTTTAAGGAAAACAGACAAGGATTTTCCCAAGGAAAACAAGCAGTTCGACATTGTGGTGTCTAATCCGCCGTACTCGGTCTCGGCTTTTAAAAATAACGCGCGGAAATATTACACCGAAAATGACTTTGAGATTTACGACCGGCTGACTGATCAAAGTTCGGAAATCGAATGTCTGTTCATTGAACGCACCAAACAATTGCTTAAAGACGGCGGCATTGCGGGTATTATCCTGCCCAGCAGTATTTTGAGCAACACGGGTATTTATGGCAAGGCAAGGGAAATTATTCTTTTGTATTTCGAGATGGTAGCCATTGCCGAATTAGGCTCCAATACATTTATGGCTACCGGAACCAACACCGTTACCTTGTTTTTGAGACGCAGAAATAACTACGAAAGTATAAATATCAAAGCAGCCGTAGAACAGTTCACTACGAATCTACAGGATGTAACCATCAATGGCGTTGAAAAACCGGTTGCCAAATACGTGGCTCACGCGTGGGAAACTGTTGCCTTTGCCGATTACGTCACGCTTTTGCAAAAAAAACCCAATGAGGCAATCCAAAAGCATGAGATTTATCAGGAATACACCAAAAAGATAAACGGCAAAACCGAACTTGACAAGTGGAATGCCATTATAGCACTGGAAAGGGAAAAGCTGCTATATTTTATATTGGCATACCCGCAAAAACTGGTACTGATAAAAGCGGGTGAGAAAAATGAGGAAAAGGCATTTCTTGGCTATGAGTTCAGCAACCGGCGTGGAAACGAAGGCATACACCCGATACAAAAAGGCAAAAGCATAGACGAATGCACCAAACTTTTTGACCCCGAAACGTTTGAAAACCCCGAAAAAGCCAGCACGTATGTGTATCAGGCTTTTAAAGGACGGTTTGACAGCGAAATCCACGAAACGATGAAGCCATACGTCACCCGTCAGCATTTGGTGGATATGCTTACATTTGACCGGGTGGATTTTGAAATGAATATTTCGCTATCCGTAAAAAAAAGTAAAATTTGAGGATATCTGGAACACTAATAATTTAGATTTTTTGAGTGATATAAGTGATATTCAGAGGGGAACATCTATAACCAAAGATAGAACAATTGAAGGAAATATCGCTGTGATTGCAGGTGGTCAGGAACCAGCATACTTCCATAATCAGGCCAATAGAGAAGGTAACATAATTACCATAAGTGCCTCTGGGGCTTACGCTGGATTTGTCAGCTATTTTGATTCGCCAATTTTCGCATCTGATTGTAATACCATAAAGTCAAAAGACGAAAATGCAATTTCAACAAAACTGATTTTCTTATTTATAAAAGCATTACAACCTCAACTTTATGAATTACAAAGAGGGCAGGCTCAACCACATGTATATGCAGATGATTTGGGTAAAATCAAAATCCCTCTTCCACCCAAAAACGTGCAAGAAAAAATAGTGGCTGAAATTGAGGCTTTGGAGCATCAGGAAAAGCAGGCGAAGGATGCGATTGAGGAATTGAACCACAAGATTATTGCATATGCCAATCTGTTATATAAAGAACACGGCTTGTATAGAATAGGGACATTGTGCGAAAATCCGAGTTATGGTGCCAATGTAAGTGCAATAGCTGGAAATCCCCAATCAGATTATAGATACATTAGAATTACAGATATTAACGAAAATGGGAAATTAAATAATGATTGGAAAACCGCAGAAAAAATTGAAAGCAAGTATATTTTAAAAGAAGGCGACTTCCTTTTTGCCCGTTCTGGAGCAACAGCAGGGAAAACATTTCTGTATAAAGATACTTTTGGAAAAGCACTTTATGCAGGTTATTTGATAAAATTTGAAACCAAAAAGGATAGATTGCTTCCTGAATTTCTTGATTTCGTTTTAAAAGGAGAAATTTACAAAAATTGGGTATTAGGAATAAGAAGTGGAACAGCACAACCCAATATCAATGCACAGCAATATTCGGCTTTTGAAATCCCGCTTCCATCCCTTCAAGACCAGCAACAAATCGTTGCCAAAATCGAGGAAATTGAAGTACGGATAGCCGTGCTTGAGAATCAACTGGAAAGCATTCCGCAGCAGAAAGAGGCGGTTTTGAGAAAGCATTTATGAGATACCGGATAGCTTAACGGCTGCCTTGGAAAACCCTGCGCAAGGCGGAAACGTGATTATTCAAAATAGTATGTTTCAAAAACGCGAAACCTGCATCCTTGCGTTTTTTGTCCGCGAAAATTTCCGCACAAACGCACAGTAAAAAACCCCGGCTCATGAGCCGGGGTTTTCGTTGCCTTGAGTGCCAATAAGGTAGGCAGGCTTGCGTGTTTTAAAAGATACTATTTCAGTTACCCTTGTTACCATTCGCCTTTTCCATTTTCAACTCTTGCCGCCTTGCTTTTTTGTTGGCCCGCACATCTTTCCTTTCGGCTTTCAATTGCTTCTTCTCGTCGCGCATCTTGTCGTAGTTTTTGGCGGCTTTGTCCGTGTTGCCGTTGATTACCTCGTGTGCCACGTCCTTGCGCGATTCCTTCAGGTCTTCCTTGGATTCAACCACATCCTTGCGGTCTGATTTTTCCTGCTTTGTTTCCTGCGCGGATGCATTGGTGCTGAAAACCAAAAACAAGCCCAATGTAAATAAGGCACCGGTTATTTTCGCCAAGATACTTTTTGATGTCTCTCTCATGATTGATAAAAGTTTATTGTGTATCTACCTTGCCAAAACAATCATGCCTTTGTGAATTTGACTTGCCATGAAGGCGGTTCAAAGCCTGATTGCAAGGAATGTATTCCACATAACGGAAATTTTTTGCCCATTCCCTGTCCGCCGCCCCTCGTTGTGCGCCGTGGTGTACGGCTTGGCTGGCACTGTTTTTTGCCGGGTTCCAGCAACACCACCAACTTTCAAAACCCCGACCGCCCATGTTCTATCACGATACGAAACTCCAGTACAAAGTGTGGGTGGACAAGCCCAATCCGTTGTTTGCGCGGATGCTGCAACAGGCCATTGGCGGTGCGGAAGGCAAGTTGCGCACGGGCTTGCAATACCTGTTTCAGGCTTGGGGCTGGCGCGGGCCGGCCAAATACCGCGATTTGCTTCTGGACACCGGCACCGAAGAAATGGCTCACATCGAAATGCTTGCCACGGCCGTGGCCCTGAACCTGAACGAGGCTTCTGACGAAATGCGCGAACAAATGGCACTGCACAACCCATTGGCGGGAACAGTCATGGGCGGCATGGATATGCGCCACATCCTGTCAGCGGGCTTGTCGGCAATGCCAACGGATGCCAACGGCCTGCCTTTCAATGGTTCGTGGGTAGTGAACAGCGGCAATATCGCGGCGGATATGTATGCCAACCTGACGGCCGAATCAACGGGGCGGCTGCTGGAAACGCGCCTTTGGGAAATGACCGACGATGAGGGCATGAAAGATATGCTGGCCTTCCTGATTGCCCGCGACACCATGCACCAAAACCAATGGCTGGCCGTGCTGGAGGAGTTGGGCGGCCCGGTGAAAATCCATCCGGTTCCCAACAGTTTTCCGCAAAGCCGGGAACTGACCGAATTCAACTACACATTTATCTCGGCCAATATTGGTGGCAACGATACGCAGCGCGGCCAACGCTGGACGGAAGGCGCATCCATTGACGGCAAAGGCCAGTTCACAAGGACGAAGGCCAAACCCTACGGACAAGAGCCAGACCTTGGCAAGCCGGTGCCGGGCACATACGTCCAAAACGAACAGCTCGGCAACCGCGTCAATGAGTTCATCAATGACATGAGGGGCGAATAGCGGAAATGTGGCAGCCCCCCGCTCCCGAAGGGGGGAGAAGCCCCACCCCCGGCCCCTCCCCGAAAGGGAGGGGAGTTTTAAAGCCCCCTCTTTCGGAGGGGGTTAGGGGTGGCCGTATCCTTTTAAAAGCCCAAACCCGTTGCAGGTTACAATAACTGCTCCCGGTAATCCTGCACGTACTGCTTGAAATCGGCGGGTTGCCGTCCGGTCAGTTGCCGGAAAGCATCGCTCAATACCGGGTCGCGTTGAAAGCGCGGCAGGTAATGCAGCATGGCCAGCACCAGGATCATGCCGGTGGCCACGCCCGCCTTGCGCTGCTGTCGCCAGAACTTGAACAGCGAAGGCGATTGGAAGCGGATGGCCTTGCCCAGCACTTGCGTCAGGATTTGTGCCATTTCGGCAAATGTGTAGTTCTTCTCGCCAGTGAGCAAATAGGCTTTATTGCGGTGTTTTTCGGTGTTTTCCAGCACTGCGGCCACCGCCTGCCCAATGTCGCGCACATCAACCAGACTGAACTTGGCGTTTCCGGCGGGCAGCGAGATCAATTGTTTCTCCTTCAAATCCTTGTGCAACGTCGTGTTGAAATTCTGCATGAAATAGCCCGGCCTCAGAAACGTGTACGGGATGCGGCTGTCCACAATCAGCTTTTCTATTTTATGGTGCGGGATAAACCGGCTGGTTTCGGCTCCCTGCACCGACAGGAAAACAATGTGCTTGAGTTTTTGCTGCACGGCGGCTTGCATCAGCGGCACGAAATACTTATCCGTGTCGGCCAGTTGCGGGGGGCGCAGCAAAAATAGCATGTCGAAATTTTGCAAAACCCGTCCGAAAGTGGCTGCCTGCCCGAAATCGAAATCCACGGCGGGCAGGGAAACGCCATTGAAATCCGCAAAGTTCTGTTTCGGCTTGCGGATGCCCGCCGTAAGTTGGAAGGTCTTCTGGAAATTTCCGGACTCGGCCAGAAACCGGATCACTTCCGTACCCACATTGCCGGTGGCTCCGGTGACGAGAATGGAATGCATGGCTGGAGATTTGGTGTTCGTGTGCTGTTCGGCAATGGCCTAAAAATTTTGTGCCGCACCAAAAAAAAAGGCGGAGCCGAAGCCCCGCCCGCTGCCGGTCAGGAAACTTGGCAGGTCAGGAAACCTGCTGCACTATTTTGCCGGTCGCTTTCTCTTTCAGAATCAGTTTTGTCTTGCCATCGGGCATTTTCTCTTCCTTAATCAAGTAATGGTGCGCATCGTGATCCACGTACACGCTGGGTTCGGTGATGTCGGTGCGACCGCGCCAGTTTTCAATGCTGACCGGCTCCCATTTCTTGGACTTGGCCGAATGGTAGCACGCATCCAAAATGGCATTGACCACGTAGCCGTCGTAAAACGTTTCCATGGGCGGCTTGCCGTTGTCCATCGCGTCGAACATATCGGTAAACATATGGTTGTAGCCCAGCGAATGCACTTCGTCGGCCGCCGGGAAGAGCCAGCCAACGGAACTTTCGGCTTTCTCGGCCACGTAACCGCCTTCGCCCACGGCAGAGAACATTTCAAAGCCCGTGTGCATGAAATGATCCAGCCGGATCACGCCTTCGGTGCCGCTCACTTCGTCGCGCAAGTCCATGCCGCCCCTAAAACACCAGCTCACCTCAAACTGGGCAATGGCTCCGTTGGCGTATTTGACCAAGGCAATCGCATTGTCCTCGGCCTCAATGGGTTTTACCTGCGTGGCCGCCCAACACATCACTTCCACGGGCCGCACATCCTTGCCAATGTAGTTGCGCGCAATTTCAATGCAATGGCAGCCCAAGTCCACCATCGCGCCACCACCCGACTGGTCAAAATTCCAGAACCAGTCGCTGTGCGGGCCGGGATGCGCCTCGCGCGAACGTACCCACAGCACCCGGCCCACCACGCCTTTCTGCACCTTGGCCAGCGATTCCAGGGTTTTGGGCGTGTAAGCCAAATCTTCCAGATAGCCGTGGAAAACCCCGGCTTTTTCCACAATATCAAGCATTTGTTTGGCCTCGGCGGCATTGCGGCCCAGCGGCTTGGTACACAGGATGGCCTTGCCCGCCGCCGCCGTCAGCCGGACGGCTTCCAGATGCAAATCGTTGGGCAGGCCAATCACCACGGTATCCGTTTCGGGGTCGTTGATGGCGGCGGCCATATCGTCGGTGACGTTCGGGATGCCCCAGGTTTGGGCAAAATGGCGGGCTTTGTCGGCATTACGCGAGTAAACAGTGTGTACACGGTCGGGGCGGCGTTGCTCATGCAGCGCGCGGGTGTAGAAATAACCGATCAGCCCGGTGCCGAGCATGGTAACTTTGTGTGCGTTCATTGATTGGAAGTTAAATGATTGAAGGGTTGTTGAAATAGTATCTTCCAGAAACCCGAAACCTGCCTGTAAAAAGACCGGTGAGGTTTTGAAAACCTCACCGGTCTGCAATGCAACGGATATTCCTCACATTGTCTTGATGCGCATATTCCTGAATTTCACCACGTGGTCATGGTCTTGCAACGCGATTCTGCCTTTGGCGTGCGGCGTGGCATACGCCCACTTGGTGAATTTGCTGGCGGCCAGTTGCTTTTTCCACTCGCTGTTGCCGTATTCGTATTCCACCACTTTTTCGCCGTTGAGCCAGTGTTCAACGCGGTTGTTGTTTACGGTGAGTTTGGCTTCGTTCCACTGGCCGGGAGCGTTGGCTTTGAATGCCGCCGGGGCTTGCATATCGTAGTTGGCACCGGATTTCTGCCGGTCGTTGATTTTTATTTCCTTCCCTTTATCCATGTGCGACGGGTAGCCGTTGTCGTCAATGATCTGGTATTCGGGGCCGCTTTCGTAGCTGTTCGGGTATTTCTTGTCTTCCAGCACCTTGTAAATCACGCCGCTGTTGCCTCTGGCTTCCACATTCCAGTCGAAACGCAACTCGAAATTTTCGAATTCCTCGTCACTTGCCAAATCGGCTCCGGTTTTGCCGGGAGTCATTAATATTCCGTCTTCGGCCTTCCAGCCAACAACGGTGTCGCCTTTCAGGTAGCTGTGCCAGCCCTGGGTGCTTTGTCCGTCGAATAAAAGCCGGAAACCCTGCGATTTTTCCTCATCAGTGAGGGTGTTGAG
The DNA here is from genome assembly GCA_043789005.1 of Sphingobacteriales bacterium. GTDB lineage: Bacteria > Bacteroidota > Bacteroidia > Cytophagales > 172606-1 > Xanthocytophaga. Next base: position 46,197 of record JAYWIH010000062.1, read on the forward strand.
CGTTACTGCGGCGGTTGCCGATGAGTCGGCGGCAATGGCGGTACTTGTGTCAGACGCGGTTTCGGATTCGGCATTTTGCTTGCCCGAATCGCAAGCGGCCAGCGACAGGCCGCAAAGTGCAAGTGTGAGAAAGTGGCGGTGTTTCATACAAGGTGGGTTTAGATGTTTTGAAAGATACTATTCTTGGGCAGGCTCTTGGCGGGTATTCTTTGCGGTGAAACAATGAACCCGAAAAAGAAAAGAAACGGGAGGATGCCGAAATAAACGTTGTTTTTTTATAACTTAACCTAAATTTAATCCAAAAGTACAAAAGAGGTTGACTCAACAAACTTTATCCGCAAAAATTTCTTCCCGATGAATCTGAATCTCAAAGCAAAACCGCAAAACACCTACGATGCCATTGTGATCGGCTCGGGCATTTCGGGCGGCTGGGCAGCCAAGGAACTGTGCGAAAAAGGCCTGAAAACCTTGGTGCTGGAACGCGGACGCGACGTGCGGCACGTGACCGACTACCCGACCGCCACCAAAAACCCGTGGGACTTTCCGCACCGGGGACGTTTTTCGGCTGAATCGGAACGCGAAAATCCGGTGGTCAACCGCTGTTACGCGTTTGACGAGGCCACGCAGCATTTTTTCGTGAAAGACGATGAACACCCTTACGTGCAGGAAAAACCTTATGATTGGATACGCGGCTACCAAGTGGGCGGCAAATCGCTGATCTGGGCACGCCAAACCCAACGTTGGAGCGACTTTGAATTTGAGGCTCCCGCCCGCGACGGTTTTGCCGTGGACTGGCCCATCCGCTACAAGGATTTGGCTCCGTGGTACAGCCACGTGGAGAAATTTGTGGGCATCAGCGGCAACCGCGACGGCATTGACAGCCTGCCCGACAGCGAGGTGCTGCCACCCTTTGAGTTGAATTGTGTGGAAAAACACATCCAACAAAAAGTACGCGAAAACTACCAGAACCGCCACGTGATCATTGGCCGGTGCGCACACTTGACCCAGCCCAACGAAATCCACACGCAGCAGGGGCGCGGCCAGTGCCAAGCGCGGCATCTGTGCTACCGGGGCTGCCCCTACGGCGGGTATTTCAGCAGCAACTCGGCCACGCTGCCGTGGGCCGAAAAAACGGGAAACCTAACGCTCAGGCCGCATTCGGTGGCGCATTCGATTATCTACGACGAGCAGAAAGGCAAGGCCACCGGTGTGAGAGTGATTGACGCGCAGACCAAAGAAACAACCGATTATTTTGCCGACATCATCTTCGTAAACGCGGCGTGCCTAAACACGAATTTGTTGCTGCTCAACTCCACCTCCGGCCGCTTTCCCAACGGCTTGGGCAACGACAACGACCTGCTGGGCCGTTTTGTGGCCTTCCACAATTACCGTGGCAGCCTCACCGCCGCCATGGACGGCTACGAAGACGGCTACTATTACGGTCGCCGCCCCACCACGGCGTTCATGCCTTCGTTCAGGAATGTGCGCAAGCAGGAAACCGATTTTTTGCGCGGCTACATGGTGGCTTTTGCCGCCGGCCGCAGCGGCTGGCAGCAAGGCCACGGCCAAGGTTTTGGCACGGACTGGAAGGAAACCATCACCAAACCGGGCGGCTGGTCGGTGTTCATGATGATGCAGGGCGAAACGGTTCCCAAAAGCGAAAACCACGTGCGGCTGAGCAGCGATAAAAAAGATGCGTGGGGAATTCCGCAGCTTGTCACATCGGTGGATTATGATGAAAACGACACGAAACTGATGAATGATTTCATTGAGCAAGGCTCCGAAATGCTGCACAAGTCGGGCTGCCGTGATATCAGTCCGTCCGATTCCGGGCAGTCGCCGGGCTTGGACATCCACGAGATGGGCGGCTGCCGCATGGGCCGCGACCCCAAAACCTCGCTGCTCAACGAATGGAACCAGTTACACGCCTGCAAGAATGTGTTCGTGACCGATGGCGCGGCCATGACCTCGACGGGCAACCAAAACCCGTCGCTCACGTTCATGGCACTGACCGCCCGCGCCGTGGATCATGCGGTGAAGGAAATGAAGAAGCGGAATATCTGATTCGCAGCAAACGGCGGGTTTGGGCTTTTGGAAAGAGACTATTCAGCCCCCCAGCCCCCGAAGGGGGAGAAGCCCCACCCCGGCTCTCCCCGAAGGGGAGGGAGTGAAAAGCTGGCAAAATAGTATGTCTTGAGAACACCAAACCCATCTTTTTGAAACTCCCCTCTTTCGGAGGGGATTTAGGGGAGGCCGTTGGGGGAGGTCTCGGCTTTCGGCTCCATCGGCTTGGCAAAAGCCCATGCTTCGGGACAATATTTTTTCCAACCGCTTGCATTCTGATTTAAATTATGGTTTTTTGGAAATTGATTAATCGCTCATCCTCACCACCAACCCACCTTGAACCATGTTTCCGAAAAACTACCTGCGTAAAACCGCTTTCGCACTGCTGGCTGCTGGCAGCATCTGGGCACTGAACGCCTGCGGCGGCGAGAAAAAAACCGACGATGCGGCCACCGATGCAGACACCACCGCCATGGCGGAAGACACAACTTCCTCGATGGCAACCACTTCCGGCTCGTCGCAGATACTGAGTGCGCTGCCCAAAACCAGCGAAGTGCCCGCCATGATTCATCTGACGGGTGCCGAATTTGACCAGACACTCATCAACGCGCCTGCCAAAGCCGCAAACTACACCACCACCAACGACAAGGCCGCGCTGAACTTGGGCGTGTATGCCACCGACATCGGCTACCTGAGCGTATATAACAAAACCCAGGATGTGCTCACGTATCTGAAAGGATCGCAGAAACTGGCCGACCACTTGGGCTTGAGCAATGCCTTCGGCTCGGCGATGCAGAAACGCTTCCAGGAAAACCTGTCGTCGCAGGATTCGCTGGTGCGTATCGTGGACGAAACCATGTCTTATGTACAGACATATCTGGCTGAAAACCAGCGCGATGCCACCGGAGCCATGGTGGTGGCGGGCAGTTTCATCGAAGGCCTGCACATCTCAACGGGATTGATTGAGAAATACCCGAAAAATATTCCCGCCGATATCCGCAACGGCGTGCTCACGCAACTGATCCTGAAAATCATTGACCAGAAAAAATCACTCGCCGACTTGATCGGCCTGATGAAAAGCGTAAAACAAGACGACCAAGTGACTGCCTACACGCAAAAACTCGCCGACTTGCAAACGCAATTCGAAGCCCTGAAATTTGAGGAGAAAGTGAAAGCCAACGTCGGCGACTTTGCCGTAACCGACAAAACCCTACTGGGCATCACCGCCAAGGTAAAGGAAATCCGCAGCGAAATGGTGAAGTGAAGTTTTTCAGTCCATAGTCCACGGCCAACAGTCCACACAGAAAAAACGACAGAGAGGCTTGCTTGGGGGTTTGGGCTTTTTGAAACATACTATTTTGAAACAGGGAAAGCGCGTCTGGACGGGCGCGCTTTCCTTGTTTTTCACGAAATTAAACCGTTACAACTCTCCCACCATATCCTCCGGTTTCACCCATTCGTTGAATTGCTCTTCGGTCAGGTAGCCGAGTTTCAGGGCGGTTTCTTTCAGCGTCAGTCCGTCGCGGTGGGCGGTTTGGGCTATTTCGGCGGCTTTGTAGTAGCCGATTTTCGTGTTCAACGCCGTTACCAGCATCAGCGAACTTTCCACGTGCTTGCGGATATTTGCCTCGATGGGCCGGATGCCTTCGGCGCATTTGTCGTTGAACGACACGCACACATCGCCGATCAGGCGGGCCGAATGCAGGAAATTGTAAATCATCATCGGTTTGAACACATTCAGTTCAAAATGCCCGCTGGCACCGCCAATGTTTATCGCCACGTCGTTGCCGAGCACTTGCGCGGCTACCATGGTCATGGCTTCGCACTGCGTGGGGTTCACTTTACCCGGCATGATGCTGCTGCCCGGCTCATTGTCGGGAATGTACAACTCGCCGATGCCCGCCCGTGGGCCCGACGATAGCATCCGTACATCGTTGCCGATTTTCATCAGGCTCACGGCCACGGTTTTCAACGCGCCGTGGGCTTCCACAATGGCATCGTGGGCGGCAAGAGCCTCAAATTTGTTCTCGGCGGTGATGAAAGGCAGGCCGGTCAGGTTGGCGATGTGCCGGGCCACATTTTCCGAATAGCCGGGCGGCGTGTTGATGCCCGTACCCACGGCCGTGCCGCCCAACGCCAGTTCGGACAGGTGCTCCAATGTGTTTCTGACGGCCCGCAAGCCGTGATCCAGTTGTGAAACATAGCCCGAAAACTCCTGCCCCACGGTCAGCGGCGTGGCATCCATGAAGTGCGTCCGGCCTATTTTCACTACGTGCATGAACTCCCTGGACTTGGCGGCCAGCGTGTTGCGCAGTTTTTCAATGCCCGGAATAGTAACATCCAACAAAATCTTGTAGGCCGCAATGTGCATGGCCGTCGGGAACGTATCGTTGGATGATTGTGACTTGTTCACATCATCATTCGGATGCAAAGCTTTTTTCTCATCGGCCAAGTTGCCGCCGTTCAGCACGTGGGCGCGGTAGGCCACCACTTCGTTCACGTTCATGTTGCTTTGCGTACCCGAACCGGTTTGCCACACCACAAGCGGAAACTGGTCGTCGAGGCTGCCCGTCAGTATTTCGTCGCAGGCTTGGCCAATCATATCGCATTTTTCTTGGGGCAATATCCCGGCATCCAGATTGGTGAGGGCGGCGGCTTTCTTGAGGTAGGCAAACGCCCGGATAATTTCGCGCGGCATCCGGTTGATGTCTTGCGCAATCCGGAAGTTTTCGATGGAACGCTGCGTTTGTGCGCCCCAATACACGTGGGCGGGCACTTTCACCTCGCCCATAGTATCTTTTTCAATGCGGAAATCCATGTGTTTTTATAAACGGGCGAATAAAAAAATAGTATGTTTTGAAAAGGCAAAACCCGGCTTTAACTTATAGAGAATGGATTTTAAGATTCTCCATTCCTTGGCCTGATCTTCACAATCCACTTAAAATCCCGCGGATTTTTGCACAAGCCGAAGCGTGTGTTACTCCGGTTACTTACTAATGTTACGCAAGCATAAAAGAACCGTCATTGCGAGGCACGAAGCAATCCGGCCACTTGCACACGCGCCGAAAGCCGCCCCGCAAGGCTGTTTCCGAGCCAGACATGCCCGAACGGGAACGTTGCGAGCCGACGGAACGAAACAGATTGCTTCGTGCCTCGCAATGACGGGTTCGCAAGGGCGATTCGGATAAACCGTGCGTAACATCAGTTACTTAATCAAGTCCTTTTGCCTGAGAATCCGCTCCACGAATTTCATGTCGTTGTCGGAACTGAAAATATTGAACGGCAAATGGATGAACTGCCCGCGCGACAGCACCAGCGTGTACGCGTCCTTTTCCACGTACACCTTCTGCACCGTGTCCCAGTTTATCTGCATACCTTCTTTCTGGCTCACCATCGCCTTTATCTCCTTGCCATTGATGTCGTAGAAAAACCTGTCGAACATGATCTTGTACTGCTCCAGTTGCGAAATGCCCCAAAACTGGATGAGCCAGAACAGTCCGTAGCCCACCACCACCAGCAGCGCAATCAGGTATATCCACCAATTGCGGTAGGCTCCGGTCAGGTTCAGGATGGCGTTCAGGACAATGATTGCCAGCGGTATGGCGGCCCAGCGCCATTGTGTGCGCAGCAAATGCACCATGCCCAGGCGGGTGTAGGTTTTCTTGGTCAGTTGGTATTTCTTGGTTTTCACGCCGGGCACGGGGGCGGCCTGCTGCTGGGCCATCGGGTTGCGGAAAAACGGATTCTGGTTGCGTGCCATGGGTTATGATAAGTGAACGGTGTGGCGGATGAATGACCGGCTGCCGCTGGTCGCCGACCCGGAGAACCCGGAACTGCACGATTTCAAGAACCACCGGAAACCCTATCCTTTCTACATTTCGGGGCTGGAAAACCCGACAGCGACGGGCTTTGAAAACAGGTGCTGCCCGTGTTTGCAAAGGTAGATAAGGAATGAGGAAAAAGAAACGTTTTGAAAGGAAGATTTCCGGCACGGATTTCATGCGGCAACAAACTGACAGTCAGCGTTTTGGATGCTTGCCAACAATTTGCTCACCCAAAAAATGCACAAGCTGCACAACCTTGTGCTTTTTAATCGCGTATAACATAATAGATTGTAAATCAATGAGTTATGAAACGCCATTGGACAGTCTTTTTTCAAACCACTAAACCATTTGAATCATGAAAAAAAATTGGATTTTGGCCACATTCGTTGCCGTAGCGGTGACTTTTGGCAGCATGGCGCAGACAACCCCGTCGCAAACAACCCCGACAACCCCGGCCCAAAAGACTCCTTCGTCAAGCTATCCTTCGGGAAACAAGAAGGACAAGAAGATGAAAAAGGATTCGACCGGCACTTACGGAACCCAGAAAAAAGACACTGTGGGCCGGAAGTAAAATAGTATGTTTCCAAACGCGCAAACCCGGCTCAAAAGGCCGGGTTTGCGCGTTTGTGGCAACCGGCCGGTCATTTGACCATTTTCAAAGTCAGTTTGAACGATTGCGTCATGAAACCGTAGTGTGCGCCGTCGCGCGTGTAGTCTCCCGCAAAGACCACCGAACCGGACAACCCATCGGTGCCGAACCATTTGGAGGGCATTTGTGCCAGATAGTTGGTGTGGTTTTTTCCGCCCCAGGGCTTTTCCGAATGGAAGGCTTTCCACGGCCCCCAAGGGTTTTCACTTTCATACATCTGCAGTTCCGATGCCACATCCCATTTGTCCATCGCGCTTAACGGCGCATTTTCCTTGTGCGGAACCGCGTCGCTGAATATAATCAGAAAATAGCGGTTCAGTGCCTTGTTGTACGTGATGGAAGGATGCCCCACATGGCCGGGATCGGTGAATATGGGCTTGGACAAGGCTTCGCCGCCGACCCACTTGGGCTGTTTTGATTTGTCGAGTCCGCCAAAAAAACGCCATGCACCTTTGTAAATCACACTGTCGCGGTGTACGCTGCCCATCCGCACATGGCTGCCCGAAGCCCAATTGCCATCATTCGAGACTGCATACACGTACGGGGCAAGGTGCGCCGGGGTTTCGGTGTTGCCTTTCCCAAAGGTCAGGAAGGCGGGTGCACCAAAAGAAGGGCTGAAAAAGGCCGGCGTGTCTGCTTCGGGAATGTTGAGCCAAGTTTTGCCGCCATCAACAGATTTTATGATGGCCGCCACGCCCCCGTGCTTCGAATATTTGTTGATGAACGTGAGTTTTTCCTGGAAGCTGGCATCCACATTGAGCCAGGGCTGGTGTACTTTCATGCGTTTGTACAGCGAGTCGAAATTCACCGGTTTGGAAGGCAGGTACCAATCGTAGTCGTAGAGGCACACGTACATCGCCGAATCAACGGCCACCAGCCCGCAAACGTAACGCAGCAATAGTTTTTCGGGCAGTTTCTGCCTGAAATCATAGCCTTCAAAATCCGTTGCCGTGGTGACGATGTGGTTGGGGGGCATGCCGGTCACTTTCAAAATGTGGGCATACCAGTACCGTCCGCCAAAATTATCGCCATCGTCTTCCAGCGTGTAAATGGCATCGTCTTGGCCCCACGTCCACCAGTGCATATCAGACGCGGTGCCGGGATATTTGTGCGGCACCGAAGTCCATTCCAGTTTTTCAATTAACTGGCTGGGCGGGTAGAGCAGCTTCCGGTGGGGCGTTTGGGCCGCACTTGGCAAACACGCCATTGACAATACAAAAGCCGCAAGGGACATCAAAACACGCACATTCATGGATTTGCTGCAAAAGGTTAAATAACGAATAGAGTTGTTATAAACTGAAAATCAGGTATTTGTACCGGAAACAACCGCCGCTTGGCTCTGCCGAGTGGCAACTGTCCGGCGGCGAAGCCGCGCCGGGCGGCCTCTGGCCGGTGTTGGCTTAGGAAAGCGTTGGGCGAAAACCATAACCCGTTGTCTATCAATTGATAATAACTCTAATGAAGCCCGCCCGCCGCATTGGGCCGCGTGTTCGCCGGGCAATGAAAACCGGCACTATTAGGAAAGCAAACGAAAATAGTATGTTTCAAAAAGCCCAAACCCGGCTCTTCAATAGATGCCATCCAAGGCAAAAACGGGTTTGCGGTGCATCCACTGGCCTTTGGTGAAATCGGGAAACATCTGCGGCGCGCCGCCATTGGCAATGGAATCTTCCGAGAGCTGGCTGATGGCACTCCACGCTGCGGCATCGTACACATCCAAAGGTGTGGGGGCTTTCCGCTTGACGGACTCCACAAAGGCGTGCAGCACAAAGAAATCCATGCCGCCGTGCCCTTGGCCTTCGGCCTTGCTTGCATGGGTTTTCCAGAGCGGATGGTCGTGGTTTTTGTAATACTCACCGGCGGGTTCCCAAGTATCATGCGGGCTTTTGCCTTCCACGTACACCGTGTTGCCATCGTTCATCCATATCCCTTTGGTTCCCTGCACCCGGAAACCCAACGAATAAGGCCGGGGTAGGTTGGTATCGTGGCTCACCACGATTGATTCGCCGTTGGCCGTCTTGATTACCGAGGTCACCACGTCGCCCAGCTTGAAGCCGGTGTTGGCGCTGGGGTGTTCCTTTCCGCCAACCTTGGTGGCATACTCATGCAGGCCCCTTGATTTTGTCGCCGTTGAGGTGATGGACACGAAGCGGTTTCCCCGGTTGATGTTGAGCATATTGGCTATCGGCCCGATGCCGTGCGTCGGGTAGATGTCGCCGTTGCGCATCACCGAATGCTGGGTTCGCCAACGCGCCTCGCCGGTGCCCTTGCCGCCAAACTCGGCACCTGGCGAAAACTTGATGCCCCGCAAATCGTGCTGGTAACCGCACTGGCAATGAACAATCTCGCCGAAAACATCCTGCCGCACCATGTTCAGTATGGCCATCACATCGCGCCGGTAGCATACATTTTCCAGAATCATGCAGGGCATACCCGTGGCCTCCGAAACATTCACCAAATCCCAGCACTCGGCAATGGTGATGGCACAAGGCACTTCCAGCCCCACGTATTTGCCCGCTTTCATGCCAGCCACAGCCATGGGCACGTGCCATTCCCACGGGGTGGAGATAATCACGCCGTCCAAGTCGCCGCGCTTGAGCATTTCCAAGTACGAAAACTCGTTTTGCTGGTAGGTGGCCGGCTTTTTGTATCCGGCTTTGGCAGCCATGTCCAAGGCTTCCGTAATCCGGGCCGGGTCAATGTCGCAAATGGCAGTCACCGAAACATCGTTTCTCGACAGGGCATTTTGCAGGTGGTTCAGCCCCCGCGAGCCAACCCCGATAAAGCCCAGCCGCACTTTGGCGGCCGGAGGTGGAGCCATTGCCAGACCCATTTCGGATGCCAGCAAAAGGCCCGCGCCGATTTTCGCGTTCCTGGCCAAAAATTCTCTTCTGCTTGTCATTGTCCGGGTTGGTTAGGGTTGGGTTATGGTTGTAATCGGAATCTGTCTTATTGGGCTGCCGCAAATAGTATGTTTCAAAAAGCCCAAACCTGTTCGGGAAATCAATTATTGTACGGCCACAGACTGTAGACAGGAAGGACACGCACAGGAATCTGGCGGCTCACATCCGCCATAAAAATCCACGATTTCAGACTAACGCACTCAACAACACTTCTTTCGCGATGAGTTTTTGCAACAACGCCGTTTGGTTTTTGGCCCTCACAAGGTTGTGGCCTTCGTATTTGGAGCCGTAATAAACATCATTGCTGAGGTAATCGGTCAAAAAACGGAGTGCCTGCATATACACCATGCATTTGCCCGCATACACGAAATGGCTTTTTTCGGTTGCCGTCAGTTCACCGGCCATTTCACTCAGGTATCCGTCCGCAATAGCTTTGAAATAGTCTTCCCTTATCTCAACCATGTCAAGGTTTTGCTCCTCCTCGCTCACCGGGCACAAGTACGTGCGCATCATGTCGCCGACATCACTGATAAAATGGCCCGGCATCAGCGTGTCAAGGTCTATTACGCAGAGTGCGTTGCCATGCCCATCAAACAGCACATTGCTTATTTTTGTGTCGTGATGGGTCACCCTTTTCCTGAAACTACTGTCGGCACACACGTTTTCGTAGGTCATGGCAATGTTCCGTTGGCTTTGCAGGTAGCGGATGGTTTCCGCCGACTGGCGAATCCGTTGGGGATTGCCTTTCTGTAATGCCTTTTCAAATTGCGCGTAGCGCATGGTCAGGTTATGGAAGCCGGGCAGCGTAATATGCAACTTTTCGGCGCGAAAACCGGAAAGCAACTTGCTGAAGCGGCCAAACTGCCGGGCCGCCCTGTATGCCTGCTGCGTTGTATGCACCACCTCAACCGCGTGCGAATCCTTGACAAAAGGAAACAAGCGGAAATAACCTTGCGCGGGCAAATGAACCATGTCTTTGTGCGCGGTTGTCTTTTCGGGCATCACAAAAAGATAACCGGGATGATGTTCGGAAAGATACTCCCCGATCAACCGGATGTTGTGGGCAATATCGGCCGGGTTTTTGAAAATGCCGTCATTGATTCGCTGCAGTATGAATTTGCCTTTGCCCGCACTCACAAGCCACGTATGGTTGACGAGTCCCGTGCCAAAAGGCGTGACGGTCACCGTATCCCCGGTTAGTCCGTACAGGTCAAGAATGCCGCGCAACATGAGGGATTTGGAATACAATGGATGGCAAATGCAGTTCTGATAGAATATTTAAGTTATGACCACACGCAACATACCAGTCAGAACGCTTTCAAACTGATATCCAGGCTTTTGATTGAGTGCGTCAGCGCACCCACCGAAATATAATCCACGCCGGTTTCGGCCACGGCCACAATGGTGCGTTCGGTAATGCCGCCCGAGGCTTCGGTCGGGAAGCGGCCATTGATCAGCGCAATTGCCTCGCGCATTAGTTCGGGCGGCATATTGTCGAGCATGATGCGCGTGATGCCGCCCGTTTGCAGCAGCAGTTCAATTTCGTGCAGGTTGCGCGTTTCCACCACGATTTGCAAGTCCAAACCTTTCTCTTTCAGGTATTTGTGCGTTGCCGTGATGGCTTGCGTTATGCCGCCCGCGTAGTCGTTGTGGTTGTCCTTGAGCACCACCATGTCGTACAACCCGAAGCGGTGGTTGGTGCCGCCGCCAATGGCAACGGCCCATTTTTCGGGCAGGCGGAAGTTGGGCGTGGTCTTGCGCGTGTCGAGCAGGCGGGCTTTGGTGTGGGCAATCATTTGCACCAGCCGGTGCGTGCCGGTGGCAATGCCGCTCATGCGCTGCATACAGTTGAGTACCAGCCGTTCGGCTTGCAGGATTGATTGCGCCTTGCCGCTGACCGTCAGGCCGATGTCGCCGTATTGCACGGCCGCACCATCGGCAAGCAGGCAGTTGACGTGCAGGCTGGCATCCACTTCATGGAAAATCATTACGGCCAGCTCCATGCCTGCCAGAATGCCGCTGTCCTTGATAAGCAACCGCGCTTGGCGCAGGGCATCGGCGGGCACGGCGGCCAGCGTTGAGTGGTCACCGGTGCCGATGTCTTCGGCAAGGGCGGTGCGGATGAATGTACGTATGGCTTCGGGCGTGAGATAGGGCAGTTGCATGGGGGGTTTGGTGTTTTTGAAAGATACTATTTTGGCGAATCGATCAGACACAATATTTGTCCAGCAGTGCCGCCATTTGTTGTTGCAGCTTGCGGGTTTCAGCGGTGGCCTTGGCGGCAAAGTCATTGCCATCCGAGGCGTACAGTATTGACCGCGAGGCATTTACCAAAAGTCCGCATTCGGCATTCATGCCCGCTTCGGAAATTGCCGCCAAGTCGCCGCCCTGCGCGCCCACGCCCGGCACAAGCAGGAAATGCGCCGGAACCCATTGGCGGATGCGGGCAAAATCGTCGGTGTGCGTTGCGCCCACTACGTACATCATCCGTTCGACGCCGGCCCACATTTGAGAGGTTTCAATGACTTGCTGGAAAAGAGTTTTGGTATCACTGTTAAACACGTATGCGCCTTCGGCTAGTGCCGGATTTTCCTCCGGCCGGTAAAACAATTCGCAATTGGTCAGCACCCGCTGGAAATCCGCACTGCCCGCATTGGAGGTCAAGGCCAGCAAAACCACCCATTTGCCCGCAAATTCCAGAAACGGCAGCACCGAGTCGCTGCCCATGTACGGGGCCACGGTAATGGCATCAAAATCCATCTGCTCAAAAAACGCCCGCGCATACAAGCCCGACGTGTTGCCGATGTCGCCGCGCTTGGCATCGGCAATGGTGAAATGCGTTTTGGGAATGTATTCGATGGTTTTTTGCAGGCTTTCCCAGCCTTTCGCGCCCGATGCCTCGTAAAAGGCGGTGTTGGGCTTGTAGGCCACGCACCAGTCGGCGGTTGCGTCAATGATTTGGCGGTTGAATTCAAACACCGGATCGGCGGCGCGGTGCAGGTGCGCGGGGATCTTGCGGATGTCCGTATCCAAGCCCACGCAGAGGTATGATTGCTTGGCTCGGATATTGCGGAAAAGTTCGGCTTTGGTCATTGCAAAAACGGTGGGCCCGGCGGGAATGTTTGGGTGGGCTGCAAACATAGGAAGTCCGGCGAAAATATCGGCTTTTTGAAAATAGTATCTTTCAAAAAGGCCAAACCCGCCTGACCTTTGCAAACGCCGATTTCCACCTCCGGTCTGACACACAGTGTCTGACCTGCGTTCCAGAAAATAGTATCTTTCCAGAAGCCCAAACCCCTCTTGCTGGCGGGGCAGCCAACAACCCGGTGGCTGAAACCGGCAAAGTGAAAGTTTGCATACACAATCTGACAATCAGGGCGTTAACATACATGGACGGGAACACAGGATTGGGCTTGGCGTTTGGCGGTGCAAGACTGCCACCAAAAATTAACCTACCTTCCACGAAATTACCAACGGCACGATTTCCAGCCGTACCGGCCAGCATACTTGCCACAGCCAGCGAAGGCGTTTCCGCCTGATTTTTCCACATCTTTTTAACTGAAATCCATGCGAGTTTCCATTGAACGAGAATCCGTAAAAGTTTATCCAGACATGAAGCGGGTGATTGCCCGCTTCTTTTTCAATGGCGACGAGCGGGCCAAGCACGTTATCGGCCGCGTCATGAACCTTACCGACAAGGAGGTTTTCAGTGTCATTTCGCCCATTTTGCAGGAATATTCCAAAAGACACCGCAACATCACCCGTGTACTAAACCGGCATTGCAACAAACTGAAGTACCTGTTCCCGGAAATGGGACTTGATTTTGACGCAATGGATCCTTACCGCAAACTGCTGCTGGGTTCTTATTTCACGCATGAATATTCCATTGAGTCGGCAGCGTTTTTCAATCCGTCCATCGTGGAAGACCCGGACCAGTCGGAACTGGAAATAGGCGAAAAACGGATCATCATCAGTTTCAGGGCGGTTGGCGAAGGCCATATTTCGTCCATTGTGTTTCGCCGCGCCTTGCTGGACAAGGATACGAATATCCACGTGTTGCCAGCCGGCAATTACATTGATGAGGCCGAAACAGTACTTGGCACGGTGTACAACAAAAAAACGTTTTTCGACAATGCCTTCACTACTCCCGTCCATGCGCAGGTGTTGCAGGAAGTGCAAGGGCAACTGGCCGAGAATTTTGACTACGCCGTGTTCCGGAAAACGGTGGCGGAGGCGCGCAACTCACAGCCAGACAGTGTTTTGAAGCATGAATATGAAAAGCTTCTCTGGCTGGCGGATGCGTACTATGAACTGACGTTTTCGCTGGATACCGACATATCAGACCGGGTCATTTTCCCCGTTTCCGAGTTTGAGAGCAAGGGCGTTGAGGATGCCCGGTTCGTGCGCTTCACCGAAGATGACGGACGCATTGTTTACTATGCCACTTACACGGCTTTTGACGGGGTGAACATTTCGCCCAAGCTGCTCAGAACCCGTGATTTCTATAATTTCCGGGTCATGCCACTATATGGTGCCGGGGCGCACAACAAGAACCTGGCACTTTTTCCACGGAAGATTGACGGCAAGTTTGTCATGATGTCGCGGATTGATGGCTGGAGCAATTACATCATGTATTCCAGCAACATCAATGTGTGGGAAAACCCGATCCAGATGCAGGAACCCGAATATTCTTGGGAATTCATCCAGATAGGCAATTGCGGCTCGCCCATCGAAACCGAACACGGCTGGCTGGTGATTACGCACGGCGTGGGGCCGATGCGGCGGTACTGCATTGGTGTGAGCCTGCTCGACTTGAATGACCCCTCGGTGGAAATAGGCCGTTTGAGTGAGCCGCTGCTGATGCCCAACAAGGAGGAAAGGGAAGGCTACGTGCCCAACGTGCTGTATTCGTGCGGCTCCATCATCCATAACGGCAAATTGGTCATCCCCTACGGATTGTCTGACTATTGTTCCTCGTTTGTGACGGTTGATGTGCAATCCTTGCTTGACAAGCTCTTGGACAAGTCTTCTATCGGTTTAGTACTTGCCGATAAACAGCCAGATAATCGGCCACCATTTTCTGTTGCGAAAAATTGGTTTCCGCCCATGAACGGCAATCAAAACGGTTGATCCGGCTTATCTGTCCGACTGCCTCCACGGCTTGGCTTACATTGTCGGCCAAAAAGCCGGTTTGGTTGTGGCGTATCAGTTCGGGCATGGCTCCCCGGTTGAAAGCGATGACCGGCGTGCCGCAAAGCATGGCTTCGGCAACACTCAGGCCAAAGGGTTCGTCGAAATGGATGGGATGCAGCAGGGCGGATGCGTTGCCCAGCAGCCGGTTCCGTTGCTCAGGCCCAACGTGGCCCAAGAATACAATCTCATCATTTAACAAAGGTTGTACTTTCTCTTGGAAATACGCCTGATCCTGAATAATGCCCGCAATCAACAGCCGTTTTTGGCTTTGCCGGGCAATTTCAATGGCTTCGGCCGTGCCTTTGTGCGGATGGATGCGACCCAAAAACAACAGGTAATCTTCCGGCTGCCCGGTAAATGTGAAGTCTGCCGTGCGAAGCCCGTTGTACACCGTGGCTACGTACGGCAGCCGGGGACTGCGGTCGGCGTGGCTGATGGACACATAATGTGAATTGGCGGCATATTTCTCATAGACCGGGATAATCCTCGGCGACGAAAACCCATGGATGGTCGTCACCATGGGCGTACGGATCAATTTGGAATACGTGAGCGGCAGGAAGTCGAAATGATTGTGGATGACATCGAACTCTTCCGCTTTTTCCATCAGGTTACTGATGTGCAGGCATTCCAAAACCTTGGCATCCTGCTCGCGGTCTTCCTCATAACCCTTTTTCACCACTGCATCCAGCTTGCCGCCGGTAATGGAATCGGCAGCGGCAAACAACGTGACATCCATGCCCGCAGCCACCAAGCCTTCGGCTACGTTGGAAGCCACCTGCTCCCAAGGGCCGTAGTGCCGGGGCGGGGTTCGCCACGCAACGGGAGCCAAGATGGCAACCCTCATTCGGCAGCGACCGATTCCTCGCCCGCGTGGTCATATTCATACTCCAGTTCCAAGGCTTTCAGCACGGTGAGATGCGAAATCAGGTAGGCCAGCGTGCTTTCGGCTCCTTGGTTGCGGTTGATGGCCGTTTGTTGCAGGCCGTCGCAGCATCCTTTGGTTTCCTGGTCATACAAGGGTACCCGCAGGATGTTTTCGCCCAGAAACCACTGGTAGCTGACAAACATCTTCTCGATGAATTCGGGTTCGTGCGTGGCTTGGTAAGCCTTGAGGTACATGAGTACCATCGCCATCGTTTCAATGGCTTGCTGATCGAACAAGGGCATCTCCACGCCCTGCCTGTACCAGCCTTGGTTGCCGACCGGACTGAGAAACCCATGCCTGAAACTCAAACTGTCCAGAAAGA
>JAYWIH010000063.1:0-15054 GCA_043789005.1 Sphingobacteriales bacterium
TGGTGATGGCTTCCTGCGATTTCCCGGTTTCCAAGTACAGGTTGAATTCCTGCTGCTTCATGTCCTTGCTGTTGGGAAACTTGGCGATGCCTTTTTTCAGCACTTCCAACGCCTTGTCGTTGTTTTTCGCGTTGCGTTGCATCTGGTACACCGTCAAGTAAATGGACGGGTCGTTGGTGCCGATGTCAATCAGCGACTGGAACGATTCCAGAGCCTTGTCGTTGTTTTGCATCGTCTGGTAGGCAATGCCAGATACCAATGCGGCCAGCGTGTCTTTCGGGTTTATCATCCGTGCCATGTCGGCATATTTGGCGGCCGGCTCCATCTGCTTGTTCTGGTATCTCTTAACCGCCGTATTCATGATGGTCGGCTGCAATTCGGTGATTTTCTTGTTGGCTTCCTCGGCCTTCTTGGGGTCGAGGCTGGCGGCTTTCTTGTAAGCATCGTAAGCCACCTGCACGGCGTTGGTGTCTAATGCGCTGTAAATGGGCAATTGACTGTTGGCGATGTCGCGGTAAATGTCGCCCCGGTATATCCAAGTGCTGGCCTTGGCGGCTTGCTTCTCGTTGGTGATGGCCTTATCAATCTGGTTTTTGGCATCATCCAGTTTGCCGGCTTGCAGGGAGGCACTGGCCGCACCCGCTTGGGCAAACGCGCCAATGGCGGTGAATTGGAACAGGCAGATTACAAAAATCTTTTTCATGATTGTGAGAGTTGATTAAACGGTTTGCAAGTGGATGATTTATCGGTGTGCAGGGTTTCTACGTATGCTGGCTCAATAAGTTAGCCCCCAACCCCTAGGGGGAGCAAAAAACCCTAAATCAGGGATTATCTGAACATTTCACGTTTGGATTGGCATCTTGAAATAGTATCTTTTGAAAAGGCGAAACCCGACAGCCTCTCTCCTTCAGAGGCTATGAGGCAAAATAGTATCCCCGCTAAAGACGGGGCTTTCAGCTTTCAAAAACACCAAACCTGCCAGAGTGTGGGCAAATATCATTCCAAACCTGTTGTGGAACCTGCCGAAACTTCGGTGTCCGCTTCCGGGATGGAATCAACCGTTTCGTCCAGTATCTTCACAATGTCTTCCATCATCTCAATCTTGGCCACCGACGATATCTCATCGTCTTCGCTGAGGCGTATCAGGCGCACACCCTGCGTGTTGCGGCCCATCACGCGCAGTTCGGCCACTTCCATGCGGATGGTGATGCCCGATTTGTTGATGATCATCAGGTCATCGGAATCGGTCACTTCCTTGATTGCCACCAAGTGGCCGGTCTTGCCGGTAATGTTCAGTGTTTTCACGCCCTTGCCGCCCCGGTTGGTGATGCGGTAGTCGCTTACATCGGATCGTTTGCCGTAGCCTTTCTCCGAAACCACGAGCAACTGGGCATCGTCGCGGTTGAGGCAGACCATGCCCACCACTTTGTCGGTTTCGGTGAGCGAAATGCCGCGCACACCCGCCGCCGTGCGGCCCATGGGCCGCACCCGCGATTCGTTGAAGCGGATGGTCATGCCCGAACGCGCCGCAATCACAATCTCGTTGGAGCCGTTGGTCAGCGCCACATCCAGCAGGCGGTCGCCCTCGTTGATGGTGATGGCATTGATGCCCGCTTGGCGCGGCCGCGAATAGGCTTCCAAAGTGGTTTTCTTGATGGTTCCGTTGCGGGTACACATCACCAGGTAATTATTGTTAATGTAGTCCGGGTCGCTGAGGGTTTTGACGTTGATTACCGCCCGCACCTTGTCGCCCGATTCTATCTGGATCAGGTTTTGGAGTGGCCTGCCTTTAGAGGTCTTACCGCTTTCGGGTATTTCGTAAACTTTCAGCCAGAACACCTTGCCGCTTTCGGTGAAAATCATCACGTAGTTGTGGTTGGTGGCCACGAACAAATGTTCCGTAAAGTCGGCTTCCTTGGTGGATACGCCGCGCGAACCCACACCGCCCCGGCCCTGCGTGCGGTACTCATCGGATGAGGTGCGTTTGATGTAGCCTTCGTGCGTGATGGTGATCACCATTTCCTCGTCGGCAATCATGTCTTCCATCGTGAACTCGTCGGCGGAATGTTCAATCAGCGTGCGCCGCGCGTCGCCGTAGCGTTCCTTTATTTCCAGCACTTCGTTGGCGATGATTTGCATCCGCAGGCTCTCGTCGGCCAATATCGTCTGCAAGTGCTTGATCAGTTCGGCCACCTCCTCAAACTCCTTCACAATCTTGTCGCGTTCCAGGCCGGTCAGGCGTTGCAGGCGCAGTTCAAGAATAGCCTTGGCCTGCACATCGGTCAGCCGCTGGCCGGGCTGGAGTTGCTCCACGTTGACCAGTTCCACCAAGTTCAGCAAGGCGCGGTAGGCTTCGCTGGTTTCCTGGAAGCCCACGCCGCGCATCAGGTTGGTTTTGGCTTCGTCCGGGTCTTTGGATTCGCGGATCAGCTTGATCACCGCATCCAGGTTGTCGAGTGCCATGAGCAAGCCCTGCAAGATATGCGCCCTCCGTTCGGCTTCCTTGAGTTCGAAACGGGTGCGCCGCACCACCACTTCGTGGCGGTGTTCCACGAATATCTTTATCAGGTCGCGCAGGTTCAGCGTGTGCGGGCGGCCCTTGACCAAGGCCACATTGTTTACCCCGAACGACGATTGCAACGCCGTGTATTTGTACAGGTTGTTTAGCACCACATTGGGCACCGAATCGCGTTTGAGTTCGTACACAATGCGCATCCCGTCGCGGTCCGATTCGTCGCGTATGTCGGAGATGCCCTCCATTTTCTTTTCATTCACCAAGTCCGCCGTTTTCTTGATCATGTCGGCCTTGTTGACCATGTACGGTATCTCGGTCACGATGATCTGCTCGCGTCCGGTCTTGGTGGTCTCGAAGGTGGCTTTGGCACGCACCACCACGCGGCCCCGGCCCGTTTCCAGAGCCAATTTCACGCCTTGGTAGCCGTAAATAGTGCCGCCCGTCGGGAAGTCGGGAGCTTTCACAAATTCCATCAGCTCCTGCACCGTAATGTCGGGGTTCGCGATGTAGGCGGCAATGCCCTCGCACACTTCGGTCAGGTTGTGGGGGGCCATGTTGGTGGCCATGCCCACGGCAATGCCCGACGAGCCGTTGATGAGCAGGTTGGGCAGTTTGGCGGGCAGCACCGTCGGTTCTTCGAGCGAGTCGTCGAAGTTGGGCCGAAAGTCAACGGTTTCCTTGTAGATATCGGTCAGCAGTTCCTCGGCGATGCGCTTGAGGCGGGCTTCGGTGTAGCGCATCGCCGCCGGCGAGTCGCCGTCCACCGAGCCAAAATTTCCCTGCCCGTCCACCAGCGGATAGCGCAGGCTCCAGTCCTGGGCCATGCGCACCATGGTGTCATACACCGAGGCGTCGCCGTGCGGGTGGTACTTACCCATGATCTCGCCCACGATACGGGCCGATTTCTTGTGCGCCTTGTTGTAGTTCACGCCCAGCTCAACCATGCCGAACAGCACCCGGCGGTGTACGGGCTTGAGGCCGTCGCGGGCATCGGGCAGGGCACGCGAAATAATGACCGACATTGAATAGTCAATGTAGGCCCCGCGCATCTCGTCTTCAATGGCAATGGAAATGATGTTTTCGTGGGCTGTATTCATGGTCTGGTTCAGGGGTCAATCCGTTGTTTTTCCTTTCGCTGCAAAATCCCTGCAATTTACGCGTAATATGGCTAAAATACTAACATGGGTGGTATTTTGCGGGAAAACCGACCCTCATCCATGAAAAAACCCGTGCGTTGTGGCACGGGTTTCTGCAACAGGTTCTGGTGGCCACGCAAACCGGGATTTTCAAAAACAGTATCTCCCGCTTTCATCGGGATTTGCAATTTTCAAAACGCCAAACCCGCCTTGTCACTTGGCAGTCGCCCGGTTTCAGAAGCCTTCTTTTTCCTCTTCGGCCTCCACCGGCTTTTCCTCCTTTTTCTTCTTGGATTTTTTCTCCCGGCGCGATTTTTTTTCCGGTTTTCCGGCGGGTTCCTTTTCCGTTTCCGGCGCATCCACTTTGGGGGCCGCGCCCTTTTCCGCCTGCTCTATTTGCCGGTCCATTTCCGTCTGTTCCTCGGCCGTTCCCTGTTCCTTGCCGCCCTTCCGGCTTTCCTTTCTGGCGGACTTCTCCTCATCCGCAATCCTCTTTTTCTTGTATTTGGCCATCCGTTCGGCCCAAGGCTTGGTATCCTTGTGCTTATACTTGAAACCGGGCTTGTAGCCTTGCGCAATCTTGGGATCTTTGGTGCGCGTGCGCATGTGTTTCTTGCGGCCCGGATTCACCTTGTCGTCGCGGAAAGTCTGCCACCACGGGGTTCCCCGGTACACCTTGCCCATGTTGGCTTCGGGGCCGGCATTGACATCGTACACCAGCGGGGCCTCGCCGCCCTTGCCCATGGCCGACGGATGCCGGTGCTTCATGCGGATATGGCAGTTGTCCATGGGGCAGCGCGGAAAGCGGCACGCCCCGGTGCCCAGCAGCACGGCCAGCAGCAAAAAAACATTGATGGTTCGCTTGTGTATGTTCATGTGAAACGGCTTGGTCGTTTCTTGGAAACGGGAAATCATTGTTTTCATTTTGATACGGAAGCGGTTTTTCTCCGAAACTACACCTTTTCCGCCCGGAAAATCCGCAAACCAACTGTTGCGCCGTGTAAGGAAACGCACGTTTTGAAAACCGATTGCAACCGCCGCGAAACAAAACCCGCCTTGCATCCGCAAAAAGCCACCCCGGAAAGGTTTGTAAACCACCCGCAAAACACCAAACCCCGGCTGCTCACACAGCGGGGGTTTGGCGTTTCTGGAAGATACTATTTCCTAAAAGCTTACCGGAACGGACACGCTGGTTTGGTCCCACTCTATTTTCAGGGCCTTATCGCTGGGCGTGATGGTGAGTTTTTCAACAACGGCGGGCAGTTTCTTGGCCGCCACTTTCACTTCGGCCACGTTCTTGCTTTTGTACTTGTCGTATTCAAACGCGCCGAACTGGCCGGTCTGGCTGTTCAGCATAACCGTCCACTCTTTTTCTTCGGGAATGGTGAACAGTGTGTACGTGCCCGCTTTCACGGCTTTGCCGCCGAATTTGCCGTCTTTAAGCAGCGTGATTTCGGTGGCTTGGTTGGCTCCGGTGCGCCATACTTTGCCGTAAGGCTCCAGGCCTTGTGGTCCGAAAATCACCCGGTCGCGTTTGGAGGGTTGCCCGTAGGTCACTTTCATGAACTTGCTGTCGGCGGTGATGCGCGGGCTTTTGGGCGGGTTCTGGCCGTGGGCGATGGCAAATACAAACAGCAGCAGGGCAATGGATGTCAGCTTTTTCATTGGGTCGGGTTGTTAAATGGTTGAATGGACAAATAATCGAACTGTATTGACTTTAAACTTATTGAATTGATTGGCAGTCGCTGTACGTGCACCGGGGGTTTCGCGGTTTTGAAAGATACTATTTTCCTGTCCGGGATGCAGCCACCTGTATTTATACCTGCCACGCAGCCCGAAAATTGCCGGTGTTTTTTGCTGTATGCCCACCGTTGGGCTGAACTCATATCTCTATCCGTTGCCCGTCGTAGCCCAATTGGATAAACGGCGGCAGTGTCCGGTTTATTTCACGGTGCAGCCCCATGCGGTGGCTGATGTGCGTCAGGTATGCGCGTTCGGGCTGCAAGTCGGTCAGAATCTCAACGGCCTGCGCCAGCGTGAAATGCGAAATGTGCGGCTCCTGTTGCAAGGCATCAAAGACAATGACCCGTGAGCCACGGATTTTGTCCAGTTCCGCACCGTCAATATGGTTGGCATCGGTAATGTACGAAAAATCGCCGGTGCGGAACCCCAGCACGGGCAGTTTATAGTGCATCACTTGAATCGGGACAACGGTAAGCCCGGCCACGCCAAACGGCTGCCCGTTGATTTCGTGCAGTTGCATCTGCGGGATGCCGGGGTATTTGTATTCGGAAAAGGCATAGGCAAAATCGCGTTTGAGCGTATCCAGCACCGATTTGCGGCCAAAGATGGGCATATCGCGGTTCTGGCGGAAATTATAGGCGCGGATATCGTCCAGGCCCGCCGTATGATCCTTGTGTTCATGCGTGAAAAGCACCGCATCAAGCGTCAGGATGCGGTTACGGAGCATCTGCTGGCGGAAATCGGGGCCAGTGTCAATGACAATGCTGGCCGTTTCGGTTTGTATGTGGATGGAGGCGCGGAGGCGTTGGTCGCGAAAATCCACGGAGCGGCATACCTCGCAATCGCACCCGATCACGGGCACGCCCTGCGATGTACCCGTACCCAACAATGTGACGCGCATGGACAATGGGGAATTTTGAATGATGGAATGAGTAAATGAAACGCCAGCGCGAAGGCTTAATGGCGCGGCAAATTGAATTCGGTGCCGCCGCGTTCATTCATTCTGCAACTCCCTCATTCTTTCATTCGCTATTTCCGCATAGAGTTTCAGGCTTTTTTCGGTCATTTTTTCGGTGTTCAGTTCCAGCGTTTTCAGGATTTCGGCCACGCTGTTGATGCGGCCTTCCAGCGGCAGGAACTTATTGACAACCACCACCTTGACATCTTTCAGCACGCACCATCCGGTCTTGAAATTTCCTTTTTCGTAGCGCAGCATATAATCCGATTCGGCAAATATGTCTTCAATCTTGGACAGGAACTGGGGCGTGTATTTCATGGGCGGAAGAATGGTTGGTTGTCGGATGGGTGAATGGCTGCCGCAAAATAGTATTCTTTGAAAAGCCCAAACCCCGGCCATCCGGCAACCGGCCATTCTTCTTATCCGTTCAGCTCGTGAGTTTTTTCACCATCTCAACCAAATGGTCGAAATTGAGCGGTTTGGGCAGGTATTCGTTGATACCCACGGCTTGGAAATCCTCCATCGAATAGTTTTTGGCATTGCCGGTGATGGCCACAATCGGGATGTTGGCCTTGGCGGCATCGGGCAGGGCGCGGACTTGCCGTGCGCATTCCATGCCGTCCATGACGGGCATATTGATGTCGAGCAACAGTATGTCAAAATCCTCCTGCTTCAGTATTTCAAGCACCTGCTCGCCGTTTTTGACGGACGAAATCTCGAAATTCTGGAACTGGAGGATTTTCTTGGTCAGGTTCTGGATCACCGAACTGTCTTCGGCAATGAGTACTTTTTTGTTGGTGGCCATGGGCAAAATGGAAAAGGGAGGATGAAGAATGAAAAGTGGCGGATGAACCGGGCAATGCCGCCATGGTCAGGCGTTGGCGGTTACCGGCGCAACCATTTGGCGGTACGACAGCCCAAATATCTCAATTTCCTGTTGAATGGCGCAAAGGTTTTCTTGCAAATCCGATGTGCCGCCCGCTTTGAGCCGGGTTTCGGCGTGGCGTGCCAGTTCCGAAATCCGCTCGGCACCCAGCGTTCCGGCATTGCCCTTGAGCGTGTGCAAGTTACTCATTATCTTCGGGTTGTCGCGCGGGGGCACACTGCCGAGGCTTTCGGTTATTTGCTGGCGTGCCTCGTCCACAAATTCCTCCAGCGCGGAGTTCACCATTTCATCGCCGCCGTATTTGCGCAACTGCGCCACCACTTCCGGGTTCAGGATTTGGAATGCCGCCACACTTTCCGGAGCCGGAGGTTTGGCGTTTTCCGGGGATACTATTTCCACAGATGCGGTTCCGAAGTCCGGGGTTTGGGCTTTTCCAAAGATACTATTTTCCGGTTCCGCATTCCGCACTTTCGTTTCCAAGCTGCCCGTTACCTCACTGGAAAAAATCCATTCCTTCACTTTATGGATCAACGCCGCCGCGCGGATGGGCTTGGCAATGTAGTCGTCCATGCCTTGGCTCAGGAATTTCTCGCGGTCTTCGCGCATGGAGTAGGCGGTCATAGCGATGATGGGCGGCAGGGCAGCAAGGTTCAGGCTGCGGATGCGCCGCATAGCCTCCACGCCGTCCATGTCGGGCATCTGGATGTCCATCAAAATCAGGTCGTATTTGGCATTGCGTCCGTTTTTACCGGCTTTGCGCATTTTTTCAACGGCGGCAAAGCCATTTTCGGCAAGCTCGACGCGGCAGCCCGACCTGAGCAGTATTTCACTGGCCACGGTGCGGTTCACGGCATTGTCGTCGGTGAGCAGAATCAGGGGCCGCCGGCCATTGAACGAGTCGCCGGCCTTGAACTCGGCTTCGGCCAGCGGCAAATCTAGCGGACCGGTACGCGTGGCCTTGGCCTTGAAAGTGAACCAGAACGTGCTGCCCCGGCCCGGTTGCGAATCCACGCCGATATCGCCGCCCATCATGCGCGCCAGTTCCTTGGAGATGGCCAGCCCCAAGCCCGTGCCGCCATAAGCCTTGGTTGAGGAGCTGTCCAATTGGTTGAACGCGTTGAATAGCAGCGGCAGGTTTTCGGTGGAGATGCCGATGCCCGTATCGGTGACCGCCACGCGGATTACCTTTGTTTTGCCCCGGCTTTCGCCCAGCGAAATGCCGATGGAAACACGACCTTGCTCGGTGAATTTCAGCGCGTTGGAAGTCAGGTTGGACAATATTTGCAGCAGCCGCGTTTCGTCGGCAATGATGAATTCGGGCACGTCGGGCTCGATTTGGAAACCCAGTTGGTTTTGCTTGGCCGCTGCCTGCTGGCTGTAGAGGGCATTGAGTTTTTCGATGGTGGCGCGTAGCGAAAGCGGCAGCGGATGCAGTTCCATTTTGCCCGCTTCTATCTTGGACAGGTCCAAAATATCGTTGAGGATAGTGAGCAGCGTCTCCGACGATTTCTTGATGGTTTGTACGTAGCTTTTCTGCTTGCGGTCGAGCGGCGTGTCGTTGAGCACGTCAATCATGCCCATCACGCCGTTCATGGGCGTGCGGATTTCGTGGCTCATGTTGGCCAAGAAACGCTCCTTTACCTTGAGCGATTTTTCGGCGATGTCCTTGGCTTTCAGCAGTTCGCCCTCGCTTTGCTTGCGTTCGGTGATGTCGCGTGCCACGCCTTCTATTTCAATCGGCACGCCGTTGCCGTCATGAATCAGGCGGACGTTGAGCAGGAACTGCACTTCGCCACCCGACTTGGTGGTGAAACCCACCTCAATGTTTTTGGCACTGCCCGCTTGCCGAAGCCGCCGGTAGTTGTGGTAGCTTTTGCCCTTGTCAATGAAAAAATCGGTGATGTTGTGCCCGATGATCTCACCCCCGTCGTAGCCGCCCACCTCGTAGGCCGAGGGCGATATCATGCGGATCACGCCGCGCAGGTCGGAACGGTAGTATATGTCTTGGAAGGATTCAAAAATGCTGCGGAATTTCTTTTCGCTTTCCACTAGTGCCGTCCCCGACCTTTTCTTCTCAGTAATGTCGTGCGCGATGGCCGAAATCTCCCCGATGGTGCCGTCTTGCGAGTAAATCGGATTCAGGTAAACCTCGCGCCACGAATGCTCATTGTCATGGGTATGCAATTGGGTTTCAAAGTACTGCGGCACGCCTTGCAATGCCTGCCGGTAGCGTTTCTCCCAGTTGGCATAGTTGCCCGCCCGCATGAACTCTGAACGCACCTTATCGGTATTGACCCCGATCACGGGCCGGAAACCGAAACGCGACTCGTAGCTGTCGGCAAAGTTGCTGTTAAACGAAGTCAGGTACAGCCGCTTGTTCACCGACCACATCAGGTGCGAGCCACTTTCAAATACGGCGTTGAGTTGCGCGGTCTGCTTGTAGAGTTTTTCCTCGCTCTGCTTGCGTTCGATGGCCAGGGCAATCTGCCCGGAAATGAAATCGAGCAGTTCCAAGTCACGGATGCTGTAGGTGTGCGTGCCGTCGTATGACTTGACACCGATGATGCCCGTGATGCGGTTTTCGATTTTCAGCGGCACGCCCAGCCACACTTTGGGTGTCTTGCCGAAAAGATCCAGGTTGTGTTCGTCGGCCAACTGCAAAATCTGGTCCTCGTACAGGAAAAGCGGCTTGTTGTAGAACATCGCGAACTCGGTAAGCCCGCTGCCCACGCGCCGCTGCGTCACGCGCAATTCCTGGTTCGCGTCCTCATCCACGTAATAGGGAAAATACAGGAAATTGCGTTCCTGGTTATAGAGCGTGATGTAGAAATTCCGCACGTCAATCACTTTTCCCAGTTCCTTGTGAATGTCTTGGTACAGTTTTTCGAGGCTGCCGCTCTTGGAGGCCAGGCTGGCAATGCTGTAATACAGGTTCTGGGCGCGTTCGGCGCGGATGCGGTCGGTGGTGTCGTAGAGTATGCACCGGAAGGCGGTGGCGTTGCCCGCCTCGTATTTGCAACTCACACTACCCGCCAAATAAATATCCTGCCCGGACTTGCTCTTGAAAACCGTCTGGAACTTGTATATTTTCTCGCCTTTCAGTATCCGGTCAAATTTTTGCAGCGTGCCTTTCAGGTGTTCGGGATGCACCAAGTCGCGGATGTTAAGGTGTTCCACCTCGCTGCCGCTGTAGCCCAGCTTTTCCTTCCAAGCCCGGTTCACAAACAGCACGCCGCCCTTCAGTGAAATGATCTGGATCAGGTCGTTGGCATTGTCGAACAGGTCTTGCAACTGGGCGTGGGTGCGGGCCAGTGCCGAAGCCACCTTTTTCTTGTTGGTAATGTCTTCGCCCACGCGCGTGATGGACGATATTTCGCCCTGCTGCGTGTCAAGCACCACCGAACTGAACTGGATGTAGTGCGGATGGCCGTCCTTGCCGAGCAGGCTGCGTTCGGTAATTTCGAAGAAGCCGCCGTTGGCCAGTGCCCGCGCAAATTCCTGCCGACGCGAAACCCGGTCGGGGGCGGCGATGAAAACCTCGAAAAAATTCCTGCCCAGGATTTCCTCCCGCTCCCAACCCGTCACTTGCAGCAAAAAATCATTGCAGAACGAAACCGTCTCGTCCTTTTCAATGCGGAAACAGACCAAGTTCACTTTCTCCAGCGTTTTCAGGAACTGTTCCTTGGCATCGCGCTGCACCACCTGCCGCTGCCGCTCCTGCTCGGCCAGCTTGAAGGCGGTGATGTCTCGCGCGTAGGCAATGATGGCTTCGCGGCCCAGATAAAAAGCCTTCCTGAAAGTGATCTCCAGCAGCACGGCCACGCCATCGGCGGTGTCCACCTCGCGTTCAATCACCGGCTCCTCGTCGTGCCAGACCCGGTTCAGCAAATCCAGAAGCGCGTCGAAATCAAAGCCGTTGGCACCGCAAAAAACCCGTGCCGAACGGCCAATTAAATCCTCCTTCGTGAGCCGGAACCAGTGCAAGGCCATGCGGTTCACATCCAAAAAATCGCCTGTCCGGTCAAAAATCATCATCAGTGCGGTGCCATCATAGGCATTGCCATCAAACTCGTTGCTGCGGATCGGGTTGTGAAACAGTTGGTTATACGCTATTTTCTGCGCATAATTGCCCGCTTCGCCCAGCAAGGGCTGGCTCGGTTTCTCGTAGCGGGCTATTCTGGCCTTCAACTGCTCCACTTCGCGCAGCAATTCCATTTTCTCCTGTCGGTTCACCGATTCCATGTGGTACGTCTTTATTATTGTGGGTTGCGGCCCGAAAACACCAGGGTTGAAAATAGTATCCCTGCCTGTCCGGCAGGCAGGTTTCCAAAACCCCAAACCCCTGATTGCCCTTGGCAAGGCCCGGAACTTCGCCAAAGGTTGCGCCACATCCGGGCGATGCTAAAAGTAACAAATTTTCCCGTGAAAAAATCCGCCGCCCGTTTTGCAACCATCCGATTATGCCAGCAGCCAAAACCCTCATTGTCATTGCCGGGCCCACCGCCGTGGGCAAAACCGAATTGTGCGTGCGGCTGGCCCGGCAGCTCGGCACCGAAATCATCTCCGCCGATTCGCGGCAGTTCTACCGCGAAATGACCCTTGGCACGGCCAAGCCCACCCTTGCCGAGCGGGGCGGGGTGGCGCACCATTTCATTGATTCACACTCCGTTACGGAAATTTACAACGCCGGATTGTTTGAACGCGATGCGCTGGCACTGCTGCAAAATAGTATCTTTTCAAGACACCAAACCTGCCTTGTGGCGGGCGGCTCCACGCTGTACGTGAAAACGCTGACCGATGGCATGGACGATATTCCCGGTGCCGACCCGTCCATCCGGCAGCAACTCATGGAAACCGCTGACAACCAAGGACTTGCGCCGCTGCTCACGCAATTAGACACGCTTGACCCGGCATACGGGCAAACGGTGAATCGCGCCAATCCGCAGCGCATCATCCGGGCGTTGGAAGTCTGCCTGTCGTCAGGTCGGCCGTATTCGTCGTTCCGGCAGAACCTGCCCGCTCAACGTCCGTTCCGCACCATCAAAATCGGGCTGAACCGAGACCGCGACGAACTTTACGGTCGCATCAACGTGCGGGTGAATCAAATGCTGGAAAACGGGCTGGTGGACGAAGTACGCGGACTGCTGCCCCACCGCCACCGCAACGCCCTGCAAACAGTGGGCTACCGGGAAGTGTTCGACTACTTGGACGGCGCGTATGGCCATGCCGAAATGACGCGCCTGATCCAGCAAAACACGCGCCGCTACGCCAAGCGCCAGCTCACATTTTTCAGCCGTGATGCCCAGTACCGCTGGTTTCATCCGGACCGGCTGGCGGAAATAACCGATCACCTTGCCCAGGCAATGCAGTAGCCGCCCCCACCGGCAGCCCCGAAGAGGAAAGCCCCACCCCGGCCCTCCCCGAAGGAGAGGGAGAACAAAAAATAGTATGTTTTCAAAAGCCAAAACCCGCCTCTTTAAAAAAAACCCCTCTTTCGGAGGTGATTTAGGGGAGGCCATTGGGGAAGGCTATGGGGTTTGGGCTTTTTGAAACATACTATTTTTAAAAACAAAACTGGGATGATTACAAACCGGCAGGCCGCCGGATGGCGTTCGCAGATAATTCGCGGAATCCCAAAACATATAGTGCATTAAAATTATTTATAATGTAACTTTGTCAAGAGCCGCAGTTGCAGGCCGCCCTTGCGCGGTAAAGCGGCAAAGCCAGCCCCAAAAAGGTTCCGTTGCGTGAAATCCAAAAGCGGTTGCCATCAGAAACCTTCAAAGAACATGAATTTCTTCTACCGGTCGGACAGGAAAGAATGGAGCGACTCGCAACTCATTGCGGGCTTGCGTGAAGGCGATGAGGAGGCATTTGCGCAGATTTACAAAAGTTACTGGCACAAACTGTTCATGGCGGCCTACCGCAAAACCAAATCGAAGGAGATTGCGGAGGAACTGGTGCAGAACCTGTTTGTGAACCTTTGGAACAAGCGTGGCAAACTGGAAATAAGCCAACTGGAAAACTACCTCCTCACATCCGTCAAGAATGCGGTCATCAGGCACTACGAATCGCAGGTGGTGGCCCAGAAATACTTGGATTACCAAAAGCACCTCCCCGTTCTGCACGATTGCCACACCGAAGAAACGGTTGCGCTGAACGAGCTGAACTCGGCCCTGGACAATGGCCTGTCAACACTGTCCGAAAAGTCGCAGCAGGTTTTTAGGCTGAGCCGCTTTGAAAACCGGTCCACGCACGAGATAGCCACCGAACTCAACATTTCGGAAAAGGCGGTGGAGTACCACATCACCAAATCGCTCAAGACGCTCCGGCACGTCCTCAAGGATTTTGCCTCGCTGCTGCTGCCCCTCTGCACCGGCTTTTTCCTGTAACACCTGCTTGCCCCACCCACCAAGCCCGCCCGTTCACGGACGGCAGGGTTATCTTGTTACCGCCCGCAACCATTCTTTCCCAATCCATCCGTTTGATGTCGCAAGGCTTTCGGTTCTGCCCGTTACGGAGGCCGACGACGCAGATTGTATAATTTTTTCAAGAAATCTTAAAAACAATTTAGGGTTATGGTCGGGTTTCCGGTCTTACCCGTACCACAATCTCCGTTTCACCCTGATGAATCCTTCTGACTTTCGGCTGCTACTCATAAAATACCGCAAGGGCAATTGCACTGACAACGAACGCGAGATGGTAGAGGCTTGGTACAAGCACTTGGACGAGGGGCAACCATTGGATTTGGGAGACGGGGAAAAAGACATACTGGAAGAGAAAATCTGGCTCAGGGTAATGGCCAAAATCAAAAGAACGACTTCTTCCCACCCCAAGCCGCTCCGGTTCACGGGCTTCCAGTGGCTCAGTGCCGCCGCCTCAGTTCTGGCCATCGTGGCGGTTTCCTTTTACATTGTCAAATTCCAACCACTGAAAGAACTGAAAGACACCGTTGCCGGCAGTGCCACAACAGAGAAGAGGGGCGATGTGATTGCGTACAAAAACCAAGGAACAGCCATCCGCGAAATCACCCTTGCCGACGGAAGCATTGTTTCGCTGTATCCGGCAAGCGAACTGGCACACGGAAAAAAATTCAACCAAGCTACCCGCGAAGTAACCCTGACGGGCGAAGCGTTTTTCAGGGTAGCGAAAAATGCGGACAAGCCTTTTTTTGTCCGCACGCGTGACATCACCACCAAGGTTTTGGGAACAAGTTTCAACGTAAAAGCCTATCCGTCGCAGAAAAACAGCACTGTTTCCGTGAAAACAGGCCGTGTGGAGGTCAGCAACCACAACGGAACCCGCGCCGAAACGGTAGTGCTCACACCCAACCAGCAAATTGTTTTTGTGGCGTCTGAAGGATTGTTAAGAAAAGGGTTGGCGGAAAAACCGGAGGCATTGGCCGCCCAACACATGAATTTTGAGGAAAGACCCGTAGAGGAAGTGTTTTCCGCCTTGGAGGAAACCTTCGGGGTGGAGATAGACTATGACCGGCAGTTAATGAGCAACTGCAGCGTAACCATTTCATTCACCAGCGAAAACCTGCCCGAAAGAATGGACATACTCTGCAAGATACTTGGGGCCTCATACGAGGAAAAGGACGCGACCCTGCTTGTGCGGGGTAGCGGTTGTGACGGTGTGAAATAACCTGCCAAATCCCGAAAACAGCCCGCAGGCAGGTTTGGGGTTTTTAAAAGATAAGTACTTGACTATAATTAGTTTTAACTATTGCTGAACCAAAAAATCATGACAACTCATTGAAAGACAGCATTTTGAATACGAGGACGAAGTGCGAAACAATTGTGATTCAGTACTT
>JAYWIH010000064.1:0-14931 GCA_043789005.1 Sphingobacteriales bacterium
TACGAGGGCGTGGTGTCGGGCGTGGCCGATTTCGGCATTTTCGTGGAGATGATCGAGACGCGCTGCGAAGGCATGGTGCGCATGACCGACCTGACCGACGACTTCTACGAACACGACCCGGACAACTACCGCATGATTGGCCGCAAAACCAAACGCATCATCACCTTCGGCGACAAGGTGGTTGTGCGCGTGAAAACCACCAACCTCGAACGCCGCAGCATTGACCTCACATTAGTCAGCTTTCCCGACGGCAAACCGCTGGGCAAATCACTCGCGTCCGGGCCACCAAGCCGCAACGCGAAAACGGACAAGAAAAAGGGGAAATCGAAGTTTATGCGGTAAGTGGAAAATAGTATGTTTTGAAAAGGCCAAACCCCGCTTTCATATCGAAGGCGGGGTTTGGCCTTTTTGGCGGGTGGCAATGTCGGCTGCATGGATTCTTTCCTTTCGGGATGTTTGCCTTTCCACCGTTTTTATTACCAAGGGTCGCGGGTTGCGCAAAATTTATTTTCACCTCCGTGCAACCATTTGGCGACTTCGCGGGTCATGGTTGAAAATAATATCTTTTCTGACAACTAAACCCCAATGCCCCCGCAATTTTTCTCACCAAAACAACACGCCCATGAAAACAAAGATAATGACAACGTGCCTGCTGGCACTGCTGCTGGCCGCTTCCGCCTGCAACAAGGAGAAACTTTACGCCAGTTACCGCTTCATCTGTGATGTGGACGGCAAGAAATGGGCACTCGGCGACAGTAGTCCCTTGGACGTGTATATAGTCAGCGATACGGTACTGACCTTTACGGCTCAGGCCGGCACCTCATCTTTATCCCTGTTTGTCAAAGATATGGGGGGGATACGTGTTGGCAGGGATTACACGCTGGATGGCGGGGCTTATGGTAAAGGATGGTATTCTTCCGGACAGTTCGCCACCAACGCGTTGTACACGGGCACACTGACCATCACCAACTTGGACAGGAAGAACCTCAGGATATCGGGCCGCTTTAATTTTCAGGGTGTTAGCCAGCAGTCAGGCCGTAGTGTCAGCATCACCAACGGTTTTTTCAATTCTATCTACTATCCTCGTTAAGACAAATCCAATATAAAAACTGTAAAATAAACTGACCATCCGTTCAAACCCCAACCAATTCAACCTATCCTCTGGCCCTTTGCGGGTGTTTTCGCCCGCAAACCAAAGTCCTGTGAAAATCCGACTTTGAAAAAATAGTATCTCCCCGAAACGCCAAACCCGCTTTGTCATCCCGACAGCGAAGGAATCCGGCCTTCACTTACCCGCAAACCCGGGCTTTTATGCGCGGTCAACACCGGATTCCTCCTTTGTCGGAACGACAGAAATAGTATCTTTTAAAAACACGAAACCCGCCGCACTCCTGTGAATGCGGCGGGTTTCGTGTCTCTGCGGTTCAGCTATTCCAAATCTCCCACGATTTTTCGGCTTGGGCGTGCAGCATGGGCAGGCCGCCGAAGGTTTTGGCTCCCTGTGCCGCGCCGCGCTTCAGGAAAACGGTTTCCGCCGGGTTGTACACCAAGTCGTAGAGCAAATGGTCAGGCGTAAGCCATTCGTAGGGCAGCGGCGGGAAAACATTGGTGTCGGGGTGCATCCCCAAAGGCGTGGTGTTGATGATGAGCAGGTTGTTGGCCATCAGCTTTTCCGTCAGGTCGTCGTAGCCCAGCGCATTTTTGCCGGGTTTCCGCGACACATACGTATGCCCGATTCCCATATCTTCCAAGGCCACGCGCACCGCCTTGCTGGCTCCGCCCGTGCCCAGAATCAACGCCCGCAGGTTTGGCCTTTTCAGCGCGTAGTGTTCTTGCAATTGTTTTTCGAGGGTGGTCTTGAAGCCGAAATAATCGGAATTGTGGCCGGTTGTGGAGCCATCCGCCGCAATTTTAACCACGTTTACCGCGCCGATGCGTTGCGCCGCCGAATCGAGCCGGTTCAGGTGCGGGATAATCTGCTCCTTGTACGGAATCGTGACGTTGAGGCCGCGCAGGTTCGGCTGGCTTTCCAGCAATCCGGGAAACTGGCTGATGTTTTCCAGCGGGAAAAGCTCGTACACGGCATCGGTAATGTTTTCGTCCGCAAACTTGGCGGTAAAATATTTCTTGGAAAACGAATGCCCCAATGGGTAGCCAATCAGTCCGAAAATGCGCATGAAAGTGGGTGGAAATGGGGTTTGGATTCAAAAGCGAGGTATGCCATACGTTTGGAGTATGGCACACGTGTGCGTTCAGGCCGTTTTCCTTTTCAGGCGGCTGCGGAAATATTCCACAACCGGTGGCAGGATGGAAAGGATGATGATGGCAAAAATCACGATTTCAAAGTTGTCCTGCACCCACTGTATGCGTCCGAAATAATAGCCCGCCAGCGTCAGCAAGGCCACCCATATTGCCCCGCCAATCACATTAAAAGAGATGAATTTGCCGTAATCCATGTGGCCGATGCCCGCCACAAACGGCGCGAAAGTGCGCACAATGGGCACAAACCGCGCATAAATGATGGATTTGCCGCCGTGCTTGTTAAAAAAAGCCTGGGTTTGGTCGAGATATTCCTTTTTCAGGAATTTCACTTTTCCGCTGAATGCCTTCGGCCCGATGTATTTTCCGAATGTGTAATTGACCGTGTCGCCCAGCACGGCGGCCACGAACAGCAGCGGCAGCAAGTACCACACGTTCAAATCCTGGTTGCCCGACAGCGCGGCCAAGGCTCCGGCGGCAAACAGCAGCGAGTCGCCGGGCAGGAAAGGCATGATCACCAAGCCCGTTTCCACGAAGACGATTATGAACAGGATGATATAGGTAAGCGTGCCGTATTGCGAAATGATGTCGGCTAAGTGCTTGTCTATGTGCAGGATAAAGTCAATCAGTTGCTTGATGATTTCCATGGGAGTGCGGTGTGGTTGCGTGCCGGTGGTGGCCGCCAGTTGGGCGTTGAAGGGCAAAAATACAAAAACCTCCGTAAGCGGGAGGTTTTTGTATTTAAAAAAGATACTATTTCAATTGCCCCGCAAAGGTTGCGGCTTCGTGGTTCGTTCAGTTTTCGAGTTGGCGGCGGATTTTGGCGGCGATGATCTGCACGCTGCCGCCCAGTTTACTCGAAATGCTGGCCGCCGGTTCAGGCTCGCGCTTGCCCTGCTGCGGTTTTTCCACGCACTTGGCTTGCGCGGGGGCTTGTTTTGCTTGCGTCACTTGGCGCGTGCAGGCCAGAAAACCCACTTTCACGTATCGCACGGAACGGGCTTTGCCGTTTCCCGTTTCCGAAACCACATCCGGAAATCCCATTCCGGTCGTCATGAGGCACAAAAATGCCAGTCTTGGGAAAAGTTTTGTCGCTTTCATAACGGTAAGGGCTGGGTGGGGCGTGGTTGTGGGAACAAATATATGTGATGATATAGTATCTTGCAATACATAGTACTATATATTTTTAATGTTTTTGAATTTTTCCGGTTCAGCACAAATAAAACGCCGGGCAGTGGATGCCGCAATATTTCAGGACGAAACCCGGTTTCCGGCGGACGAAACACCACTGGCAACGCATAACCGCCTTGTTTGTCAATCAGATGCGCAAGCCCGGGAAAGGTTGCACCGGGCCGTGTTAATTTTTGTTAATGAGCAACTTGCCTGACGGTAACCCTGAAAACTGGTTTTTTTGTTAAAGAGTGTTAAAAATATGCGCTGGCGGGCGGACAAGTGTATTTTTACGGGAAAGTCTGGCCGACAACGAACCATTTGGTTGTCCGCAACAGGAATTCATTCCACACGAATCACATGAACAAACGCCGAATCCGGGGCATCATCACGTTGATGCTGCTAGCCACCATCGGGCTGATTGGCTTCCAAGGCTACTGGATTTACCAGGCCCGCACCGTGGCCGAACAACGGTTTGACCAGAACGTGCAGGCCGCCCTGCAACACGTGGCCGGCAAACTGCAACGCGAGGAAGTGTTGTGGCTGGCCGCCCGGCAAGCCGAAATGACGGACAATACGCAGCCAACGGTGCGTGACACAATGGAAAATGTCCGGAAAAATAGTATCCTTAAAAAACCCGAAACCCCGAAGTTTGCCCGCCGCCAACCACCGGCAACCCGCGCCGCACGGAATAAAAACAGTATCGCCGCCAACCGCCAAACCCCCGATTCGGTGGCGCAAACGCTGTATCCCAGTGTAATCCGGTTTCATTTCCAGCAGTCCGTCACCAATTTCGAGCCGCTGCAACCCGACACGCCGAGGGTGGTTTCCAACGGTTTGCCGCACACGCTGAACGTGCGTAACCGCGACCCGTTTGGCGAATTGTATGAATATAACCGCCAAATGCAGGAAATAAACCGCCAGCAGGAAGCCATTGAACGGTGGATGAATGAGGCCATGTATGAACAATTGCGGCTGATGGGCTTTTCAATTGATTCAATAAGTGAGGCGGCGAATGCGCCGAAACCGCCGGTTTCGGGCAAGCGTAAAAATAAAAGGCCGGGACGAAAACCCGCCGCCAATGCGGTTTCCCAAAATAGTATCTCTGAAAAAGCCCAAACCCCGCCGCCTACCAGGCAGCAAGTGGAAGCGGCAAAAATGCGCCAGCAATCGGAGGTGGTGAAAGGTGTGTTCCGGCAGTTAGTGCGCGTGGAGCGGCCCGTGCAGCAGCGCATCAACCAAGCCAAGCTGGACTCGCTGCTCAAAGCCGAAATCAGGAACCAAAATATCAGCATTCCGTTCGTGTATGGTGTGCATTCGCGTCCGCAAAACCGGATTTTCTTTGCTTCCAGCCGAATGGACAGCCAAACCGTGCCGACGGATGCTTTCCAAGTCAGCCTTTTCCCGAACGATCTGCACGCCGAGGGAAACTACCTGTACGTGGTTTTTCCCGAGAAAAACCGTTTCCTTGATTTTTCCACATTTTGGGTCATGTTCGCTTCCGTGCTGTTGAGCGGCGCGATTATCGGCCTGTTTTACGCATCGGTTTCGACGATTGTGAAGCAGAAAAAACTCTCGGAGGTAAAAAACGACTTCATCAACAACATGACGCACGAATTCAAGACACCAATCTCGACGGTTGCGCTAGCTTGCGAAATGCTCCAAGATGTCGGCATACAATCCAATACCGGTCATTTGAACCGCTACCTAAAAGTGATTCAGGATGAAAACCGGCGGCTGGGTTCGCAAGTGGAGAAAGTGCTGCAAGCCGCCGCGCTGGATAAGGGCGAGCTGAATTTGAAACGCACCGCCGTGAACCTGCACGAAACCATCGGGGCGGTATTGCAAAACACGGCAGTGCAGATTGAACAGCGGGCAGGAACCATCGGCCTGCACTTGGATGCCGCCAACCCGGTGGTGGATGCCGATGAATTGCACGTTACCAATCTGATTTACAACCTGTTGGACAATGCCAGCAAATACTCGTCCGGTGCGCCGCACATTACCATCCGCACCGAAAACGCGGTCGGTGGCGTGCATTTCAGCGTTTCAGACCAAGGCATTGGCATGACCAACGAAACCGTCGGCAAGATTTTTGACAAGTTTTACCGCGTTCCCACCGGCAACATCCACAATGTCAAGGGTTTCGGCTTGGGTTTGAGTTACGTAAAAACCGTGGTGGAGGCGCACCACGGCACTATTTCCGTGGACAGCAAGCCGGGCGAAGGCAGCAGGTTTGACATATTCCTGCCGCACAAGTCCATTTGATGGCTGGCTGTTAAACGGCGGGCAGGTTTGGCCTTTTGGGAAGATACTATTTTTAAACACCTCACCCCCGGCCCCTCTCCTGCTGAGAGGGGTGAAAAAAAAGGGAGCCTTTGCTCCCCTCTCAGCAGGAGAGGGGGCCGGGGGTGAGGTCTTTTGCAATAAAACTATCCGATTCATGCCCACCAAAATCCTCCTTGTCGAAGACGACCCCAATCTGGGCCAATTGTTGCAGGAATACTTGATACTCAAGGGTTTCGAGACCGACTTGGCCCGCGACGGCGACGAAGGACTGACGCTTTACTCGCGCCGCCGCAACCATGACCTTTGCATTCTGGACGTAATGATGCCCAAAAAGGACGGTTTTTCGCTGGCCAAGGAAATCCGCACGTTCGACAAACAAGTGCCGATTATTTTCCTGACCGCAAAATCCATGCAGGAAGACACCTTGGAAGGCCTCCGCATCGGTGCCGACGACTACCTGACCAAGCCGTTCAGCATGGAGGAACTGCTGCTGCGCATGAAAGCGATTTTGCGCCGCAGCCAGCCGCAAAACGGACAGACTTCGGAAAGCCAGAACTTCCAAGTTGGCGCGTATGTATTTGATTATGAGCACCAAACACTCATACACGGCGAACACACCACCAAACTCACCACCAAGGAGGCCGAACTGCTGAAGCTGCTCTGCACCAACCTGAACCAGACGCTGGAACGCAGCCTGGCCCTGCGCCTGATCTGGCGC
Organism: Sphingobacteriales bacterium; assembly: GCA_043789005.1. Lineage (GTDB taxonomy): Bacteria > Bacteroidota > Bacteroidia > Cytophagales > 172606-1 > Xanthocytophaga. The sequence continues at coordinate 6,437 of JAYWIH010000064.1, forward strand.
GACGACACGTATTTCAACGCCCGCAGCATGGACGTGTACATCACCAAACTCCGCAAATACCTTAAAGAAGACCCGCACGTGGAAATCATCAACGTGCACGGCACAGGCTACCGCTTGCAGGTGTTGTAGGTTTGGCGTTTTTAAAACATACTATTTCCAAAAGCGGTAATTTTACGGTTCCAACCGAAACACAAACCGCAAAACTTCCCCATGCTCAGAAGACCCCGCCGCAACCGCAAATCCGAAAATATCCGCCAACTGGTGCAGGAAACCACGCTTTCCGTCAGCGACCTCATTTTCCCGATGTTCGTGACCGAAGGCGAAAACAAAGCCGTGGAAGTTGCTTCCATGCCCGGCATTTTCCGCTACTCCGCCGACCGGCTGCTGGATGAGATAAGTGCCTGCAAGGAACTGGGTATCAGCACATTCGCGCTGTTCCCGCAGATTGAGGAAAGCAAAAAGGACAGCCACGCCCGCGAAAGCCACAACCCCGATGGCTTGTATTTGCGCACCATCCGCCAGATTAAGGCGCAACTGCCCGGCGTGTGCCTGATGACCGACGTGGCCATGGATCCATACAGTTCAGACGGGCACGACGGGCTGGTGCAAAACAGTATGATCCTGAACGACGAAACCCTCCCGATTCTGGGCCAAATGGCCTTGGCGCAGGCCCGCGCCGGAGCCGACATCATCGGCCCGTCGGACATGATGGACGGGCGGGTGGGCTACCTGCGCGAACTACTTGACGGTGAGGGTTTTGAGAATGTTTCAATCATGGCGTATTCGGCAAAATACGCCAGTGCGTTCTACGGCCCATTTCGCGATGCGCTGGACTCGGCCCCCAAATTCGGCGACAAGAAAACGTACCAGATGAACCCCGCCAACCGCAGCGAGGCCCTGATCGAAGCTGAACTGGATTATGCCGAAGGCGCGGATTTCCTGATGGTCAAGCCTGCCCTGCCCTATTTGGATGTAATCCAAACGCTGAGCGAAAACTTTGCCATCCCCGTGGCTGCCTACAACGTGAGCGGCGAATACGCGATGGTGAAAGCCGCCGCCCGCAACGGCTGGCTCGACGGTGAAAAGGCCATGCTGGAAATGCTGCTGTGCATCAGGCGTGCCGGAGCAAAAGTAATCCTGACGTATTTCGCCAAGGAGTTTGCCCAGTCTGCCAGAAAATAACCACTTTGGCTTACTGGAAATGGCTTTTCAGGCCAGCACCTTGTGGATCACGTGGCCAGACACATCGGTCAGGCGGAAGTTGCGGCCTTGGAAAGCATAGGTCAGCTTTTCGTGGTTCATGCCCAACTGGTGCAGAATGGTGGCTTGCAGGTCGAAAATATCGGTGCGGTCTTTGATGCCGTAATAACCGATTTCGTCGGTTTCGCCGTGCGTGTAGCCTTTTTTTACGCCGCCGCCCGCCATCCAAACCGTAAACGCTTCGGTGTGGTGGTCGCGGCCTTTGAAGGCCATACTTTTGCCTTCACGGTTTTCTTGCATGGGTGTGCGGCCAAATTCGGCTCCCCAAACCACCAGCGTATCTTCCAATAAGCCCCTCATTTTCAAGTCTTTGAGCAACGCCGATACGGGCCTGTCAATGTTATGGCACAAGTTGCCGAAACCCTTGTCCAGCGCATTGGTGGGGTCGTTGCCGTGCGAATCCCAACCCCAATCGAATAATTGCACAAACCGCACGCCCTTTTCCACGAGCCGCCGGGCCAGCAGGCAGTTGTTGGCAAACGAGGCTTGGCCGGGTTTTGTGCCGTACATTTCGTGTATCCACGCCGGCTCATCGGAAATATCCATCACTTCGGGCACGGAAACCTGCATCTTGAACGCCATCTCGTACTGCGAGATGCGCGAAATCGTTTCGGGGTCGCCGGTTTCCTCGTGCTGCATCCGGTTTATGGTGTTGATTGCCTCCAGCGAAGCCTTGCGCAAATCGCGGTTCATGCCTTCGGGGTTGTCCACATACAGTACTGGCTCACCCTTGCTGCGGCACTCAACGCCCTGATACACAGTGGGCAAAAAGCCCGCGCCGTAACCCGCCTTGCCCGCATCGGGAGCCTTGCCGCCGGAAAGCAGCACCATGAAACCGGGCAGGTTTTCGTTTTCGCTGCCCAAGCCGTAGGTTACCCATGCGCCCATGCTCGGGCGGCCCAGCCGCGCATTACCGGTTTGCATGAGCAACTGCGCCGGGGCGTGGTTGAATTGGTCGGTGTGCATGGCTTTCAGGAAAGTAACCTCATCGGCCATTTTCGCAAACTCGGGCAAGTGGTGCGACACCCACGCCCCCGATTGTCCGTGCTGCCTGAACTCGGCTTGCGGCCCCAGCATTTTGGGAACGCCCTTGATGAACGCGAATTTCTTGCCTTCCAATAATGACTGCGGACAATCCAACCCGTCCAGTTTTTGCAGTTCGGGCTTGTAGTCAAATAGTTCCAGTTGCGAAGGCGCACCGGCCATGTGCAGGAAAATGACGCGTTTGGCTTTGGGCGCAAAATGCGCCGCCATCGGCTCAAACGGCTTGGACAAGTCGCGCAAAATGCCCGGCGCGGCAGCGGCGGGCTTGCCATCCATAAAGCAGCCGGTCAGCGAGGCCAATGCCATGGCACCAATGCCGGTAGTGCATTGGCCCAGAAAATGCCGCCGCGTCAGGTATTCGGTTTGGCGGCGGAAAGCTTCATTGAAAATGTCCATGGCCTTGAAATTTGATATATGGAGGTTTGGGCTTTTTAAAAGATACTATTTTAGGAATGCGGAATTACAGTTGTAGAGACGTTGCACCGCAACGTCTTTGTTTCCAGCAAAAATGTTTTCATACCGGCATTGCCAACACTGATGTTGCGCGGGAAACGTTAGGGTGCGGGAGACGTTGCAGTGCAACGTCTCTACGGTTTTAAACGCCAAACGTTGGGCGGGTTTGGCCTTTTGAAAACATACTATTTCCCCGCCATTCAACCGTAAAACCATTCAGCCATTTAACTTTTCACTCCTTCATCACAAACTCGTCCAGGTTCATGATGGCGTTGGCAACTACGGCCAAACTGGCCAGGTGGCGCAGCCCGTTGTCACGGCCTTGGGTTGAAACGGTTTTCATCACGCTTGCTTTGGCGGCGGGTTTGCCCAGAAATTTGTTGATTTCCTCCGGATTTTCCCGGTAATACTGATCCGCTTTGCCGTACAAATCATTCAACACTTTCAGCTTTTGCGCATCGGGTTGCTTAAACAAAGCCATTTGGTAGCCCTTTTTCAACTGGCCGCTTAATTCTTGTCCGCCTTCGCGGCGCATCCGGTTGGCGAGGCCACGGGCGGCGGTGATGTAAACCGTGTCGTTGAGCGTGACCAACGCTTGCAGCGGCGTGTTGGTGCGGATGCGGCGCGAAACGCACACGTCGCGGGCGGCGGCATCGAACGTCATCAGCGACGGGTACGGGGTGGAACGCCGCCAAAACGTGTAAATGGCGCGCCGGAACGCATCTTCGCCTTGGCTGGTTTTCCACTCCACGCCGCTGTACGCCACCTGCCAAACGCCGTTGGGTTGGGGTGGCATCACGCTTTTGCCGTGCATTTTCAGGCTCAGCTCACCGCCGATGGCCAAGGCTTGGTCGCGGATTTGCTCGGCGGTGAGGCGTACCCGTGGGCCGCGCGCCAAATAGCGGTTGGCAGCATCCTTGGCCAGTATTTCCTTGGAAACCTTGGAAGTCTGCCGGTACGTGGCCGACGTGACCAGCAGCCGGAGCAGTTTCTTGACGCGCCACTGCTGCCCGTTTTGAAAGGTAAGTGCCAGGTAGTCAAGCAACTCCGGGTGCGAGGGATTTGCGCCTTGCGAACCGAAATCTTCCAGCGTCTCCACCAGTCCCGTACCGAAAAGCTGTTCCCAGAAGCGGTTCACGGTTACGCGGGCGGTCAGCGTATTGTCCTTGCCCACGAGCCACTGCGCCAAACCCAAGCGGTTTTTTGGGCGGTTGCCAAAACCAGCCATGAACCGGGGTGTGCCGGGCTGCACTTCGGGGCCTTTGGTGAGCCAGTTGCCACGCGTGAACACAAAACTTTTACGGTGGAAATCCGGGTTGTTTTCCAGCAGGATCGGGGTGCGTTCCACGGCTTTGTCGTCGCGGTTGAGCAACGCCAAAATAGTATCTTTTACGGAGGCAAAACCCGGCTTGCCGTGGCCGGGCAACTCGTCCATGAAGTGAATCCACCGAATCATCACGCCGTAATCCTGCGGGTTTTTGGCTTTTGGGTTGTGCGCCACAAAATACAGCGTATGCCGGCCCGGCGTGGGCGCAATGTCCATGAGAACCTGCTTGGAATTCCAGACGTTGGCCTCCGCATTTCCGGCGGGTAGCGTGCCAATCACTTCGCCATCCAGCCGGTCACGGCGGATTTCCACACGGCAGTCCTTGCCGCCAAAACCGGCACTGAGCAGCAAGTGCCGCTTGCCGGTCAGGTTCACGTTTTTCAGCCGCGCGAAGCCCCGGTGACCGATGCCCGCAAATTTGCCATCGGCCAGGGCGGCATTGGTGAGCGTGTCGAATGAGTGCGCATGGATTTTCGGCTCGGTCAGTTTGAGCAACTGTTCCATTTGGTGGGTTTTGGCAAGCATTTGATTGCCAGCCGCCTGCGATTTCACCCACACCTTGATTTGTTGCAGCTTGGCTTGGTCTTGCGGCTGGTACTGCACCAGCGTTGGCGATTCGTCGGGGATATCCTCGTCGCGGGTGTTGTTGAAAAATGCCAGCGACTCGTAAAATTCCTCGTGCCGCACCGGGTCGTAGGGGTGGCTGTGGCATTGCACGCAGCCCATGGTTGTGCCCTGCCACACTTCCCACGTGTTGCTGTTGCGGTCAATGACGGCCGTGGTGCGGAACTCCTCGTCGTCGGTGCCGCCTTCGTCGTTGTTGGTGGTGTTGCGGTGGTAGGCGGTGGCAACCAGTTGGTTTTCAGTGGGTTTTGGCAGCAAATCGCCCGCCAGTTGCTCAATTGTGAACCGGTCAAAAGGCTTGTCTTCGTTGAAGGAGTTGATGACATAATCGCGGTATTGCCACACATTGCGCGGCTGGTCTTTTTCGTAGCCCTTGCTGTCGGCATAGCGCGCCAAGTCGAGCCACATGGCCGCCCACCGTTCGCCGTAGTGCGGCGAGGCCAGCAACCGGTCCACTTGCTTTTCGTAAGCATTGGCGGCTTTGTCGTTTTCAAAAGATACTATTTCGTTTTCGGTGGGCGGCAAGCCGGTAAGGTCAAGCGTGAGGCGGCGCAGCAGCGTGGCGCGGTCGGCTTCGGGCGAGGGCCGCAGGTTTTCCTGTTTCAGCTTGGCGAGGATAAACTCGTCCACCGGATTTCTAACCCAAGCCGTATCGTTTTTCGGAATTTCGGGCATCACCGGTTTCAGGTACGCCCAGTGATCCTGCCAGTTGGCACCTTGGCTGATCCATTTGCGCAGCGTCTCGATTTCTGCGGGCGGCAGCGGTTCGGCATGGTAGGGCATCCGTTCGTCCAGGTCGGTGTGCGTCAGGCGTTTGATGAACTCGCTGCCATCCGGGTTGCCGGGGATGATGGCGGGCTTGCCCGAATCGGTGGGGCGAAGCGCATCCTCGCGCGAAAACAGGCTGAACCCGGCGCTTTCCTTCACGCCGCCGTGGCACGAGATGCACTTGGTGTTCAGGATCGGGCGGACTTCAGCGTTAAAATCCACTTCCCGCTTCGGGAGAAACCAAAAAATGGCGGCGCATACAACCGCGCCGAGGCCAATCACTATGAACAGTTTCTTGTAATGCCGCATGGCTCCGGATTTTATGGGAAGGAACCAAAGATACGCAATCCAACCCAATCTTTGATTAATCACAAAACAAACCACTAAGGGAGCGTTTCACGTTTGCCGTTCAAAAATGTTATGGAATGTAGAGACGTTGCTGTGCAACGTCTCCGTGGCAGGCAACATCTGCTGCACATCGCTGCGTTTCCCGACTGCGCACTTTATAACATTGATTACTGGAAACAAAGACGTTGCGGTGCAACGTCTCTACCTGGGCCACCTTGCCAAAATAGTATCTTTTTAAAAGGCCAAAGCCCCCCAAGTTTCAGGCCGGTTGGCGGGCGAGTTTGCTCTTGCGGTAGCCGTACAGGAAATAGATGAGCAGGCCGATGGCCAGCCAACCCACAAACACCAGCCAGTTGGATACGCCCAGTTCGGTCATCAGATACAGGTTGGTCAGGATACCCAGAATGGGGATCAGCGAATAATTCCTGCGGAAACTGACCACCGCCAAAGCCGCCCAAACCAGCCAGAAAACCGATAGGAGCGGCTTTTGGGTGAGGGTTTCGATAAAGCCGATGTAGATGAAAGTAATGGCCAAAGCCACCGCCAAGCCGATGCCCACCAAGTACTTGCCATTAACGTAAGGCACTTTGAAACGGGCATCTTTGCTCAGTTGGTGCGCATCCAGATACAAAATGCCGCCGCACACCACAATGAACGCGAACAGCGTGCCCACGCTGGTAAGATCGGTAACGAACTGCATATTCAGGAACAGCGACGGGATGCCCACCAGCAAACCCGTGACCAGCGTGGCGAAACCCGGCGTTTTGTGGCGCGGATGGATTTTCGAGAATCGCTTCCAGATCAGTCCGTCGCGGCTCATGGTCATCCAGATGCGCGGCTGCCCCACCTGGTAGGCCAGCAGCGCACTGGTCATGGCCACCACCGCACTTACGGCAATGATGCTGCCCATCGTGTTCAAAAACGTTTTGACCGGGCCGTCGGCTTTCAGAGCCAAATTGCCGAACACATACGCCAGCGGGTCGTCCACGCGCAAATCCTTGTAATGCACCATGCCCGTGAGCACCAGCGCAATAAGCACGTAAAGCACCGTGCATATCACCAAAGCGTAAATCATGGCGCGGGGCATATCGCGCTGCGGATTCTCGCATTCCTCGGCGGTGGTGGAGATGGAATCGAAGCCGACAAATGCGAAAAACACCGACGATACGCCCAGCAGCACGCCGCCCACGCCGTTGGGTGCAAACGGGTTCCAATTGTCGGTATTGATGAAAAAAGCCCCTGTCACAATCACCACCAGAATCACAATGACTTTGAAAACCACCAGTCCGTTACTCGCATTGCGCGATTCCTTGATGCCAATGTACACCAACGCCGTAATCAAGGCCGTAACTAAAAATGCCGGGATATTCATCAGGATTCTTAACCCGCCCAGCATCGGGGCGGTCTCGAAAGCCTCGCTTTGTTTCAGGATTTCGGGGGCCAACTGTGCCACGGCATTGCTCTGGGCCGCCGCCTGGTGTTCCAAGTACGCACGGTGGGCCGTGACGTAATCGGTGGCCAGATACTCGGGGAAGTGGACACCGAACCGCGACAGCATTTCGGTGAAATAGCCCGACCAGCCAATGGCAACCACCATGTTGGAAACCGCGTATTCAAGAATCAACGCCCAGCCTATAATCCAAGCCACCACTTCGCCGAAAGACACATACGCGTAGGTGTAGGCACTGCCGCTCACGGGCACGGTGGCCGCAAACTGGGCGTAGCATAAGCCCGTGAACGTGCAGGCAATGGCAATGAACACGAACAGCAGCGCAATAGCCGGTCCGCCGTTGTAGCTGGCATTGCCGATGGTGCTGAAAATGCCCGCGCCGATGATGGCCGCAATGCCGAACGAGGTCAAGTCCTTGATTTTCAGCACACGGTGCAGGCCACCCTGCTGTTTTTCACGCGTGTCCAGATCGGCCATGATCTGGCCCACGTTCTTTTTGCGAAACATTGAATTGTTTTCCACGGGGATAGGTTTTCCAAACAAAATTTCGTTTTTGTCCGGCTAAAAATAATTATTCTTTTCTGTAATAAAATATCTTACACGTATTTCGTTGTGGAATCCGGGATGTTTGCGGTACTATTGTTTCTTCGTGCGTATCATTGGCGTTCTTTCCGGCGGCATCGCATACCGTTGGCGACCCGGGTTTCGCCTTTCCAAAACATACTATTTTGACTATGAAAGCCAACAGACATACCGTCATTGTTTTCTGCGCATTGCTGGCCTTGGGCTTGGCAACGGCACAGCCATCCAAGAAAAAGCTATCTGCGGGAGGCGCGCACACGCTTGACAACTCGCGGACGGCAGCCATGGCCTCCGCACGTCAATCGTCGGCCTCCGATCCGTTCGGTTTCCTAAAAGGCTCCGACCAGCACGGCAAAAGCAAGGATTGCGGCTGCCCCGGCACCAAAAAAGGCCAACGCCAGCGCAAAAAGGAATACCGCAACCACCGGAAACGGAAATGATGGCAGAATGGCCAGAACCCCATCCGTTGCCGCAATAACCGGCTATTTGACAATTAAATCATCCGGCTGTTTCACAATCCGGGATTTTCACTATTTTTGCACCGCAAGCCGGTACGACCAGCTCCTGCTGAATTCCCCCAGGGCTTGACCGCAGCAAGGGCAGGCAGTTGAGCGGTGCGATATTCGGCTTGCTTTTTTT
>JAYWIH010000065.1:0-4004 GCA_043789005.1 Sphingobacteriales bacterium
CCCGCCGCCTTGGCATAGCCCACGCCGCCTTTGGGGGCGCGGGTGTAGTGCGTTTCCACTTTCACTTTCACGGGCTTGTTGTAATACACACCCACCGGCGAGGTGAAAATGATGAACATATAGGTTTCAGAAGGCCGCACGCCCACGTAGGCATCGGTGGCGAACATGAACGGGCGGATATACAGCGAATGCCCCGCCGCCGACGGAATCCAGTCTTTGTCCAGAGCCAGCAATTGTTGCAGGCCGCCGATGAAATACTCTTCGGGCAGGGCGGGCATCGCGAGCCGCCGGGCGGAGTCATTGAGGCGTTGCGCATTGGCTTCGGGCCGGAAAAGCAGCACTTCACCCGCTTCATTCTTGTAGGCTTTCAAGCCCTCAAACAAAGCCTGTCCGTAGTGCAGTGCCGATGTGGCCGGACTCATCATCAAATCGCCGAAGGGCATGATGCGTGGCGTGTGCCACTGGCCGTCAGCGTATTCCATCACAAACATATGGTCGGCGTAGTATTTGCCGAAACCGAGGTTTTCAAAATCAACCTGCGCCAACCGCGACTGGGCTACGCGCTGAACCGGAAAGTGAAGGGTATCAACCATGGCAACCGTCAATTAAAAATGAAGGGAAAGTATGTTTCCAAAAATAAAGGTTTTGCCCGGAAAATTCATGCTGTTTTCCAATTTTCTGCCCGACGAATAAAATATTATTCTGTTTATGGAATATTTCGGCTCATAATTAAGTTTCAACAAAATGTTATTTTGTATTTGTGCATTTTTCAACCCGACAGGAACTTTCCACGCAGTTGAGGGTTTGGGCATTTCCAAAGATACTATTTTGATTTCCGCTACTTTCGCGGCTTCCACTCAATTTCTTCCGCGCCAAGCTCATGCGACATGGTGCGGGCCAGTATGAACAGGTAATCCGACAGGCGGTTCAGGTACTTGATTATCAGTCCGTTGATGGTGTCATGGTGGCTCAACCGTATCACCTGCCGCTCGGCGCGGCGGCAAACCGTGCGGGCAACGTGCGCAAACGAAACGGCTTGGTGGCCGCCCGGCAAAATGAATGCCCGCAGTTCGGGAAGGGTTTCGTTCATGCGGTCCATCTCCGTTTCCAGCAGCAACACATCGGTTTCCAGCAGGTCGGGGGCGTGCAAGTTGGTTTTTTCGGGCGAGGCCGCCAGCCACGAACCAATGGTAAACAGCCGGTCTTGGATTTCCTTGAGCACGTCATGGTGCGGCGCATTTACGGCTTGGTCACGCAGCAGGCCAATGTGGCTGTTCAGTTCGTCTACGGTGCCGTAAGCTTCAATCCGGTCGTCTGATTTTGCCACGCGGGTGCCGCCCCACAGCGAGGTTTGGCCGGTGTCGCCGGTCTTGGTGTATATTTTCATGGTTTTGTGAGTGTAAAACGGGGACTTCAGTGCGTTCAGCAACCTCACCCCCAGCCCCTCTCCTACTGAGAGGGGGGCAAAGCCCCTCCCTTGCGGGGAGGGGTTGGGGTGGGGTCTCTCACAATAGACAAAAGGCGCGGTGCTTTTGTTCGGCGGCAGCCCACAAACTAAAAAAGGACGGCCAGAAGCCATCCCTTTTCACAATCAAACCATACAAAACTATGATGAATTTTAACTTTATAACCTGAGTCGGTATATTTTGCGGGGTGTTTTAAGTCCTATTTTTTATAACTTAAGTCCAAAGGTAATAAGTGAAAGATACTTTGTCAAGAATAATTTGTATTTTTTTTCATGCCGGGAAATTTCTTGGAGAATGGCCGTTGCGGATTGGTCGGCCAATGCTTGTTGCGTCAATCTTCGGGATAGGGGATAAACACGAAGTTGGTGAAGGTTTCATCCACCACAAACAGGCAGCAATATTCGTCGGGAGCCTTGTAGTTTTCCCTGAAAAAAGCTTCATCCTCAACCAGTTGCCGCTGCATGAACTCGTCCAAGTACGAAACATAGTAGTTCCAGTCCGTCCCCACAATTTCGTATTTGCGCACCAACAACCGGCCGATGGGAATATCCACTTTGGCAACCGGAAAAATAGGATGGTCGGAAAAACCGCGTTTGCGGATGGCGTACGAGGCTTCCTTGAGCACATCGGCCACCAGCACAAAATCCTTGCTGATGGTGCCGAGGTATTTCCCGTTCAGTTCGGGGTCGTTGGCAGTATTGTCGAACATGGTTGAAAAAAGAGGCCCCCCAACCCCCGAAGGGGGAGTTTTGAAAATAGTATGTTTTAAAAAGCCCAAACCCCACCGGTTAAAAAGCCCCCTCTTTCGGAGGGGGTTGGGGGGAGGCCGTTATTTTTTCTCCAACAACACCACATTTTCAACGTGGTACGTGTGCGGAAACATATCCACGGGCTGCACGGCGGCAACAGTATATTGCGCATCGAGCAGGGCCAAGTCGCGGGCCTGCGTGGCGGGGTTGCAACTTACGTACACAATGCGTTGCGGCGCGGCTTGGAGCAGCATTTCTACCACCGGCGCATCCATGCCCGCCCGTGGCGGATCGGTAATGACCACATCGGGCTGGCCGTGCGTTGCAATGAAATTTGCGTTAAGCAGGTTCTTAATATCGCCCGCAAAAAACGCCGTGTTTGTGATATTATTGATTTCCGAATTCACTTTGGCATCCTCAATCGCCATCGGCACGTATTCCAAGCCGATGACTTTGCGGGCTTGGCGGGCCACAAAATTGGCGATGGTTCCCGTACCCGTGTACAGGTCATACACAATTTCATCGCCTTGCAGGCCAGCATATTGCCGCACGATTTTGTACAGTTCACGGGCTTGTTCGGAATTGGTCTGGTAAAACGATTTCGGGCCGATGCGGAACTGCAAACCGTCCATGCGTTCGGTGATGTACGGCTTGCCGTGGTACAAAACCACCTCCAAATCGTGGAAAGTCTCGTTGCCCTTCGGATTGACCACGTAATTCAGCGACGTGATTTCGGAAATAGTATCCCGCAGAAATGCCAAACCCCTTTCAATCTTTTCAAGGTCTTCGTAAAAAAACGACACAATCACCATCACCTCGCCCGTGCTGGCCGTGCGGATGACCAGGTTGCGCAGAAAACCATCCTGCTTGATTAAATCAAAAAAAGGCCAGCCGTTTTCCCGCGCGAACTGCCTCATGGCCAGCCGGATGCGGTTGGACGGGTCGGGTTGCAGGTGGCACATTTCAATGTCCAATATCTTGTCGAACCGCTTGGGAATGTGGAAACCCAACGCTGTGCGGTCGGCGATTTCCGCGCCGCTTTGCATATCTTCCGTGGTCAGCCAGCGGTTGGCCGAAAACGTGTATTCGAGTTTATTGCGGTAAAAAGTGATGTGCGGCGCGGGCAAAATCGGCTGGATTTCGGGTAGCGGCACTTTGGCAATGCGTTGCAGGCTGTCGGTGACTTGCTGCTGCTTCTGCCGGAGCTGGATTTCATACGGGATGTGCTGCCATTTGCAGCCGCCGCACGTGCCGAAATGCTGGCAGAACGGCACCGCCCGCTGCGGCGAAAGCGCGTGGAAACGGATGGCTTGGGCTTCCCAGAAGTTCTTTTTTTGCTTGGTAACCCGCAAATCCACCACATCGCCGGGAGCCACCGCGCCTTCGATGAAAATGACGATTTCGCCGTGGCGGGCCAGGCATTTGCCTTCGGCGGCAATGTCGCTGACGGTGATTTGTTCGAGTATCGGCTGGATCTTGTCTTTCCTTTTGCTCATAGAAGCGCAAAAATACGCAATGCGCCGTTGGGAAAATAGTATGTTTTGAAAAGGAGAAAGCTGCCGAACAGATAACAATCATAAGCAATCACAACATAAGGATCAAAATCACAAACCGGAGGCTTCCGTATGACAGTCAGGAAGGAGGATTGGACATGTATCAATATTTCAAAATAACATTATTAACTAAATCCTCTAAGTAGGTCATTATAATTAGTTTAGATTATTTTATAATTTTGTCCCATGGGACGAGTAAACACACCGCAATTAACAACGGAAGCCAAAACCGCTTT
>JAYWIH010000066.1:0-14680 GCA_043789005.1 Sphingobacteriales bacterium
TGCACCGCTTTAAGAGAAACGGTGCGGTAGTTCAGTTGGTTAGAATATCGCCCTGTCACGGCGGGGGTCGCGGGTTCGAGTCCCGTCCGCACCGCAAAAACCCCCTTGGAATCGATTCCAAGGGGGTTTTTCATTTAAGGGGTGCGTGTGTTAAGCAGTATGCTGGGTTTTGTTTCCCGGCACTTCCAAAAAAACAAAGGCTGTTTTTGGTTCTTGGAAAATGCCTGCGGCTGCCTACTGATTGCCACCAAGCCTTGAGCATTCCGTTCAGAATAGTATCTTCCGGAAAGCCCAAACCCTCCACCCCACCCCGCCGGACTTGGAAAGTCCGGCTACGCCCCGCCAAAATAGTGTCTTCCAAAAAGCCCAAACCTGTGATAGTCAAACCCGCACGGTTGCTCACAATCGTGTGGGTTTGGCTTTTTTTAAAGCTACTATTTTTTTTCAGAGTACCTTTTTCCGCACCGACGGGTTTTGGCGACGGATGGTATTTTCGTTTGGTTTCCCGTAATGTAACAAATGGCGGGAAAATGCGCCGTCCGCACATTTGTTTCCCCGTACTTTTGTTGAGCCTCTTAATACAAGCATTCTCGCCTCATACACGGATACACGCCTGCAAGGAAATCCGCATTCATCAAGAAAAACCGCATGAAACGAACCTTTTCCCTCGTGGCATTTGCCCTTGCCACCTTGGCTGGAGTTTTGGCGCAAACGCCGAAAACACCCCAATACAAGGGCAAATCGTATGTGGACAGCGCGGGGCAGTACTACCAGCAGGCCGCGCTGCCCACCTACGTTTATGTGTCCACCTCGCCCGATGATGCCCCCACCGGTTTGGCCGTGGAAGGCAAGCAGGTGCTGAAAAAGAAGAAAATCCAGCTCGACGGCCACGGCGTGCATTATTTGCGCCACCACAACTCACAGACCCACAAGGACGAATCGTTCAGGGTGAATGCCGATGGCGTGGCCCCCGTAACCGCCATCCGCTTCCTGAATGCGCCGCAACACCGGGGCGGCGGCCAGCAGTATTACGGCCAAGGCTTGTCGGTGACGCTCACCCCATCTGATGAGATGTCGGGCGTGAATGGCACGCTGCATACCCTCGGAGCGGCAGAATACTCCGATTACTCGCCACTGCCTTTCAATACCGAGGGGGCTTACACCTACCGCTATTACACCGTGGACAATGTGGGTAACGCCGAGTCGCCCAAAACCAACCGGTTCACCGTGGATTTGACACCGCCCCGCACTTACCACAACATCGTGGGCATTTCGAGCCGCAATGTCATATCCACCAATACCACGCTGTACCTGACCAAGGCCGACAGCCTGGCGGGTGTGGCCAAGACACTTTACCGGTTCGATGCGGAGCCTTACCGGCCTTATACGGGCGGGACAATCCCGTTCAGGTATCTTGCCGATGGCGACCATACGCTGGCATACTATTCCGTGGATTTGGTGAGCAACCGCGAAACCGAGAACACCACGCAGTTTTATCTCGACAAGACGGCCCCGATCATGTCGGCTGATGTGCTCGGAGACCGGTTCATTGTTGGCGACAAAGTGTATTTTTCGGGCCGTACTAAACTCAAACTCACCGCCGTGGACAACAAGTCGGGCGTGAAGAAAATGCTTTTCTCCATTGACGATGCGCCGTTCAATGCTTACGCCGAACCATTTTACCTACCCGGCAAATCGGGTTTGCACACAGTGCGCTACTATGCCGAAGACAATACCCAGAACCTGACCACGCCCGACGTGTACAAGCACACCGTGGGCCTGATTTATGTGGACCTGACAGGCCCGGCATTGACGAAACTTTACAGTGGCCCGGTGTTTGAAAAGGGCGACACCACTTACGTCAGTCCGCTGACCCGAGTGAGTCTGTCGGCCACTGACCCCGAATCGGGTCTGAACCGCATCACCTACAGCCTTGATGGCCAAGCAGATGAAACCGTGTACAAGCAGCCGTTTTCGCTGTCCGAATCCGGTTCCCACACTATCCAATATTACGGCTACGACAATGTAAGCAACCGCAATGTGAAGCAGGCGGTAGTGCGCGTGGATGCGCGGCCACCCGACATCCACCCGAGTTTTGGCAGCACACCGCAAGCGGCCGCCACCGGCGATGAAACTGAAACATATCCCTCGTATGTGACTTTGTACTTGGCCGCCACCGACCAGGAAACCGGCAGCCAATCGCTGAGCTACTCCATTAACGGCGGGCCCGTAAAACCCTACACGGCTCCGGTCAAGGGTTTCCGCAAACGGACTGAATACCGGATATCCATTATCGCCACCGACTGGCTGGGCAACCGGAACACCAAGGAAGTGCAATTCAAGACGGGTAAATTTTAAACGCCAGATGAGCCGATTGCTGAAATACACTGGGTTGTGGTTACTGCTTTGCTTGAGCGGAATGCTTCCGGGCCATTTGCAGGCTCAGGAAGTGGTCATGCACGAAGGGCGGCTGCTGACGGTGGAGAAATCCTTGGAACTGGCCGCGCAACTGGAGCGGCAGGGCGACAAAAAGGAGTCTTCCCGGTTCCTGAACATCGCCGCATCCATCCATTGGGAAAGAAAAAATTACGATGAGGCCGTGCGCCTCTACCGGCAGTCGTTGGAGATGAACCAAGCGATTGGCAACACCAACGGCATGACCATGATCCACAACAACTTGGGCATGATTTGCGCTGATATGCGTGCCTATGACCAAGCGTTGTTCCATTTTGAGCAAACGCTGGAAGCCCGCCGCGCCGCCAAGCAAAAACTGAGCATGGTGGCCGCACTGGTAAACATGTCGGTGGTGCTCAACAACCTTAATCGCCACACCGAAGCCGTGCAGCGGCTGGATGAGGCACTGCTGCTGGCTACCGAAATGAACGATGCCAAGCAAATGCGCAGTTGCTACGGAATGCTGGCCGAAACCCACGAGAAAACAGGCAACCAAGCCAAGACACTGGAATATTTCAATCTTTACCGGACTTTCCACGAATTGGAACAGCGCACCAAGGAACGCGACTATACACAACAGGCGCAACAGGCACGGCTGTCGGCCCAACTTGCCGATGCCGCCCGCCGCAACCAAGCCTTGGAAATGGCCGTGAACCAACGCCAACTGACCGAAAACCACCAGCAGATCAGTGCGTTTGGTCAGGCGGTGCAAAAGCTCATGGACAGTGCCACCAAGCAGGAACTGGCTCTTTCGGTGCTGAAACACGAAAACCAAGCCAAAGGGTGGCAGTTGGAACGGAAACAACGCGAAGCCATGCGGCAACGCGAACTGATGGCACGCGAATACCAACTCAGGATGTTCACTATCAGTGCCTTGGCCGTCACCACGTTGCTGATGGTATGGCTGGCGGGACTGTACGTGCAGAAAAGGCGGGCCAACCGGAAAATCAAGCATTCAAACCGGCAAATCCTGCTCCAAAACAGTGAAATCATCCGCCAAACCGACCATATCAGCGAACAAGCTCGGCAATTGCAGGAATCCAACGCCCTGAAAGACAAGTTGTTTTCCATTATCAGCCATGATATGCGCGGGCCGGTGGGCACGCTCAAGTCCATTTTCTCACTCATCAACGACCGTTCCTTAGATCCTGACGAATTCTATGCCATGGCCACCAAACTGCAAGGGTCAGTAGAAGGGTTGCACACCATGATGGAGAACCTGCTGCATTGGTCTTACTCTCAAATGGATGGCTTTGTCACGCGGCCTGTTGCCTTTGAAACAGCCTCCACCATCAACCAAGTGTGCGAATTGTATGCCCGCACCGCCGAAGAAAAAAACGTGGCATTGGTGGCGGATTCCGGGGAAATACCCGATGTTTACGCTGATCCGGAGCAAGTACACCTGATTGTGCGCAACTTGGTGGGCAATGCCTTGAAGTTCACTCCCGGCGGTGGTGAGGTGCGGGTGCGGGCGGAACTGGAAAACGGGGCCGTGCGCGTGAGTGTGCGCGATACGGGCGTGGGCATGGCCGCCGATAAGGTGGCCCGGCTTTTCACCGCCGCCACCCACGGGTCAGACCGCGGAACGGCGGGTGAAAAGGGAACCGGACTGGGCTTGCTGCTCTGCAAGGAATTTGCGGAACGCAACGGCGGCCGCATCTGGGTGGAAAGCACACCCGGCCACGGCAGCACATTTGTGCTTGAACTGCCCGCTGCGGTGCCCGTGGAAAACCAAGCGGCCTCGTACTGATTTGATTGACCCCAAGCTGCGGGTATCCTGTCCAAAATAGTATCTTCCGGAAAGCCCAAACCCACCCGATTCCAAAACGCATCCTGCTTTTGGAATCCAACCACTGCCTATGTTCTGACAACCGGTTGCACAAAATTTCAATGAGTAATAGCATCCTGTTTTTAGGGAGTAATATATACTAGCCATTGAACGGTGTTTTTTATGTCCGGCATTTTTCAACAAGCTTTCTTACGTGTTGGACGTATAGGTTCCGTTCCGGCGGTTTCGGGCTTGTCCGCACCAATGCTATATTCGTAAGGCGATAACCAAATACACTTTTCACCCGTGGATATGCGAAACAAAATACTGGCGGTCGCTTTGGTGGCCGTTGCCCTGAGCGGGGTGCTTGCCTTGTTCTGGTATCAGGAATTGGTGTATCGGCTGCCCACGCCCATTCCCAAGGATTTTGTTTCGGTAGCCACCGGCCACCGCATCCAACTGCCTGCCAATGTTCGCGTGCCGGGTTCAAAGCCCGTATTGCTGCATTTTTTCAATCCCGAATGCCCCTGCTCACGGTTCAACATCAAATATTTCCTTACGCTGGTAAAGCATCACGGCAAAGACATCCGTTTCATGGCCGTTGTGCCGGGCAATGAAGACTTGGCGGCGGCAAGAGAGATGCTTGGCGGCGAGGTTCCGGTCTTGCCCGATAGCGGCCAGCAACTATCCCGGCTGTGCGGCGTGTATGCCTCGCCGCAAGCCGTGCTGCTGGATGCCAAAGGCGTGCTGTACTACCGGGGAAATTACAACCGTTCGCGGTATTGCAATCAAAAGAAAACCAGCTACGCCGAAATTGCCATTGAAAGCCTGCTTGCCCGCAACCCCTCACCCGGATTCGACGCGCTGGCAACCCGCGCCTATGGCTGCCAACTGCCCGGAAGGGAATGAAAGCACCACTGCAAATGAACGATACCAATTAATCACACTCAGAAAACACGAAAATGGACACGAAAAAAAATCATATCAATCCTTTGCCGGAAAGCATCCACACCGAAATCAGGAAAACGGGCGACCGGATATTTACCATTTCCTTGGGGTGCTACTACCTGTTCGGATTGGCCATTGCCTTCCAATACGGCACTTTTCTGATTGCTTTCGGCGTGGGCGGCTTGTCGCTGGCGGCCTATTACGGCAGCAAATGGCTGCTGCCCAAGCACGGTTTCTACCAGTACGTGGGCAGTGCGGTGGTGGCCGTATTCAGCGCCCAGTTTATCTACCAGATGCACGGGCTGTTTGAAATGCACTTTTTCGTGTTCATCGGAGCCGCGCTGCTCATCTGCTACCAGAATTGGCGGCTGCAACTGCCCAACATTATTCTGGTGGTGGCCCACCACGCCGGTTTTGCCTACATCCAGTACCGGGGCGAAAAGGAAATCTACTTCACCCAGCAGGAATACATGGACTTGCCGACGTTCATCATGCACGGGGCACTGGCGGCGGTTGTGGTCTGGATTTGCGGTTATTGGTCGTGGATGATGGAAAGGAGAACGGCAAAAGACCTGGCCATCAAGGCCGACATGGTGCGGCAGGCGGGCAATGTGCAACGCAACATCGCCTTTGCCGAATCCATCAGCCAAGGACATCTGGACTCGGCCCATGCCATGGCGAATGGTGACGACGAGTTGGGCAGGTCGCTGCTCAAGATGCAGGAAAGCTTGGCGGCCGCCCAGCGCAAAGACGCGAGAGACAAATTTGTGACACTGGGGCTGGCCCAAATGGGCGACATCCTGCGCAGCGGAGCCGATATTGAGACCCTTTCATACCGCATTATATCACATTTGGTCAAATACCTGAAAGCCAACCAAGGCGGTGTTTTCATCTTGGAAAACAAGGAGAACGACCCGCACCTGCGCCTGACCGCCTGCTATGCCTACGAACGCCGGAAATACTTGGCCAAGCGCATCGGCATCGGTGAGGGACTGGTGGGCCAGGCCGCGCAGGAAGCCGAGAGGATATACCTGACCGACCTGCCGCAGGGTTACATACGCATTACTTCCGGCTTGGGCGATGCCAACCCCGGCTGTGTGCTGATTGTGCCCCTCAAGTTCAACGGCCAAGTGGAAGGCGTGATTGAATTGGCTTCGTTCGCGCCGCTGGCCGATTCTGAAGTGGAATTGGTGGAGAAACTGGCCGAAAGCATTGCCTCCGCAGTGGCAACCACCCGCACCAACGAAACCACCCGGAAACTGCTGGATGAACTGCAGCAGCAAACCGAGATGCTTGGCGCGCAGGAAGAGGAAATGCGCCAAAACATGGAGGAACTGGCCGCCACGCAAGAAGGCATGGAACGCCAACGGGCGGAGATGGAGGAAGTGCGGCAGATGGAAATCCAACGGTTCCAGGCCCGCATCCGCGAACTGGAAGGGCAAGTGCTTGCATAGCCGGAAACCTTGTTTTTCCTGCTGTGGCAAGCCGGGTCTGCCCTTTCGCAACGATACTGTTTCCAATGCCAAGGCCTGCCACACGCAGGCTTTTTTTGTGGCGGGCAAGCCTTGGCGCGGTTTCTGATGGCACCGTTGGAAACAGTATCTTTCAAAATGCCCAAACCCCACCGTAATCCTGTGGATGTTCGGCCGTGGAACTGCGGTGGGCGGCGGCAAACTGTAATGCCGTTTTGGAAGGCTTGCAAATAGTGCGGATGTTTGCGGATTGCAAAACCGGCGGGCAACCGGTATGTTTGCCCGGTGGGTTTGGGGTTTTCAAAACATACTATTTTGAAACCGCCCGAAAACTGTGTCCGCCCCCAAGCCATGCAACGCCAGACACTTCACCTTCCGAAACCATGCACATCATTCCCGCCATTGACCTGATAGATGGCAAGTGCGTCCGCCTGACGCAGGGCGACTACGCGCAAAAAAAAGAATACAACGCCCGCCCGCTGGAAGTGGCACAGCTATTTGAGGATGCCGGACTGACGCGCCTGCACTTGGTGGACTTGGACGGGGCGAGGGAGAAAAAAGTGGTGAACCACCGCGTGCTCGAAACGCTTGCGTCGCGCACCAAGCTTCACATTGATTTTGGCGGCGGCATCCAGTCCGACAGCGACATCCGCATTGCGTTCGAGAGCGGCGCAGCCCAGGTTACGGGCGGCAGCATAGCCGTGAAAAACCCGGAGTTGTTTGCAAGCTGGCTGCACGGCTACGGCAGCGAAAAAATAATTCTGGGAGCCGACTGCAAGAATGAGAAGATTGCGGTCAGCGGCTGGCAGGAAGGCACCGAACTGTGGGTGTATGATTTTGTGGAGCAATACGTGCAAAAAGGTATCCGTTACGTCATCAGCACGGATGTGGCGAAAGACGGGTTGCTGCAAGGCCCCAACTTTGACTTGTACAAGAACATCATGGACAAAACGCCCGGTGTTCAATTGATTGCCAGCGGTGGCGTGGCTACCTTGGCCGATGTGGAAAAACTGGCCGCCATGAATATTTTCGGAGTCATCATCGGCAAGGCGATTTATGAAAAAACAATTCTGCTCCCGGAGCTGGCGCGGTTTGCCAACGGCTGATTGTGTTCCGGTACTTGAATCATGTTTTTTGAAAATAGTATCTTTTGAAAACCCCAAACCTCCTGCATTTTCCGGCGGGCGGAAACACTGCCTGCCCGATTCCTGAATATTAAAACCCAACCGATCAAAAACATGGCTTCATTTGATATTGTCAGCAAGGTTGACGGGCAAACGCTGGACGATGCCGTCAACAACGCCAAAAAGGAAATCCTGAACCGCTACGATTTCAACGGCTCCAAATCGGAAATCGAGTTGGACAAGAAGGAATACGTAATCCACGTGCTTACCGAAAGCGAGATGCGCCTCAAAGCCATCCAAGATGCAATCATGATGCGCATGGCCAAGCAGGGCTTGGATCCGAAATCGCTGGACATCGGCGAAAGCGAGGCGGCCTCGGGCAATATGATCCGCACCGATTTGAAAATAAAGCACGGCGTGGATAAGGAAACGGCCAAGAAAATAGTGAAGCTGATCAAGGACAGCGGCCTCAAGGCCCAGCCCGCCATCATGGACGAGCAAGTGCGCGTGACGGCCAAGAAAATCGACGACTTGCAGGCCGTAATCGCCAAACTCCGCGCCAGCGACTTGGGCCTGCCGCTCCAGTTCGTGAACATGAAATCGTGAGCGGGTTTTTGTTGCCGCAAAAAATTCCAGAATAGTATCTTTCCCGAAGCCCAAACCCCCAAACGGTCAGAATGGCGCATTTTGCCATTCTCCCGCCGGGTCGTAGTGTAAAAAACCGCCCCGGATTTCCAACGGTGAGGCAATATTGTTGTAGTACAACTGCCCCGTACCCAAGCCCTGCGGCAGCGGATTGCGGTACGTGGCCGTGAACTGCGCGATGGCATTCAGCCCGATATTCGATTCCAATGCCGAAGTAATCCACCAGCCAATGCGTTGGTTCTCAGCCAATCCGACCCATTCGTGGCAATGCGCAAAACCGCCCAACAGCGATGGTTTCAGAATGATGAATTGCGGGCGGATGGCTTCCAGCAACTGCTTTTTCCCGTCGTTTTGCCTCACGCCAATCAACTCCTCATCCAGCGCGATGGGCAGCGGCGTGGCGGCGCACAGGCTTGCCATCGCTTCAATCTGCCCGGCTTTGATGGGCTGCTCAATGGAATGCAGCGCATATTCCGACAATCTTTTGAGTTTTTCCAACGCCTTTTCCGGTGCGAATGCGCCGTTGGCATCCACGCGCAACGTGATTTGTTCGGGCGGATAATGCTGCCGGATGCGGTGCAGCAAGGCACATTCTCGGTCAAAGTCAATCGCCCCGATTTTCAGTTTCAGGCACCGGAAACCGGCCGCCAGTTTTGCATCAATCTGCTGGCGCATAAAGGTTTCGGTTCCCATCCAAACCAGTCCGTTTATTTCCATACCTGCCGCACCCCGGCTGAAAGGTGTGTCGAACATCATCCGTTTGCCGCCGTTTTGCAAGTCCAGCAAAGCCGTTTCAAAACCGAATTGCATGGACGGAAAGGCCGCGCCAACCCGCTCCAAAATAGTATTCCCGCTTTCATCGCGATTTGCAACTTTTGAAAACCCCAAACCCCCATTTATTTGCGCACAAACCCGCTGCAAATGCGACTCGTAGTCCGGCACATCGTCCACACTCAGGCCGGGCAGCGGGGCGCATTCGCCAAGGCCGCAAACTTCGGGACTGGCAGTTTGCCAAAGTTTGACGAAATACGTGTCCCGCTCGGTCATCACCCCGCGCGAGGTGCCCGCCTGGAACGTGAATTGCAGGGTGTGTTTGCGGTAATCAGCCTTCAGCATGGGCGTATGGAAACCGTTTCCGGATATTGGCAGGTGCAATTTGCCGGTTGATTTTAAAAAAATATGCGGTGGTTTCGGGAAGCTGGCATCACCGACGGGCGAACTTATGCGCGCAATATAACGTCATTCTGTCATTCACGCATCCAGCATCGGTTATGAATCAGATACGTCAGGTTTTGGTTGCCGCCGGGATACTATTTTTGGTGGTGTTTGTGATGGTCGTCTTCAACCAGATTATGCAGTTGCACCTGTATGCCGCCTCGGTGAATGCCGTTTTCGGCACGGTGGTGCTGGTGGTGCTGAGTGCATTGCTGGTCGGCTTGCTGGCCGCTCCGGTGCTGCTCTTTTACCGGTTGCCGCAATCGCTGGCACCGCCCGAAGATGAAGCGGAAATGCCCGTTTACCTGCAAAAAATGGGTAAACGCCTCACCGCCAACAAGCTTT
This sequence comes from Sphingobacteriales bacterium, assembly GCA_043789005.1. Taxonomy (GTDB): domain Bacteria; phylum Bacteroidota; class Bacteroidia; order Cytophagales; family 172606-1; genus Xanthocytophaga. The sequence continues at coordinate 9,972 of JAYWIH010000066.1, forward strand.
TGAAAGGCCAAACCTACGATTTCTCGCAGCCGCCCGAAATGCAACGCGCCCTGTCGGTGCTGGATTTGCAGGCCAACGCCATTGTCCAGAAAACGGCGCGGAATGTGTTTCTGGCCACGGCGATTTCGCAAAACGGCAAACTGGACGCGCTGATGGTGCTGACCACGCACACTAAGATGATCTGGGATGTGGCGCACATTTACTACCAACGTCCGTCGCCCCGTGATTTGCTGCGGCTGTACAGCAACGTGGCCGCCACGACTTTGCTGGCCTCACAACTGGAAGACCTGGACATTTCGGAACAGGTGGAGCCGGTGCTGGGTACGGTGCTGCAAGGCTCGGCTATGAAATCGGTGCCGTTTGTGGGGCCGCTGAGCAGCGTGATCCTGGACTCGCTGCTGGAAGGCTCCATCAATGCCTTTCTGACGTTGCGCGTGGGCGTGATTACGAAGCGTTATTGCGGTGCCATGGAGCCGTTCCATGCCCGCAAGGTGCGCAAAATCGCCTTGGCCGAAGCTTCGGGAATGCTGAAATCGCTGGTGGTGCAATCGTCGGGACAGGTGGTGAACGCCATGCTGAAAACCGCCCGCAAGGCCGGTGCCGACACGGTGCGTTCGGGCGTGCAGATGGCGGGCAAGGCAACACAGAACGTAAAAAAGGGCTTCTACGGCTGGTTCCGGCGCGGCAGTGCGCTGGCCGGGAAAACAACTTGACTTGGATGAGCCAGCCACCGAAAGCCGGGTTTTGCGGTTTTGAAAGATACTATTTTGAAGCCCTTTCATACCCGTTGCGCGAGGAAAGTAAACGGCTTGTTTGAAGGGGCGGTGTAATGAATCGGGCATCCGGTAACTTGCCCGACCAAAAAAGGTGCGAACCCACTGCTGCTGAGACGCAAAAACCGCCCTGTATTTGGCGTAATCGCCTCTTTTCTATAGTCCCCCGCAGTTTTCCCCATAATCCTACCCGCAACCGGAAACGGCCCGAAACAACCGTTTCGCCGGTAATTTTTGTCGTATCTTTGATGGCATAATTCAACGAAAAAATTAAACTATTTTTATTTTGTTGGCATGATTTTTTACCGTTCCCCTCTATCCATACCTGATGTTTGAAGCATACCGATCCGTTCCAATTTTCGCCTTCAACCGGCATTGTCACCGATGAAAAATATTTTTGCCCTGTTAGGTTTCTGCGTAAGCCTCACTGTACCGGCCATGCAGCCGCAAGTGTGGCACAGCGGTGAGATAACGCTCAATAACGCGCAAGTGCTCAACGGCGAGATCCGTTACGATGCCCTCACCGATTTGCTGCAAGTCAAGGATAACGCAACCTTGAAAGTATATTCGGCGCGGCAACTCAGTTCGTTTGCCTACTTCGATGTTGCTGCCAACACGGTGCGCCGTTTCATGAGTTTTGCCGATCCGGTGCGGCGGCGGTCGCGGGCTAAAGTGTTTTTGGAAGTGGTGCTGGCCGGGGAGATGTATTTGCTGCGCCGCCCGCATTCGCCGCGCAACGCCCGGATGCTTGGCGGGCCGGTCATCGAGATGGAATCGCCGTGGTACGATTCCAAAAATGTGTTCGAGTATTTCATTTATGCCAACGGCGGCTTCACGCCCTTGGAGCGGTTCCAGAAAGCCGTACTTCCGCGCCTGATGCGTGAGTTTGCCACGCAGTTGCAAGCCTTCATTCAGAAGCGTAACCTGAACCTGTTCACGCAGCGGGGCCGTTTCCTGCTCATCAACCAGTACAATGTGCTCAAAGCCCCCGCCAAGATTGCGCTGATGTGAGGCCGATTTAATTGGTTCGGGTGGATTGGAAACGCGTTTGTTGTTGGTAAGAACACTAATAATGGGAGAGTAAAGTTTATGAACGCAATTGGACAACCAATTAAAGGATTTTAAGATGGGTGCTTATAACACATTAAATGTGAATGTGAAATGCCGTAATTGCAGCCGTCTTTACAAGAGCAATTTACAGTTTAAATTTGGCGACATATGGCAACATGAATACAAACTGGATGATGCAGTGATATTAGAAGATAAATCTTTAAATAATTCTAACTACGTTGTTTATGGAATTTTGGAAGATTCTGTATGTCTATACTGTGGTTACTTTAATCCTGATGAATACGACATATTTGTGATACGGGGGCAAATTAAGCGGTACTCTATAAACGAGGATATTAATCTTTATCTTGGTAAGAACGAAGGTAATTATTATGAAATCAGATAAGTCAATCCTTTGCGTTCTTATTAGATGCATTTTGGGCATCCACCCGTTGTTAGTATTCTCATTAACAACGGGTGAGTTTTATCGCTTCGATTTCGGCCTGTATTTTACTTTTCGGTACAAGTGGGGCAACGCCGAAAGCCCCACCTTTAAGCGTGATTTCCGGCAGCGAACGGAGATTTTAAAACCGGAAGCCGGGGGTTGAAGGAGGGTTTGGTCTTTCCAAAAGATACTATTTTGGGCGAAAACCCTGCCGCTGGACTTGGAAAGTCCAGCGGCAGGGTTTTCGGGCTGCTGGCCGGGCGGGTTTCATCTTTTTGGCAGATACTATTTTGCGGCTTGTTCCCTGAACAGTTTCCTGTCCGCGTAAAAAGTGCCGAACGGGACAAGCGAGGCAATGAAAGCCCAGAATACCTTCGGCAAATTCCATTTTTTCAAAAATGCCACCTGCAAAACCAACACGACATACAGCACAAACAAAACGCCGTGTGCCATGCCCACCACATAATTAGGCCGGGGCATTGAAAACCGGTATTTGAGAATCATGGTGATGCCCAGCAGCAAAAACGAGCAGCCTTCAATGAAAGCCACAATCCGCAACCGCCCCAAGGGTGTTTTGAACAGTTGATTGAGCATACTGATTTTTAGATTCGGCAGGTTTGGTTGTTTTGAAAGATACTATTTTCGCCAAGGCTCAAGCGAGGACGCTTGAACCGGTTTTTGGTTCATTTTCCTACCAGCGGCGCAAACTGATGACTGCGGCAGGTGGGGTCACTTAATACTTTCGAAAAATATATGTCACGCATGGAACAATAGAAGTAAATATTCCTTGACTATGCGCCTGATAATGTTTCTTTGATAAATTCTTGAATATTCTGTACCGTTTTCGGATTACTCTGCGAGGTGTCATAAAACAATAAGTGCCATCAAACAACATGATAATCTCCAAGTTGTTACAGTTGGCTGGTATTCTTATTGAAGTCCATTCCATACCTATAAAACTAAGCAGTAATTGATCTGTTCCAACTGGAAGTCCGATTTTAAAGTTTCCTTTTATATCAGTATTCCCAAGTCGCACAGTGTCAAGAGTCTGGATTTCAACTGCCGGTATCGGTTCAAATTGAAATTCGTCAACTACTTTTCCTGTGATAAGTCTTAACTGCCCATTGGCTAAAAATGGAATGGAAAGAAATGCCAGAAAAAATACGATTGATTTCATATTTCCTTGTTTCAAAACCAGTACACCGTAGTTCAGTTTCATTGTTAATACTCAATTTCAACGGCCTTAGAATTTATTGAAGGTGGATTAGTAATTCCACCCGTTGTTGGTGTTTTTACCAATAAACCCACCAACATCAAAACTGGTTCGAGCGTCCTCGCTTGAATGCCCAAACCAGCAGGTTTGGCCTTTTTGCAGCATACTATTTTTTTTCTGTCACCAAAACACCACACTCACGCCATGGCAAAGCTGCTTGCGCTGGCATTTTTCATAATGGCCTGGTAATCCTCCGGATACGAATCCTGGTGCAGCAGGCTTCCGGCGGGCACTTCCGGGTAAATGTCATCGTAGCCTTTCACCAGATTCATGAACACCCGCCGGTGAATGTGCCGCCGCGTGATTTGCGCCGAATTGCTCAAGCCCGCTGCCGCCATCAGTTCCACAAAACTTTCCACCGTTTGGCGGTGGTAGTTGGCTACGCGCACCTTTTTGTCGTCCACCACCAAGCCTTTCACTAATTCCGGGTCTTGCGTAGCCACGCCCGTCGGGCAGATGTTCTTGTGGCATTCCAGAGCTTGGATGCAGCCCAGGGCCATCATCATGGCCCGCGCACTGGTGCAGGCATCGGCACCGAGGGCCATGGCCCGCACCATGTCGAAGCCATTGACGACCTTGCCCGACGACAGCAGGACAATCTCTTTTTTCAGGTCGAAACCCACCAGCGTATCGTACACAAAAGCCAAGCCTTCCTTGAACGGCATCCCGACGTGGTTAGAAAATTCGAGTGGCGCGGCTCCCGTGCCGCCTTCACCGCCATCCACCGCGATGAAATCCGGCCTGATGCCCGTTTCAATCATGGCCTTGCAAACCGCCACGAATTCATGTTTGTTGCCGACGCACAATTTGAAGCCGACCGGCTTGTAGCCCGACTGTTCGCGCATAGTCTGGATCAATTGGAGCAGGCCGACGGGCGTGGCGAAAGCCCGGTGGAACGGCGGCGAATCCACTTGCGTATAAGGTTTCACGCCCCGGATGGCGGCGATTTCGGGCGTGTTTTTCTTGGCGGGCAAAATTCCGCCGTGGCCCGGTTTGGCTCCCTGTGACAGTTTCAGTTCAATCATTTTCACGCTGGGGGCGGCGGCGGTCTGGGCAAAGCGTTCGGGCGAGAAATGGCCGTCGTCGGCGCGGCTGCCGAAGTAGCCCGTGCCCACTTGGTAAATCAAATCGCCGCCCGGCTGCAAATGGTACGGACTGATGCCGCCCT
>JAYWIH010000067.1:0-14612 GCA_043789005.1 Sphingobacteriales bacterium
TGCGGACGCACATACGTGGTCAGCGTGCCGATTTCGGGCAGGAAATTGTTTTTCGGGTCTTCGGCACTCACGCGGATTTCAATGGCGTGGCCGCGCATTTTCACGTCTTCCTGAGCAAACGAAAGTTTTTCGCCCGCCGCAATCCTGATCTGTTCCTTCACCAAGTCCAGCCCCGTAATCAATTCCGTTACCGGATGCTCCACTTGCAGGCGGGTGTTCATTTCCAGGAAATAGAAATTCAAATCCTTGTCCACCACAAATTCCACCGTTCCGGCTCCGTAGTAGTTGCAGGCTTTGGCGGCAAACACGGCAGCCTGTCCCATTTTCTCACGGATCTCCGGCGTGACCACCGCCGACGGGGCTTCCTCAATCACTTTCTGATGCCGCCGCTGGATGGAACATTCGCGTTCAAACAAGTGAACCACATTACCGTGTTTGTCACCAAGTACTTGTATCTCAATGTGTTTGGGCGAGAGGATGTATTTTTCCACGAACACCGAGCCATCGCCAAAGGCAGCCGTGGCTTCGGATATGGCGCGTTGCATTTGTTCTTCCAACTGGGCTTCATTTTCCACGAGCCGCATTCCCTTGCCGCCACCGCCCGCACTGGCTTTGATCAGCACCGGATAGCCTATTTGCGCCGCCTGCCGCATGGCAACCCGCACATCGCTCACTGCCTCGGGAATGCCCGGCACCATGGGAATGTCGAATTTGGCAACGGCATTCTTGGCGGCCAGCTTGCTGCCCATGACCTCAATGGACTCGGGCGACGGGCCGATGAAAACCAAACCGTTGTCGGCCACCAAGCGGGCAAACACGGCATTTTCGGACAGGAAACCGTAGCCGGGATGGATGGCATCGGCCCCGCTTTGCCTGGCTATCTCAATGATTTTATCCATCCGCAAATACGACTGGGCCGAAGGCGGCGCACCCACGCAATACGCTTCATCGGCGGCCCGTACGTGCAACGCCTTGCGGTCGGCTTCGGAATAGATGGCAACGGTGGCGATGCCCATTTCACGGGCCGAGCGGATAATGCGCAGGGCGATTTCGCCCCGGTTGGCAATGAGGATTTTGCGGATGGGCATGAGAAAATGTCGGCTTTGAACTGTAACGTTGGCAAAATTCAAAACTTTGCCAACGTTACCAAGCGCGGCGGGCAAAATTCACGATTCAAAACAAAACAGTATCTTTCCAAACTACCAAACCCACCCCGCCTTTCAGCCCGTGGAAATACAACTGATCAAGCGGATTTTTGAGCAGCAATACGCCAAGATGCATGAAGAAATGTACGGGAAGAAAATAGTATCTTCCGAAATCACCAAAGCCCAAGCTATCACTTTGCCACTACGGGCAAAAAAGAACTGACCGACGATGAAAACGCCATTGCGCAGCTCAACCAGCTTGTGCTGCCCAAATACGAAATAGAAGTGGCCAGCCGCAAAATCACGGCCATTACCGACACGCAGATAGAACACCGGTACATCGGCTCGGAACGCTACGAGGCTCCGGTCAAGGAATACGTAACTTTCAAGACGCGCAACGGGGCGTTTACCAAGCCGTAAACTCTGGCAGAGTTGAAAAAACTCTGCCAGAGTGGGCCGCCTCACTTTGCCAGAGTTTTTTTCACTCTGGCAAAGTTTCCACTGGAGCCAAGTTCACTCACAGGCTCGGCTGTTGTTAAAAGAAACAACATCCTTTAAAACCCCGTAATCCCATGCAGCCGCATGATACGCCACTCGAACCCGGCAGAATGTACCACATCTATAACCGGGGCATCAACGGAGCCAATATTTTTCTGAAAGAGGAAAACCATGCCTTTTTCCTGAGCAGATATGCCTGCTATTTATCCGATTACGTGGATACGTTTGCGTGTTGTCTGCTGAAAAACCATTTTCACCTGCTCATCCGCGTGAAAGAAACGTTTCCGGACGGAAAAATTGACGGCTCCGGGGCAAACTCGCCTCTCCGAACAAACTTTGGCAGTTGAAAAAAACTTTGCCAAAGTGGGCGGCCAAGCTCGGCTTACCGGAGGCTTGCACCATGCCGACCACATCGTCAGCAAGCAGTTCGCCCGGCTGTTCAGCAGCTACACACAGAACATCAACAAGGTCTATGGACGCACCGGAAGCTTGCTTGAAAGACCATTCAAACGGAAACTCGTTGCATCGGATGCTTATTTCAGCCGGTTGCTCTTTTACATCCACGCCAACCCACGCATCCATGGTTTCACCGACGATTTCACGGATTATGCGCATTCCTCGTACCACAGCCATCTGCTCGCCAAACCTACCCGCCTGCGCCGCGACGAAGTGATTGCATGGTTTGGAAACACCAAGGAGTACCGAAAATTCCACCAGCAAGCGTTGGATTTCCGCTCGCTTGAGCCGTGGGTCATTGAAATGTAAGTAGCTTGTGTACAAACTCTGGCAGAGTGAGAAAGTCTGCCAGAGTGGTCGGCTCACTTTAACCCTTAACTCTGCCAGAGTTCTGAACTCTGGCAGAGTTAAGGGTTAAAACGGGAGCCTTCAAAACCGGAACCCAAACGCAATCGAACGCAGATCGGTGTTGGCCGGGCCTTGGTTGTCGGCAAACAGCGGGCTCAAATCATATTTGAAGAACAAGTCAATGCTGCCGATACCTACCAGGCCCTGCACGCCGTAGCGCACATTGTTGAGGTAGAAACTGCTGCGGTCGCGGTCTTTATTGCCGCCGTCTTCTTTTATTTTGGAATAGCTGTAGAGTTTGTAGCCCACAAACCCGCCCGCGCCAAGCCGCAAACCACCGCGCGAACTGTTGCGGAACGACCGGTTCTTGTCCTTATGGCTCCGGTCTGCCTGTCCCAAATCAAGCACGAGCATTACGGGCAGGCTGGCGTAGATGGCCGTGAGCTTGCTTTTCTTCAAGGCGATGTCCTGGCCTTGCGCATCTGGCAACGGTCTGAATTCCACGGCATTGGCTCCCTTGAAAATCCGCTGGTTGCTGTCGAACATGAAATTGTAGCAACTGAACTCGCTGCCGTAGCTGATGGCCAGCGGACTTGCCGCCCCGCCAATGCGCGTGCGGTACAGGTGTGAAAGCGCAATGTACCTTGAGCCGGTGGCCCGCAGGGCGTAGGGTTCGTTTTGGTTGGGAAATTTGCCCGCGTCCAGGTAGTTGTCCAAGCCCAAATCCAAGAACCATTCGCTGTCCGTGCGTTTTTTGCGGCGCGGTTTGCGTTCGGTGGCGGCCATGCTGCTGTCTGAAGAAACAGTTTCGCCGTTCTCCCCGCCAATCTTGATCGAAAACGTGACGACCCTTTTTTCCTTGCCTTTCACGGTCACTTGGTTGTCTTTCACCAGCACCGTATCGTCGTTGATGATGAGCGTGGTGTCACGGCCCGCTTTCCGTCCGGCTTTTTCGCGCACTTCAATCACGCGGCTCACCAGCGCGTTCAGGTCATAGTTTTTCAGGGCTTCCAGTTCGGCCTTGTCGTCGGTGCGGATGGCGATGCGCGTTTTCTTGCCAAACAGGATGATGATTGAATCGCTTTCGGCTTGGGGCGGCGCGTTGAACGCGAAAGCCGAACTGGCCGCCGCCCACAAAATCATGAGGAGTGCTGTCTTTTTCATGGTTTTCATTTGTTTCATAATTGGTTTATTTGAATTGCCAGGTTTCGGGTTTTTTAACGATACTATTTTGCCATTGTGCCTTGCATCACTGCCGTTCCCGGTTTGCGGTTGTCTTGTCTTTCACCCAGCTCACCAGTGTTTCCTTGTCCAAGTTCAGTTCCGCATTTTTCGCTTTTTTCAATGCCTGCCACAGTTTTCCGGCCTTGCCGTTTTTGGGTGGCAAGGCCGCTTCCTGTGCGGGTGCGTCTTCTATTTCCACAGTCACGATTGTCACACTGGCCGGAGTGTTTTCATGGGTTGCGGTGTGCGCCACCAAGCCAATGGTTTCTGCGGCAATGGTTGGGACGTTCATGTTTTTGGCTTGGATCTGATTGGCAACTGATTCACTTCCCACATCAGCCAGTGCGTTGGCCGCGTTTTTCTTTTGGTCAATACCGGATTTTGTTGTTCCGGCCAACCGGCTTTGTGTTATCCGTGCGTTGTTGCGGGTGGTTTGCCTGTGCTGTTGCGGTAATGGCTGGCCGCCCGCAACGCTCAATTGAGCGTTGCGGGCCGTTGGCTGTCTTTCACGGGTTGTTTCGGGGTTGTTGGTTTTCGGGTCGCGCATGGTTTTTCCGGCTGGCGTATCCGTCCGTTGCGCAATGCCGTTTTGAGGGGGCGGTTGTTTGCCGGATTTTGTTGCCACCGCATTTGGTACGGACTTTCCAAAGTCCAGCCAAAAGAAACAACCCGCCAACAGCAATACCGAAGCCGCTGCGGCATACAGCCAAAAGGCAGGTTCCCTACCTTTTTTTTTCGCGGTGCGCCGTTGCAGTTCATCCCAGGCACGGGTGGATGGTGTTTGCTCGGCATCGCGCAGGCGGCTGGCAAACAGTTCGTCAACGGGGTGTTTTTCTTGTCTTTGCATTGGTTTTGTTTGTTAGGTGTTGGCAGCCAAGATTTGGCGAGGTTCAAAATTTCGCCAGAGTTCCGGTACTCATTGTGTGTCCCGTAAAATAGTATCTTTCAATAACCCCAAACCCGCCATTTGTCAAGGGCAACCGCAAGGGTTGCCCCTACCTGCTGACCGTGGATTGTGAATTGTCCGTCTTTTTCAAATATTCCTGCAACAACGCCCTTGCCCGGCTCAATTGCGATTTGGAAGTATTCTCGCTGATGCCCAACCGTTCGGCGATTTCCTTGTGAGCATACCCTTCAATGGCATACAGGTTGAAAACCGTGCGGTAGCCCTCGGGCAGTTGGCGCACCATGTCCAGCAGGTCTTGTGTTTCCAGTTCGTTGTTGTCGGTGTGCATCACGGCGGCATGATTGTGTGCTTCGGCAATATCGGTTTCCAAGTGCGGGCCGTGGTTGCGGCGCACTTGCTGCAAGGCTTCGTTGACCATGATTTTGCGCATCCAGCCTTCAAAGCTGCCGGCAAACTGGTACTGGTCCAATTTGCCGAACACCCGCATGAAGCCGCCAATCATCACATCCTCGGCCTCCGTGTCGTTTCGGATATACCGCCTGCACACGGCCAGCATCCGGCGGGCATAGCGGTCATACACTTCACGCTGCGCCGCCGCCTCACCATGCTGGCACGCTTTGATGAGTGCCGGTTCGCTATCCCATTTCTGTACGCGTAGAAACATCGGGTGGTTTTTTGGTGGTCGGTGGCTTGGCGGCATTTACAACAGGCAGATGCAAATACGGCGGGAAGGGTTGCGTGGCAGCGGGAATTTTTATCGGTTTTTGTTATTTCAGCCCAAAAACGCAAAACCCCGGCTTGCCGGAAGTCGGGGTTTCATGTTTTCGGGAGATACTATTTTGGCTTTGGCAAAGTGAAAGCCAAAGGCTCAGTCCGGTATGCGCGCCTTGTTTCCCAGCACGGCCTCGCGTTTTTTCAGGTGTTGCGCCAAATCCTTCATGCTTTCGCGGCTGATGTACTTGTCCTTGCCGTCTTCGGCCCTGAGCATGGTGAAGCCCAGCGGCAGGCCGGTCATGCTGTCAATGATGGCGTGCAGGTAGTTGGTCACGATTTTCTGCCGTTTGGAAAGCACTTCGGGCACTATTTGCAGCAGGGCGAGGTTGGGGTTGCCGCGCAGGGCACTCTCGTTGAAACGCGAGCCGTCCACGATAATGAACGGGTAGGGATACACTTCCTTTATCTTGTCGTGGTTCAGGCCGGTGGCCAGCCAGTCTTTGCGCAGCAGCAGTGTTTTTAGGTGCATGTCCATTTCGGCGGTGGGCAGCACATCCTGCCATTCGTAGGGTTCGGGCTTGGGGCGCAGTGTGCTGTCGAGCAGGTAATGCCTCACCACCTGCACACCCATCACAAGGTCGGCTTTTTCGGGAAAGATGTTGGGAAGGTTCTGGCGGAAGACCGGATCCGACTTGGCCAAGTCTTCCAGCAGTTTTATTTCCATGGCCGTGTAGGTGTTCCAGTGTTCGCGGCTCACGTTTACCGACCGGTGGTTTTCCGGGTAGCTCAGCCGCTGGAAATTCTGCCCGCCCTCATCGCCCCTGATCGAGAAATTGCTGATCATGGTGCAGTAAATCACGGCGTAGTTCTTGGCTTGCGTCTTGCGCAGCCGGTCGGCATCGTTCATGGTCATGAACGATGCCGAGCTGTCCCACTGCCAGTATTTTTCCACGGCCTGCCGCATGGCGGCATTGTAGTCTTCCACCGCCGCCTCGTATTCCTTGATTTGCGTTTCCGTCTTCTTTTTTTTCTTCATCAGCTCAATCACCTTCAGCGAGGGAGGCTCCACAATCACAATCAGTTCGCGCTGGGTGAGTTTGCGCATTTTGGCCAGGTTGCCAAAGCCGCACTGCGCCTGCAACGCACCTGAGAAACACAACAAGAAAGCCGGGGACAAAAGCAGTTTCAGCATGGAAGAATACAATGCGGGGTTTGTCAAATCAAAAAAAATGTTACTTTGCGTGCAACCATTTCGGCCAATTGCGGGTCATGCCATGCGACAGACAAATTTGCCCGTTTTTTTTGAGAATCCGGCCACCCGACGGATATTTTTCGGCGGACTACCCGGATGTGCCAACCAACACCCACAAAACAACCAGACTCTTGAAACAATTTTCCCGCCCAACCCCATTGCCGGCTCACCTGCTGATCCGGATGCTTGTTTTCGTGTGCCTGCTCGCCGGGCAACGGGTTCTTGCCCAGCAAACGCCGAATGTCACGGTTTCGGGCAAGTATGACAGCCAGCCACTGGCATCGGTGCTGCAATCGGTAGAGGCGCAGGCGGCGGCGCAGGGGTTTCCGCTGCGCATTTTCTATGACACGGCACTGGTGGCGGGCGTGAAGGTGACCCTGCAACTGGAACGCGAACCGCTGCCACTGGCAATGGACAAGATACTGGCCGAAACCCCCGCCGGGTTTGTGCCCCACGAAACATACTATTTTGTGCTGCTGCACAAAGCCGATGCCCTCGGTTTCGCACCGGCTGCCACTTCCGACTCAACCGCTTCAAACCAAGCGGCGCAAGCCACACCGCCCACCGAAACCATTGACAACCCCACCGAAAACCTGCGCCAAACGGCGGGTTTGCAGCAGCGGCGCGGCACACAAGCGTTTGCGCTGGGCGGTATGCTGAAAGATGCCACCAAAGGCTCTGGCCTGGCCGGTGCCACGGTTTTTGTGGAGGAAATGCGTTCGGGCGTGGCCACCGACAACAGCGGCGCGTACACGCTGAACCTGCCAGCGGGCGTGTATAACTTGGTATTCAGTTACGTGGGCTACCAATCCAAGCGGCGGCAGATTGTATTGCGCGGCAACCAGGCCCTGAACGTGGATCTGGTCAATGCCGACATCCGCCTGCGTGAAGTGGTGATTACGGGCGAGGCAGCCAACCGCAACGTGTCCACCACGCAAATGAGCATTTCCAGGCTGAGCATCCGCACCATCAAGAAAATACCGCCGCTGCTGGGCGAGGTGGATGTGGTGCGCAGCATTTTGCTGCTGCCCGGCGTGAGTACCGTGGGCGAGGGTGCCACGGGTTTCAACGTGCGGGGCGGCGGCATAGACCAGAACTTGGTACTGATGGACAATGCGCCGATTTACAATTCATCGCATTTGTTCGGCCTGTTTTCGGTGTTCAACCCTGATATTGTCAAGGATGTGACACTGCACCGGGGCGGCATTTCGGCGCGGTTCGGCGGGCGGGCCTCATCGGTGCTGGACATCCAGCTCAAGGATGCCAACGCCCAGAAATTGCGTTTCACGGGGGGCATCGGCTTGGTTTCCAGCCGGTTGTCTGTCGAGGCTCCGATTATTAAGGACAAACTCTCGTTCATCATTGCCGGGCGGGGCAGTTTCACCGATTTCCTGCTCAAGTCGCTGCCCAACAAGTCGCTGCAAAACACCCGCGCCAACTTCTACGACCTAAATGTGAAGGCCGACTACCGCATAAACCCGAAAAACCTGGTCAGTGTGTCGGGATACGTGAGCGATGACTTTTTGCAAATAAGTGCCGACTCGGTGCTGACGCTGGCCGTGAACTCCTCCAAGACGCAATACCGCTGGAGCAACCGCTACGCGACGGTCAAATGGCAGCACACCTTCAGCGACAAACTGACCCAAAATACTTCGCTGATTTACAACGACTACACGGCCAAGGTAATCAACCCCGAAGCACCCAACCGCTTTGAGATTCCGGCGCAACTGGCCCAGCAAAACCTGTCCACCGATTTCGGCTACCTGCTCAACGATAAGCACAAGCTGGCGTTCGGGTTGCAGGCCATCCGCTACCAAGTGCGCCCCGAATCGCTGAACCCCGTGCCACCTTCCGACGTAAACGCGGTGAACCTGCCCAAAGAGCAGGGCTGGGAGGCGGCGGCGTACGTGGAGGATGAATTCATTATCAATAACACGCTGACGCTGACTGCCGGACTGCGCTACTCGACGTATGCCAGCACCGGCCCGGCCACCGTTTACGAATACGGCACCGGAACCGACCGTAATCCGATCAACATCATTGACTCCACGGTGTACGGCAGCGGTGCGGCCATCCGGCAGTACGGCGGGTTCGAGCCGCGCGCCGCCCTGAAAATCAGCCTCAGCGAAAGCGGTTCGCTCAAGGTGAGCTACAACCGGATGCGCCAGTACATCCACCTGATTTCCAACACGTCGGCGGCCATCCCGACGGCCCGCTGGAAACTGAGCGACACGTATATCCGGCCGCAAATCGCGGATCAGGTGGCCTTGGGCTATTTCCGCAATTTCACCGGCAATATGTTCGAGACTTCGGTGGAGGTGTATTACAAGAAAACCGCCAACTTCCTGGATTACAAGGACAATGCGGTGGTGTTCCTGAACCGCAACATTGAAACGGCGGTGTTGCAGGGCGCGGGCCGCAGCTACGGCGTGGAAATGCTGGCCCGCAAGAACATCGGCGAATACCTGACCGGCTGGCTGAGCTACACCTACGCCCGCACATTCGTGCAGATGCAAAGCAGCCTGCCCACTGAACGCGTGAACAACGGCGACTGGTATCCGGCCAATTACGACAAGCCGCACACCGTGAATGCCGTGGTGAACTACCAGTTCAAGAAACGTTCGGGCGTTTCACTCAACTACACCTACAGCACGGGCCGCCCGATTACGTATCCCGAAGGCAAATTCACTTACGATGGCATTGCCGTACCCGATTTCGGCCTGCGCAACCAGTTCCGCATTCCCGACTACCACCGGCTCGATGTAGCGTGGACCATTGACAGCGGCTACCGCAAACGTAAGAAAGTGGACAAAAGCTGGACGGTGGCCATCTATAACCTTTACAGCCGCAACAATGCCTATTCGGTGTTTTTCCGGGCCAACGGTGGCCGGGCGGAGGCTTACAAACTGTCCATTTTCGGGGCCGCCTTCCCGTCGCTCACGTATAATTTCAAGTTTTAGGCGGAGTTCGGCACAAATACTCAGGACAAACACAAAATAGTATGTGTCTAGAACCCCAAACCTGCCTGACCTTGTTCCGCATTTTAAACTCCGCAATCCGTATTTGAAAAATAGTATCTTTCAAAAACACCAAACCCAACTCATGCGCATCCTGCTGAACCTCAGAAAATATATCCCCGTTGCCCTCCTGTTCGCGTCGGCGTGCGTCACGCCCTACGATGCCAATATAAAGGAATCCACACCGCGCATTGTCATTGAAGGGCTGATTACCGACCAGCCCGGCCCGCACCGGGTGCGCATCACCCGGACGGGGGCGTTCTCCAATGATGGGGTTTACGGAGCCGTGCCGGGCATTGGCGGGGCCACGGTGTACGCCACCGACGATGCGGGCAATCGTATCAACTTCACCGAATCGGGGGCGGGCAACTACTTCACCGCCAGCGGCTTGCGCGGCGTGGTTGGCCGCAGCTACCAACTCAACATCCGCCTGGCTGATGGCCGCACCTACGTTTCCGAGCCGGATTTGCTGCGCCGCGTGCCGCCCATTGACAGCATCTATTCGGAATACGACCCGGCGGTAAAGAAATTCAACGTGTACGTGGACATCACCGACTCACCCGTGCCCGGCGAGGGCTACCTGTGGAAATGGACGAACTACAGTTTCGTGCAGATTTGCGAGCTTTCAAAAGTGGTGCAGGGCGTGCCAACGCCCTGCCGCGACTGCTGCACCCGCTGCTGGGATGTGTCGCAGTGTACCAATTGCGTCAACATTGCGGGAGACCAGTACGTGAACGGCAACCAAATCCGCCGCCAATCGGTCACCGCCGCGCCTTACGATTCGCGTGGCCGGTATTACCTGCTTATTGAGCAGCGTTCGCTTTCGCCCGGCGCGTTCCGGTTTTGGAACTCACTCAACGCGCAGAGCAGCAGCACCGGCGGCCCGTTTGATGCGGCTCCGGCTCCGGTGGTGGGCAACCTCACCAACACGGCCGATGCCAGCGAGAAAGTGCTGGGCTTCTTTGGCGCGTCGGGCGTGTTGCTCAGGCAGCACTGGGTGAATCGCAACGGCGTTTCCGATTTCCCCAACATCGGCCTACCGCTTGATTGCCCCGTTGTGGTGCCGCCGCCGAGGTGCGTACCCTGCGAGGAGATAGCCGGACGGCGCACCCGCATCACACCACAAAACTGGGACAATTGATTTGAATGGCGGAAATCGCGGACGGCCATGTCGCCGGTACCGGGAAAATTGAGTTTACGAATGCCGTCGCGGAATGCTGACGGGAAAAGCCGGTTCGGACATATCCCGGTTGCGGAACAACCGGAACATCATGTATTCAAAAGCCCCAGACTGCCTTATGCTTTTTTTACGGAGAATCACCCGGTACGGTGTCTTTTTGCTGTTTTGCTCATGCATCACGCCTTACGATGCCAAGGTAAAGGAATCCACGCCGCGCATCGTTGTCGAGGGACTGATTACCGACCAGCCCGGCCCGTACCGGGTGCGCATTACCCGGACGGGGGCATTCAACAATAACCCTGACGGATTCACGGAAGGAGTTGAAGGTGCCACGGTGTATGCCACCGACAACTTGGGCAACCGCATTGATTTCAAGGGGTTTGGCGGGGGCGACTACCTGACTGCCAGCAATGCGCGGGGTGTGGCGGGGCGCAGCTACAAACTCAACATCCGCCTGGCTGATGGCCGAACCTACGTTTCCGAGCCGGACTTGCTGCGCCGTGTGCCGCCCATTGACAGCATTTATTCGGAATACGACCCGGCGGTCAAGAAATTCAACGTGTACGTGGACATCACCGACTCGCCCGTGCCCGGTGAAGGCTACCTGTGGAAATGGACGAACTACGAGAGCGTTTCAATCTGTGAGCCTTCACAACCGATTCCGAACACCGGGCCTCCGGCCGGGCAATCACCCTGCCTGCCTTGCTGCACCCGGTGCTGGAACATCTCCCGTTGCATTGGATGCGTCAACATCGCCGGTGACCAGTATGTGAATGGAAACCAAATCAAACGCCAGCCCATCATTACCGTGCCCTACGATTCGCGCGGCCGGTATTACCTGATGGTCGAGCAGCGTTCACTTTCCCCGGAAGCCTACCGTTTTTGGAACGCCGTCAAATTACAAAGCGGTGGCACGGCGGGCCCGTTCGACGCACCGCCAGCCCCGGTCAAAGGCAACATCGCCAACGCGGGCGATGCGGGCGAGAAAGTGCTGGGCTTTTTCGGTGCGTCGGGTGTGTTGTTCCGCCAATACTGGGTGATGCGTTCCGGTATAGCCGAAAATCCGGTCATTCCGAATCCGCAATTCTGCCCGGCTGAAACCGGCCCTCCTCCCTCATGTGCCCCGTGTACAGAACAAGGAGGAAGCCGCACCACATCTGCACCGCCCAAATGGGACGATTGAAATGGAAAGACACAAATTTGCCTCACCAAACAGTCCACACAACCAAGAAAATACCATGAAAGGGGTTTCGCGTTTCAAAAAGATACTATTCTTTGCCCTGCCAGTCACGGGCGTTTTACTTGCTTTTGCGCCCAAAGACGAAATCCTAACGCGGCTGGTGCAGCAATTGGGCGACTACACCGAAACCTACGCCCCCGAAAAAGTGTACCTCCACCTGGACAAACCGCAGTATGCCTCCGGCGATGATGTGTGGTTCAAGGCATACGCGGTCAGTGCCGCCACGCACCTCCCCGACTCGGCGAGCGGCGTGCTGTACGTGGAACTGCTCAATGCCAAGGGCGAGACGCTGCTTGCCGAAAAGATAAAAATGAGCGGCGGCCTTGGCAACGGCGACTTGGCCCTGCCCGACAACCTGCCCACCGCCCACTACCAGCTCCGCGCCTACACGCGCTGGATGCAGAACGGCAAACCGGATTTTTTCTTTGCGCGGACAATCGCCATCATCAACCCCAACGACAGAATAGTATCTCCGGAAAAGGCCAAACCCGCCGAGGCCAGCGTTGACGTGCAGTTCTTTCCCGAGGGCGGCGACTTGGTGGAGGGCCTGCTGAGCATGGTTGCCTTCAAGGCCACCGACCGGCAGGGCAAAGGCGTGGATGTGCAAGTGCGCGTGGTGAGCGATGCGGATACTTCCGCCGTTTTCACGGCCAGCCACGCAGGCATGGGGAGTTTTTTGTTCAAGCCCGAAGCGGGCAAAAACCACCAGGCGTTGGTTGCGCTGCCCGGCGGCAAAACAGTATCTTTCCCATTGCCCAAACCCAAGCCCCAAGGCTGGGCCATGCAAGTGAAAAACACGGATAACCGCTGCACAATCACGGTGAATTCCAATAAAAACACCGAAGAAAAACTGTACGTTATCGCGCAGACGCGCGGCAAGGCAGTTTACCAGACCGAAGGCCGGATTGTCAACAACACGTTTGCCCTATCCGTGCCCACGCAAACGTTTCCGGCAGGAATCACGCAGATTACCGTGTTTGATGCCGCCGGAACGCCGCAATGCGAACGGCTCATTTTCGTGAACCGCAACGACCAGGCGAACCTGCAACTATCCACCGACAAGCCAGCCTACGCCCCGCGCGAAAAAGTGACGCTGACCCTGACCGCCCGCGATGCGCAGGGCAACCCGGTGGCGGGCAATTTTTCGGTGGCGGTGGCGCAGGGTTTGGCCTCCGGCGACGATACTATTCTGAGCAACCTGCTGCTGACCTCCGATTTGAAGGGAAGCGTTGAGAATCCGGGGTTTTATTTTCAGGACAACAATCCACTGGCAGCGCAAGCCCTTGACTGCCTGATGCTTACGCAAGGCTGGCGGCGGTTTGCGTGGGCCGAAGTGACCAGCCTGCGCGAACCGCCGTTTGAACGCGAAACCGACGTGACGCTCACTGCCCGGCTCCTGAACGAGAACAACGGCCAGCCCATGCCCGCCAAAATACTGCTGCTGTCGGCTCCCGGCACGGAGTCGGTTTTCCGGTATGGCTACACCGACAATGCAGGCCGGATCCGGTTGAGCAGCCTTGATTTCTACGACTACCGCAATATTTTCATCGGCTTTTACGACAAGGAACTGTACGGCACCGCCAAAGTGGTGGCCGACAGTGCGCGGGCGGCTCCGGGCTTTGTGGCGTTCAACGCGGGCACGGCGTTCAGCGAAGCCCTGCGGCAAACCGCCCAACGCGAACGGTTCCGGGCGGTGGTGCGGCGCAATTATGTTTCCAATGAATCCGATGCCAACCTGTCGGCCTCGGCGGATACAGCCTTGCGGCCCGTCAGCCCGATTTATCCGAAAGCCGACGAAATACTGAAACTCGACGATTTCACGCTTTTCCCCACCATGGCCGAAGTGGTGCGCGATGTTGTGCCGTGGGGCATCATGACCAACAAGAAAGGGCAAGCGGGTTTCCGCCTGTTGAACCTGGACAACAAACTGTATTTCAAGCGCGACCCGCTGTATTTCATTGACAATGTGCCCGTGCATAACATTGACCCGATCCTGGCGCTGGACCCGGCTACGGTGAGCAGCCTTGAATGCATACGCAGCGGCCTCGGACGCGCGCAATTCGGCGAAATCGGTTTCAACGGCATTTTCTGCGCCTTCACCAAGTCCGGCGACTTTTACCCGGCCAACGAGCCGGGATTGTTCAGTTTTTCGGTGCGCGGCTTTCAGAAAGCCCGCCAGTTTTATGCACCGGCCTACGAAAACGCCGGTGCCAGCCGCCGCCAGCCCGATTTCCGCACCACACTCTATTGGAACCCGAATGTGGTAACCGATGCCAGCGGCCGGGCAACGATGACGTTCTACAACTCCGACGACTTGGCCGCGTGGCGCGTCACCGCCGAAGGCATTTCCATGAAAGGCCAGCCCGGCACGGGCGGATTGAGTTATGAGGTGAAAATGGGCGGGGTGAGATAGTATGTTCTGAAAAGGCCAAACCCGCCCCGAACAACTATTAAGAGAGTCTCATAAAAAAAAACGCAATAGCATAAGCAATCACAAATTGACTATATCATTATATATATCCATGTTGAACAGAATAAGTACTTGGGTAAAATTACTTTAGATTAAAATCGGAAAAATTGATTTTCACATTTTTTCCTAAATTAGCTAGAAACCGATTAACTGCATAGAAA
>JAYWIH010000068.1:0-14501 GCA_043789005.1 Sphingobacteriales bacterium
GACACCGCGATACCGCGCATGACAAGCGGCCAAGATCCCAAGGTCGTGTTGCAACCCAAGTACCAAAAGGCCTTGGATAGCTACCGCAGAGACCGCCGCACTTGGCTGCGGCATCTCTACCGCTGGTGGCGGTTGCGTCGTCAGCTGCGCGACGGAAACGCTTTGGTTACGATGCAATTCATTGATTTTGAGGCATGGTGGCGACGCTATGTAAAAGAATGAGCGAGCTGTGATCTGCCGCAAGGCAACCCTCAAAAAAATATTTCAATTATTTACGCACCAAGGGTTGCATAATCCATACAAGCCGTGCATCTTTGCATCCCCAATAAGGGAAAGTTCATTGACCCAAGCGCAGTCCACCATACTGCGGAAAAATATAGTGCGGGGTAGAGCAGATGGTAGCTCGTCGGGCTCATAACCCGGAGGTCGCAGGTTCGAGTCCTGCTCCCGCTACTATTTTCAAACACAAAAGCCCCTGACTGTCAGGGGCTTTTGTTATTTACGGCCCGCAATATTCAATTGTTACGTGGTGGTTGCGTACGTTGCCACGCACAGTTTCGCGCTTGCACGGGTCACCGGTTCTCTCACGTTCTTCCCTCCGGCAAAGCCATTTTTGATACTGCGCAAGGCATTGTGGCCGTGACTGTGTTTATTTGCGTGCGATTTTACTGCCGGGCGGCCTGCCGTATTTTTCATGCTTCCCGATCACTGCCATCCAAAAATAGTATCTTTCAAAAACGCCAAACCTGCCCGTTCATCATCATGGAAAAGCCCGCCCGATTTATTTTTACCCTGCTGCTTGTGGCTGTATTCCATGTCGCTTTTGCGCACGAATTCTGGCTCATGCCCGCAAAATTCCGCTTGGAGGCGGGCGAAACCGTCCATGTGAAACTGTTGGTGGGCGAGCATTTCAAGGGCGAGGACTGGGGCAGGAAACGCGAACGCACGCAGGAAATGCTGCATTTCTGGGCAACCGGGAAACAAGACTTGACGGCGGCGGCCACAAAATCGGATGCCAATGACTTGATGGTGCGTTTTGCGGAAGAAGGAACGCATTTGGTCATCATGCGTTCCAAAAACTCGTTCATCGAGATGGAAGCCGGCAAGTTCAATGAATACCTGAAAGAGGACGGCATCGAAAACATCTTGCAACTGCGCGAACAGAAAGGCGAATCGAAGAAAAAATCGCGCGAGTTTTACCAGCGCAACGTGAAGACGCTGGTGCAAGCGGGCGACAAGCCGGACGAAACGCACGGAAAGGAAACCGGTATGCCGCTGGAAATCATCCCGTTGCAGAATCCTTACCGCTTGAAACCGGGTGATGAATTATCGGTGAAAGTGTTGTTTGGATGCAAACCGCTGGCCGGCCACGCCGTGCGCACATGGCACAAGACCGGAAACGCCCAAACCCCCGCCAATGAAGGCATTATCCGCACGGATGCGCAGGGAGCCGCCACGTTTGTGCTCAACGCCAAAGGCTACTGGATGGTGAGCCTTGTGCGCATGGTTCCGTACAGCGACACTTCAAAAGCCGACTACCAAAGCTACTGGGCGAGCCTGACGTTTGAACTGTAGCCGCCACCCGCAACGGCAGGTTTGGTGCTTTTGGAATATACTATTTTACAAACTTGTGCAAGCGAGGACGCTTGCACAAGCGGTAGTTGGAAACCGCCGGCTTTCAGGCGAATGGCAGAAACACCCGCCGGATGCCCCGGCAAAACAGTATGTTCAGAAAAGCCCAAACCCGCCTGTGCCGAACATTGCCCAAAACAAACTTGGCTACGAAAACCGCCGCCACATTTCGGCAGTGAAAACCAAGCTTCCTTTAACCACAAAATTGTCTGTAAAGAACGAAACCCCGCCTATGGCAAATATGCTGTTACCTGCCATTTTTTATCATGCGTAAAAATTTGCCTTTAAGTTAAAACTGTAATCTGTTAAAATACTTTCTAATTTTTGTCTATTGCTGCTGCTATCAGGTGCTTTAACTTCAAGTTGCCCGGCAAAAATTTTAATTGCTGTCAATATTTTTTTCTTCTCACTTTCCAGAACCTCTTCTTTTTCGGTCTGCTGTTTTTTTCTTTCTAAAAGTCCCTTTGCGATTTTTAAAACTTCATTATCCTTATCGAACTGTTTGAAAAGGTCGTCAATTAAAAGTTCAGGAATAGTTTGTCGAGTTGCAAGGTCTGCCGATAAAAGTCCGCGAATACAGTAAAACGCCGTTTTGTAAGTAAACTTTTTACCAGTTTCCATCAGGTTTATATTTCCTTTTGCAAGTGAAATGTAATGATGAAACAATGCCTTAAAATCAAAATTTGTAATTATATTCAGATGGAAATTCGTCCAATCGGGAAGCTCGTTAAAGTAAATAATGTTTGCTCTGATCCACTCAAAAACTGTCGGGTTGCTTTTCACTAAGAGTCCAAACATCTTGTCAATGTCATAGGAAACAAAGTCAAAGTCCCCATCCATAACTTCTATGATGTCACGATGCTTTTTGAAGTCAAAGTATTGTTGCTTTGATTGAAGATGAAAACCACGGACATCAAAGTCGCTGTCGGGACTTGCTATGCCCCAAAGTCGGCTACCACTTTCAATATAGAAAAGTGGTCTTTCGTCTATGTCCTTAAAGAGATTGTCAATTTGCTGTCTCATTGTCGGTGTTATCTGAAACGGTTGTTTGGCCTTGCCCGCACTCATGCCAATTGCCGCCACATTTCGGCGGTGAACTCAGTCAGTGAACGGAGTTTCAAGTCGGCCCCGTCATATTCGGGGCGTTGGTGGTTTTCGGGGGCGGGCACGGCCACCACCTTCATACCCGCCCGCTTGGCGGCCCACATTCCGTTGATGGAATCTTCAAAGGCCAGACATTCAGCCGGTTGTACGCCGAGCATTTGGGCAGTAGTCAGGTATACCGCCGGATCGGGCTTGCCTTTGGCTTCGAGTGTACCCGAATGGACAACAGAAAAATCGGGCCGGATGCCCAACATTGCCAGCACGCTTTCAATCAAATCCATGCGCGACGAAGAAGCCAACGCCAAGGGGAGGGGTTTGGCCTTGAAAAAAGATACTATTTCGTACACGCCCGGCAGTGCAACGGCATTGGCCGAAATCAGGCGCAGGGCGGCGGCATTGAGGTCGGCGGTGACTTGGGCGGGGCTGCTGCCCGTCCACGGCGAACGGGCATACCAGTACGCAATCACTTCATCGGTGCGCAGGCCGGTGGTTTGGTGCGTCATCGCGTCGGTAAGCGACACGCCGACTTTGGCAAAAACCTCCTGTTCGGCCACGCGCCACCACGGCTCGGAATCCACGAGCAGCCCGTCCATGTCAAAAATCACCGCGCGAATCATTCTTTCACCGGTTTGGTTGCCAGCATCTTGCGCGTCTGCACTTTCTCATTTACCCACCGGCCTACTTGTATGCCTTGTTTTGCCCCTTCCACCACAGCCGAGCGAAAATGGATGCCCCCGTACAAGCGGCTCAGTCCGGCTTCGGCAGCGGCTTGGCTGAACGACTGGTAACGGCGTGCCGGAATGCCGTACTGCACTTCGGTGCTGTCGGTATAAGCAATATTGTCGCCGAGCAAGCGGGTCAGCACCACGGCGGAGGCACTGGAAATCACGCTGTGGCCGCTGGGATATTCGGGGAAGGGCGGTGTCTGCAACAGCGGAATCCAGTCCTTGTCCATGTCTTGGTTGATGGCCGTTTCGGGGCGGATTTTCACGGTGCGGTACTTGTCGCTCCAACAGGCGATGAAGCCATCGAACAAGGCGATTGAAGTCAGGCAGTAAGCTTCGGTGGTGCGCATCAAGTCCAGTTTTTCCTGTTGCGCCACCGTGCCCACAATGCTGATCCAGTGTCCGCCCGGCGACATTTTCTTGGTCGCGAAGTTTACGTGCCCCGATACGTTGACCTTGAACGGGTTGCAGTCCCAGAAGTTGGCGATGTGGTTCTGTTCTTCGGTCAGTTTGTTGGTTATCTCATACACCTCCGCCATTTCCTTGAAAAATAGGCTGTTCTTGTCCTTGCTGAATGGCGGCGGACTGGGCAGCGAAAATTGCGCCGTCGAATCCATGGTCAGGCACCGTATTTTTCCCCAGTACGGTTCTATCGCGTCCATGTAGGCCGGTGGCGTGGGTGCCCAGTCGCCCGGTTTTTGCGTCAGCGTGTAGCGGAAGCCCCGGGTTTGCTTGTAATTGTCGCCCGCCGAATATGCCATGATGCGTTTGCCCACAGCCTCGCCGTACTGTACCGAACGTTCGTACACGTCGCCGGGCATCATGTCCGCGTATTCCCCAAAGAGTTTTTTCTCGAAATCGTCGTATTTCTCCACCGAAAACGTCAGCGCACGGGCTACGGTCATGAAGGCTTTCACGCTTGCCAGCGGATGGCAGTACTGCTGGCCTTTTTCTGGCTGCGGTATGCTGTCCAAGCCTTTGAGTTGCCCGGCAAGCGACTGGTAGCCAGAATGTTGGGGAACCAGCGCTTCGTAGGCTGCCAAGTTGGCGTACACGTATATCCGGCTGGCAACCACCGGCGAAAAGATGTCGTGCACCATTACATCGGTGAGTCTTTTCTCGGCACTGTGCAGGTATTTCGGGTTGGCGGCGGCTTTTTGGTAATCTTCACGGCTGGTTTTGCGGCAGTTGGCAAGCGTGAAAACCAGTGTCAACAACACCAGTTTGCCGCCCAATCTTTTCAATGCTTCCATAAGTAGGTTTTGATAATGGTAACTACACAAAGTTACCGAAATGTTGCGGCATTCCGGCAAATCCCCATAATTCTGTTTTATTTTATCTTTGTTTCATGATATTTGGAGCGTGTGTTTGCCGGGGTATTTTTCGGTTGATAATCCGGCACTGGCAAAATGGTATATTTCCAAAAGCCCAAACCCCAATAACTCCATGCCGCTCCTGATTGTTGCCTTGGGTATTGCCTTGCTGCTCGTGCTGATGATTGGCTTCCGGCTCAATGCCTTTATCGCGCTGATAATCACGGCGTTGCTGGTGGGCGTGGCCGAGGGCATGGAACCCGCCGCCGCCCTCAAATCCATTGAAAACGGTGTGGGCGGCACACTTGGTTCCATTGCCTTGATTTTGGGTTTCGGGGCCATGCTGGGCAGCCTGGTTGCCGAAAGCGGAGCCGCGCAGCGCATCACCTACGGATTAGTAAAAAGTTTCGGGGTGAAAAACATCCCGTGGGCCATGCTGCTGACGGGCCTCATTGTGGGTATCCCGATGTTTTACAATGCCGGTTTCGTGCTGCTCATCCCGATTGTGTTTTCCATTGTGGCCGCCACCAAACTGCCTTCGCTGTACGTGGGCATCCCGATGGCGGCGGCCTTGTCAGTGACGCACGGTTTTTTGCCGCCGCATCCGGGGCCATCGGCCATTGCGGTCATCTACCACGCCCGCCAGGATTTGACGCTGCTGTATGGCTTGGTGCTGGCTTTGCCCGCCATTGTCATTGCCGGGCCGGTGCTAGGGCGGCGGCTGCGCAATGTCAGCGTGGCACCGCCCCGGAATTTGTTTCAGTTCCAAGAGTTGAGTCGCGAGCAAATGCCCGGTTTCGGCATCAGTTTGTTTTCGGCGTTACTGCCCGTGGTGCTCATGGGCGTGTCGGCGTTTGCAACGCTGTACTTGCCCGAAGGTTCGGTTTTGCGGCGCATTTTTTCACTGCTCGGCGACCCGGTCATGGCCTTGTTGCTGTCGGTGCTGTTTGCCTTGTACGCATTGGGCATCCGGCGGGGCAAGACCATGCCCGAACTCATGGCCACGCTCGGCAACGCCATCAGCGGCATTGCCATGGTCATGCTTACCATTGGCGGCGGCGGCGCACTGAAAGGCGTGCTGGTGGATAGCGGCGTGGGCGAATACATCAAGAACGTGGCGGGTGCGGCGGGCTTGCCGCCCTTGGTGATGGCGTGGAGTGTGGCGGCATTGCTGCGCGTAAGCCTTGGCTCGGCCACGGTGGCGGCACTGACCACGGCGGGCATTGTGCTGCCGCTCATCAGTGCCGGCGCGGCCAGCCCCGAACTGATGGTGCTGGCCACGGGAGCGGGCAGCCTGATGTTCTCGCACGTCAATGATCCGGGTTTCTGGATGTTCAAGGAATATTTCAACCTGAGCATCGGCCAGACTTTCCGGTCGTGGACGGTCATGGAAACGGTGGTGTCGGTGGTGGGGCTGGCGGGGGTTTTGGTGTTGGAAAAAATCCTGTTTTGATAAGCGGCGCAACTTTGTCGGCTTTTCCTTTCATTTTTTCATGCTTCAGTACAAGGATGCGTGAAAAATGCAACAAAAATCTTTTTTGTATGGTTCTCATTTTTGTAATTTTACACGTTCACTGAAATCGAATACGCTATCTGTCAAAAGGTTACTTTTATGCTTATATGATTTTTTTGATTCCCCATCCTAAACCTTATTGATCATGAGTGCAAATGACAGCAAACTTGAGAAGGCATTGCTTGCCGCTCACGAGAGAATCGCCAAGTCGGGCAAAGCCGAGTTTACGCCCCTGAGCGAAAAAATCCAGTACCTGATTGTCAGCTACCGGGCCGATGGCAATCCGGTCGGCTTGTATCAGGTAGCGCACGAAGCCGTGGATTTCCTGACGGCGCACCAAGCGGCAAATGCCAAGCACATCCCCGCCAAACTGATTGACGACATCGCCAAGGCTGCCAATGGCGAACCCGCTCCGGCAAAAGCCACCGCCAAGAAACCGGCGGTCAAGAAAGAAACCGCTGAAAAAGCACCCGCCAAAATCGCCCTTGCCAAAGCCGCCCCCGCCAAGGCAGCGGCAAAGCCCGCCGCCCCGAAAAAAGCGGCCGCCAAAAAGTAATTTCCCCACGGCTTTTCTTGAAACACAAAACCCGGCTCCACTGTCAGTGAAGCCGGGTTTTGCGTTTTTGAAAGATACTATTTTCCGGATACGCTCCAGATATTTCCAACGGTCAGAAAATATCCGGAGAGGAAAACACCAGAACAGCGGCAGCATAAGGATAGTAACAACCGATATTTTTCACCAATCCATAGAAAAAATCTATATTTATGCCCTGAAACAACCGCCGTGATTGCGGCATAAAATGCGGCGCGGCAATTTTGCCGCACCAAAATAGTAGGTCTCAAAAAGGCAAAACCCGCCACCAGCCATGACCACCGTTCAGCTCGAATACATTGTAGCCGTAGACACGCACCGGCATTTTTCCATGGCCGCCGAGCATTGCTTCGTCACGCAGCCCACGCTGAGTATGCAGATACAAAAACTGGAGGATGAACTGGGCATCCGGCTTTTCGACCGCAGCAAGCAGCCCGTAGTGCCTACGCAAGTGGGTGTGGCCGTGATTGCGCAGGCCCGCAATGTGCTGCGCGAAGCCAGCCGCATCAAGGAAATCATTGCCGACAACCGTAATGAGGTGGCGGGCGAGTTGCGGCTGGGCGTAATCCCGACGTTGGCCCCGTACCTGTTGCCGCTGTTCTTGCAAAGCTTTCTGGGCAAACACCCGCAGGTGAAACTGAAAATAACGGAATCCACGACGGAAGTGCTGGTTGAAAAACTGAAAAACAACCTGCTCGACGTGGGTTTGCTGGTCACGCCGCTCCAAGATGCGAACTTGCACGAACACCACCTTTTCTACGAGGAGTTTGTGGTCTACCTGTCGCCGGGCAACAGGCTGTCCGAAAAGACTTACGTGCTGGCCGACGACATTGACGCGAGCCAACTGTGGCTGCTTGAAGAAGGCCACTGTATCCGTTCGCAAATCATGAACCTATGCGAGTTGCGGGCCAGGCACAAAAGCGAGTTCAGTTGCGAATACGAGGCGGGCAGCCTTGAAACGCTCAGGAAAATGGTGGAACTCAACAACGGCATCACGATACTGCCCGAACTGTCGCTTAACGACCTGACGGCGGAAAAGATGGAGTCGGTGCGGTATTTCCAAGATCCGGCTCCGGTGCGCGAGGTGAGCTTGGTCACGCACCGCAACTACGTGAAACAGCGCCTCATCGAAGCCCTGAAAGCGGAAGTGCTGGCGGCGGTTCCGGCCAAGATGCGGAGGCAAAACCAGCGGAAAGTAGTGAAAATATGATGGTTTTCGCGCCCCGAAACCACGTGCGTAGGTTTCGGCAATGTTAGGGATACTATTTTTCCGTCGCCTTTCCCGACATTTGGCCCGTTGCGCAAGCACTTTGGAACGAAACTTGTAAGATAACGATATAGGTTAGGTTTAAGGTTAGAATCATGGAAATCCCCGGCTCACTGAACCGGGGATTTTTTTGTTGCAAATGTAAGATTGAAGTTGGCGAACGAAGGTTCAGCAACGTCCGCTGGTTTTGGACAAAAACAGAATGGAATTATGTCCGCTGAAACCACTGCGGATAGCGATAAAATGCCGAAACTAATAACGTCCAGCCACCATATTGCCAAACTGACTGTTGGCAGCAGATATGTCACCACACTATTTGTTCAGTATATTCTTTGTCAACATACTCTTTAAAATCCTTTACTTTGAACAAAGAAGTTGGTTGTGTTAATCTTGTTAATTCAATCTCCAACTGCCAAATTGCAGAGTGTTCATCCCAAGGATTAGTAAGAATTTGAATCTTGTAATCGTCAATTATTCTAAGTCCATAAATATCCTTTAATTCAGTAATTACTCTTAGTGTATTGTCAGCCCACGTCCTGAGAACTAAAACATCACCGCCAATCAAACACCAATCATTATTTTTTCCAACAAGAGCACAGTTTGGGTCACCGTAGAACTGAAAAATTTCAAACTCTTCTTTTGTCAACTTATTGTAACAGTATGCAGTTTCAAAGACGTGCCCTACCATCATAACAGTGTTTTCAAAAAATATCTTGAAATGTGGGTCGTCTTTTATATAGCCTTTGTAAGGTCTCATTATGAATCTGAGAACTGTATCATAAAACATTGCTACCAACCCGTATAGACACATATGTTGCGTGGCGGCACAAACATACCCGAAATGGCATTCCGAATCAATATCCAAGGGAAAATCCTTGCGCATACTTCATACCAAGGTGCAAAACACTGGCATTTCCGAATCCGGCAATAAAAAGCGTGCGGTCTTGGTCTTGGGTTCATTGTCTCAGGTGCGCTTTCGGTGTCATGATTTCCCGCCTGCCGGGAAGCTACCCTTCAAAATGCTTTTGGTTGCGGGCCACGTTTTCTATTTCCCACGCAATGTCGCGGCTGTGCGGGGCTTGGCGCACGGGGCAGCCGGGCAGGCGACAATAGGTGCATTGCACGGGCGGCAGGCACGGGTCGGCGTGGATGGAAAATTCGACGCTGCCCGGAAACCGCCCCTCAACCAGTTCGGAAATGGCCGTGGTCTCCTCGTGTACTTTCTGCAAGTCCCAGTAATACGGCAGCGTCACGTGGCAGTCAATGTGCAGGTCGGAGCCGTAGCGTTGCACCCGCAGGTTGTGTACGTCAATCCAGCCCTCGCTTTGATTGGATCGCAATATCTCCACCACTTTTTCCAGCGTATCCAGATCGGTTTCGTCCATTAGTCCGGCCACCGACTGGCGCACCAGCAGCAAACCGTTATAGAGGATATAGACCGCAAAGCCCACGGACAAGATACTGTCCAGCCGCTGGTAGCCGGTAACATACACCAGCCCCACGCCCAGCACCAGCAGCAAACTACTCAGGCTGTCCACCCACAGGTGTTTGCCATCGGCCATGAGCGTGATGGAGCCGGTGCGTTTGCCTTCGCGTTGCAGCACGTAGCTCAGTGCACCATTGCCCGCCACCGTTATGCCGGTAAGCAGCATACCCAATGGCAGGTTTTCAATAGGCACGGGATAAAACAGCCGCTGGATGGAAAAAAACAAAATGTAACCGCCCGCCAGCATGATCAGCGCACCTTCGAAACCGGCGGAGAAAAATTCGATTTTGCCGTGGCCGTACGGATGGTTCACGTCTTTGGGCCGCGCCGCCACATACAGGCTGAACAGGGCGAAACCGGCGGCAATCACATTGATGATCGATTCCAGCGCATCGGTCAGGATGGCGTTGGAATGCGTGATTGCGTAAGCCGCAAATTTGGTTGCCATCAGCACCAAGCCAGCCCCAAACGAGAACCACATCAGCCGGATTTTCATGGGGGTTTGGGGGTTTGGAAAGATACTATTTCAGTCCGCAGTCCACGGACAACAATTCATAGACGGCTGTCCACGGAGAAACACGGGCGGGTTTGGCGTTTTTGAAAGATACTGTTTTATTTCCGTTCCCATGGATGAAAAATGGCGGGGGGCGTTTGGACTTTCCGGGAGATACTGTTTTTCAAAGGCACTGTTTTGAAGCAACCCGGATACCTGAACTGGTGCAAGCGTCCTCGCTTGCACCAGCCTGTTGTTGCTTCAAGCGCAAAAATCGGGTTTTGCGACGCGCAACAACGTATTCTTCGTTTTTTCCGGAAAATTCAGAACGGCAACTTTTCCAAATCCACATTGCCGCCTGTCAGGATAATGCCCACGCGCTGGCCCGCAAACCGTTCTTTTTCCTTGATTAGCGCGGCCAGCGGCACGGCGCAGCTTGGCTCAATGATGATTTTCATCCGTTCCCAAACCAAGCGCAGCGCGGCAACGATTTCCGCATCGGTTACCGTGATTATTTCGCGCACCAACTGTTGGATGACCGGGAAAGTCTTATCGCCGAGCGTGGTCAGCAGGCCGTCGGCGATGGTGTTGATGTAGGGCGCGGCCACGATTTTTCCGGCTTGCATGGACAAGAATGCATCCTGCGCACCTTCCGGCTCACCCGCGACGACAACGGTGCCGGGCGAGAAAAAATGCGCCGCCAAGGCCGTGCCGCCCAGCAAGCCACCGCCGCCCACCGGAGCCATGATTACCTGCAAGCCAGCCACATCCTCAATCAATTCCTTGGCGGCGGTGGCCTGCCCGGCCATCACGCGGTAGTCATTAAACGGATGCACAAACGCCGCTCCGGTGCGGCTGACAATTTCGTTCAGGGCATCTTCGCGGGCTTGCAGCGTGGGCTGGCAAAAAATGATTTCAGCACCGTAGCCCGCCACGGCTTTTTTCTTGATTTCCGGTGCATTGTCGGGCATGACAATGTAGGCTTTGGCACCAACCTGGCGCGCCGCATAGGCAATGGCCTGCGCGTGGTTGCCCGATGAGTGCGTGGCCACACCGTTTCGCAACGCATCTGCCGACAGCGACAGCACCGCATTCATGCCGCCCCGGATTTTGAACGCGCCGATTTTCTGAAAATTCTCGCACTTGAAATGCACATCTGCCCCCGTCAACCGGTTGATTGTCTGCGAAGTAAGCACCGGCGTGCGGTGGATATGCGGACGGATACGTTCGTGGGCTTCAATGATTTGCTGCGCGGTAAGCATGGGCGGGTTGGGGGGTTTGGGAAGATACTGTTTTGCCATTCTGTCTTGAATCGCGGCGCGGGAGACGTTGCAATGCAACGTCTCTACAAAATTCCGCATTCCCAAATCCACATTCCGCACTTCTTTTACCCCGCCACTGCCGACAGCAAGTCGGCTTGCGTGATGATGTGGATGCGATTGAGTTCGTCGCGCACCATCAGGGCTTTGTTTTCCTTGTCAATCAGCGACGACAGCACGTCTAAGGTATTGTCCATGCCCACGAACTTGAACGGCGCGTCCATGAGTTCGCCCACGAGGCGGTCTTTGATTTCGGGCTTTTCAATCAGTTGGCTCAGGATTTTCGAGTCGGTCAGGCTGCCCACAATGGTCTCGTTTTCGGTTACCGGAATCTGCGAAATGCCTTCTTTGGTCAGCATCCGCACGGCATCGCTGATTTTCATGGACTTGTCCACCGTCACCAAATGATCCGAGCCGTTTTTGGCACGGATAATGTCGCGGGCGGTGGCAAAGTCGCGCAGTTCCAGAAAACCCCGGTCTTTCATCCACGTATCGTTGTATATTTTGTTCAGGTAGCGCGTGCCGTGGTCGGGCAGTACCACCACCATCACATCACCGTCCTTGAGGTTTTCGCGGGCATATTCCAGCGCGCCAAACGCCGCCGAACCGCACGACCAGCCCACAAACAGCCCTTCCTCGCGGGCCAGCCGCCGGGTCATGATGGCCGAATCCTTGTCGGTAACTTTCACGAAGTGGTCAATCACGTTGAAATCCACGTTTTTGGGCAGTATGTCTTCGCCGATGCCTTCGGTCAGGTACGGGTAAATCTCGTTTTCGTCGAAGATGCCCGTTTCCTTGTATTTTTTAAAGACCGAGCCATAGGTGTCAATGCCCACCGTAACCACGCCCGGCTTCTGTTCCTTCAGGAATTTTCCGGCTCCGCACAGTGTGCCGCCCGTGCCCACGCCACAGGCATAATGCGTGATTTCGCCTTCGGTCTGCCGCCATATTTCGGGACCGGTGGTCTCGTAGTGCGCCGCCGCGTTCGACGGGTTGTCGTACTGGTTGGGGTAGAACGAGTTGGGAATTTCGCGGTTCAGCCGCCGGGCTATTGAATAATAGCTGCGCGGGTCTTCGGGAGCCACGTTGGTCGGGCACACGATCACTTCGGCTCCCACGGCCCGCAAAACGCTGATTTTCTCCTGCGACTGTTTGTCCGACACCGTAAAAATGCACTTGTAGCCCTTCGTGATTGCCGCCAGCGCCAAGCCCATGCCCGTATTGCCGGAGGTGCCTTCGATGATGGTGCCGCCCGGCTTCAGGATTCCGGCCTTTTCGGCATCCTCGATCATTTTAATGCCGATGCGGTCTTTGACCGAATTGCCGGGATTGAAATATTCGACTTTGGCCAGTATCGTGCCCTTGATACCGCTGTTCACGCGGTTCAGCCTGACCAGCGGCGTGTTGCCGATTGTATCTACGATGGAATTGTAATAGTGCATGGGTAGAAAAAACAAGGTTGATAACCAAAAACTTAGCCCTCCAAAGCTAAGAAGATAAACACGGATTGGAAAAACAATTGGCGTTTTGTGAGCTGTGGCAATAACTGGCGCGAGATTCCTATCTCGTGCCGCCCTTGTTCCGAGATTCCTATCTCGGCGGCGACGGTTTGGGTGCGGCTCGGCAGGCGGGAATCTTAAAGACAGCCCAGCTTAAGATTTCTCGGCTTGAGAATAGTATCTTTCAAAACCGCCAAACCCAACGCTGCCCGCGTGCCGAACCGTTGGACTTGGAAAGTGCAACTACCTTTGCCAAAATAGTATCTCGCGGAAAGCCCAAACCTGCCGTTTTATTTGGTTCGCCCGTTGGAACATAAAAAAACCATCTTCCAAAAACACGGGTGCTTTCGGAAGATGGTGAGGAATGCGGCAACTTTCAATCGTTTATTCGGCAGGCTGAACCCATGCGGGTTATTTCCCGCCTGCCCACCAAAGCTTTACGCTTTGTCCGCCGCCGCCCATGCGCGTTTCAGCCACCGCGAGTCCGGTGGTGTTGAAGCTGCGCATTTGGTCGGTGTAAGGGATGCGCTGGATGAATTCGCCGGGTTTCACGTCAGAAGACGGGTCGTAGTTGGCCGGTGCGTAAAGTTTCGGGAATCCGGTGCGCCTGAATTCCGACCAGCCTTCAAAGCCGTCGGGATACACAGCCAGCCATTTCTGGATGCCTATTTGCTCGCGTTGTTCGGCCGCTGTCTCGGAAAAGGCAACCGGCAACTCGGCAACTGGCCGGTCCAAGCCGGCCGGAACCTTGGGTAAAGCCGTACCAGCCAAATAAGCGGTTATGCGGGCATTGTCCGTGACTCCGAATTGCTGAATCGAGGCAGTGATTCCCTTCTCGTACCATTCTTTGGCGGTGCCGGTCACTGCCCATCCGTTCAGGGCGGCTTCGGCCAGCAGGAAACAGGTTTCGGCGTAAGTCAGTACGATTCTGGAGTTGGTGGCCATGCTGGCTCTTGAAAAACGCATTCCCACATTTGAATTGTTGGCGTTCGTGTTTTCAGGCAACGCAAGTTCAGTGGCTGTCAGTCCGTTGCGCAGTCCGTTGTACGCGCCGGTATAGGGTGCGTTGGCACCGGTTCCGCCCACGGCCGGACTGAAATATTCGGGCAGTCGCGGGTCGTTGTAGCCCAGCAGCAGACTTTCGCTGGTGGCACTCATGCGAAACTCATTGAAACCGGTTATTTCATTGAGGGCGTTGCGTTGGAAATCGCTCACCCTCGCCAACGCATTGTTGTCATTGGATGTAAAAGTGCCGCTGGTCACCGCAGCCAGAAACTCGGTGCGGGCACGGGCAGGGTCAACTTTGGATATGCGCATGGCAAGCCGCATCCTGAGTGCATTGGCAAATGCCTTCCAGCGGGCGGTGTTGCCAGCATAAATCACGTCCTTGTTATCGAATGAGTTGGTAACAGTCAAATCCAAACCATCGGCGGCGGCTTTCAACTCCTTGAAGAAGTCATCGTAAATGGCTTGCTGGCTATCGTATTTTTCCGGTTCGTTGGGCTTAGCGGCGTTGAAATACGGAATGTCCCCGTACATATCCACCATCCGGTGAAAA
>JAYWIH010000069.1:0-14477 GCA_043789005.1 Sphingobacteriales bacterium
TGCGACCATGAACGAAGTGGTGACGCGCCGCTACCGCCGCCTGCTCGACGAAAACACGCCGCTGCCCAACCTGATTATCGTGGATGGCGGCAAAGGCCAACTCAGTGCCGCCTGCGACGCGCTGAAGGAATTGGGTATTTACGGACAGGTTCCGATCATCGGCATTGCCAAGCGGCTGGAGGAGATTTATTTTCCCAACGACAGCATTCCGATATACATTGACAAGAAATCGGAATCGCTGAAACTTATCCAGCGGATGCGCGACGAGGCGCACCGGTTTGGCATTACGTTCCACCGCGATTTGCGCAGCAAGGCCACCACCGCAACGCAACTCACCGACATTCCCGGAATAGGCCCGGACACCGCCGACAAACTGCTCAGGCAATTCAAGTCGGTCAAGAAAATCCGCGATGCGCAGCCCGATGAGCTGATTGCAGCGGTTGGCAAAGCCAAAGCCGAAAAACTGGCCGTGTTTTTCAGGGGAGAATGAAACAGCAAACCCACCGGCTGCATTACACTGACAGTTTCTATAACACACAAGGAGGTTAGAAAAAACAGTATCTTTTCAAAAGCCGAAACCCGCCGTTTTCCATGTCAGGCTGAACGCCATTCATAATCAACCGTAACAACCGTGGGTTTCCGGCCAGCAGCCAGTCAAGGCTTCCGGCTGAGGTAGTAGTCGTAGGTTGTCTTTTGGTTGAATGAAATACAAAGTTTCGATTCACCGCCAGTGTTGCCTGTCAACGGATGATTCAAGCACGGCTATCTCCCTGACCGAAGACCGGATGGTGAACCTTATCGAGATTCCGGTGGATGTGTACTCCCCGAAATCCACAACATATTTGCTGTCGGCGGGCGAATAAATTTTGTAATAGCCGTTGTCAAACGTGTACAGGCGGTCTCTGAGTCGGTTGGTGATGCGCACAGGCCTCGATCCGTCCGTAAACTCCCACCTGTCCACGGTAGAGTCATCCACCCATCGGCCTGATTTATAGCCAAGTATGCTTTGCTGGTTGGTGGGGGCCACCTCTTTTTGGAGTTGGCAGGAGGCCAGTAAACCGAGCGAAGCACCAATGCCCGCGATGAGCCGGGCAGCATGGCATCTAAAAATTTGGACGATGTGGGGTTTTGGGCAAGGGATGTATTTGTGAATATACTCATTTGCTGATCCACGATTGGTCTCCGCCGATTACCATCAGCCTGCCGTCAGACAGGAATACGTATGACCGTAGCAATGGATCCACATAAGTATCATCTTTAAAAGGCGAGGGAACCATTGGTATCGACGGATTGCCAGAAACCACCTTTTGCGTGGCCAAGTCAAATTTGTAGCGTTCTACGTAGTTGTTGTTAAACCAGACGTTGCCTGCCTGATCTGTGCCAGTGACGATTTTTTTCGAAATGGTATTTCCCACTAATGGCTCCGCTTGAATAAAGGTTCCGGCAGTCGGATTGAAAATCGTGGGCGGCACAGGGTTGTTGCCTACCATTGCGCCGCTGTAGCCGCCAACGAAAAGCAGTTTGCCACCACCCGCCAGCTCCGACCGCATCATGATACCGGAAAGCCCTCCTACCGGTGCTCCCACCTGCCTGGGTGCGTTGCCCGCCTTAGCATCAAGCTCATATATGATGCCAGCTCCTTGGTAGTAGGAATTGCCGAATATAATGAAGCGGTCGGTTCCCGGCAATTGATGGACGGTGGCAAACCGAGCCGACTCGCTGCCGCTGTTAAGGCTGTGCGAGACAAGTGAGTTTTTCTGATCCCAGACCGCAATAGAACTCGAGCCCACAAACACCACATTGCCGTTTTCCAGCTCACAGGCTCCGCTCATTGTATTGTAATCGCCCTGTTGGCCAACTATCGTGCCCGGTGAAATCCATTTTTTGGTAGACGGGTCAAACACTTTAATGATGCTCGAACTGCGGTCGAGCAGAACCATCTTGCCGCTTTTAAGCCGGATGAGTTCCTCGCCATCTATCGTGCTTTGCGATACGGTAGTCCATTTGTCGGTGGCCGGGTCATAGATTTCCGTGGGCGCATTAATGAAAGTGCCGGGTGGCGTACCGATGACGTTGCCTCCAGTTAGCAGCACCCGGCCATCGGCCAAGAGGCCGGCAGCGCCCAGTTTCCGGGGTGTGTTGGGCAATGCGGCTTTCTGCCAGTATTTACTGGCCGGGTCTCCGGGTTCGGTTTTGGCACAGCCCGCCATGAGGCAGATGAGCAAAAACAGCAATGAGGCAGGCATGGCGCGATGTGCTTGGAAACTTCGGATGTTTTTCATGGAATGGGGAATATGAAGAATGGATGGCTGTCTGGTTTCAAACAGCATTGGGTTTAGCACTTTCAAAGGATACTATTTCGGGAAGGGTTGAATATCCGGCTCACACCAAAGAGGCGTGCGGCGGGTTTGGGCTTCCTGAAAGATACTATTTCGCTCGGAGGCTTTTTTGTGATACAAGCCTTTCCGGCGCGGACATTCGTACCGGATGGGCTTGTATTGTCTGGGGCGGTTTTGGCATTGTGAGGGGTTTGCCGCCAACACTACCGGTGCATTTTGTACGCCGAACGCAAAGTGCCCTGGTATTGCCCGATGCGGTCGTCCACAATCCGCTCGTCGCGGATGAAGACAAACGATTTGTCGTTCACTTCCTTGATGTCGTATATGGTTTCCGTGAAAATGCCGGGACCGGCCGAGTAGTTGGGATAATGCAATGACAGGTAAGTCACCGTAGTGCCGCTGCCTTTCCACCGCCAAGCCGTGGTGTCGGTTCGCTGGCGGCCCTTGTCGGTGTAGGTGTGAAACAGCACACCCATGTATGCGCCGACCGTACCCGGTTTGAGGCCCGCAGGCAGTTTTTCAGCCGGGTAGAAAATCATTTTTCCCACCGGCATTGCCGTGTCGTAGGCAAGCACACCTTGCGCGTCGCGCCGGGTGTAACGGATGGAATCCACTATCCATTCCTTTTCGGCCATCTTACCGTAAAATACTTCCGCAAAATCCTTGGGTTCGAGTTTTTCAACGAGGTCGCAGCCCGAAAAGGCGGATAGAATGGCAAGCAAAACAAGGCAGATATAAACGTATGTTTTCATGGTAAACTGGTTTTAGCGCAAAGGCGGGCCGGAATGGTTTTGCCCGCCTTCACAGGTGTCAGAATGATTGAGATGAAATGCGTATGGACAAACCCGGACGGTTACCTTGGGGAAAATCCTCTTTGTCGTATTCTAAGTTGATTTTTGGCTATTCGCCGTTTGAAGTAAGAAAGGATACCTGTCCATGCCAAACGGCAATTACCTATGGCCTGGCTGCACCAAGCTACCGGTTCTACCGTTCACGGTTCGCCTTTTCCAAGCGCATCACGCGGCCTATCCGGAAGAGGCGCACCACGGGAATTTTCCAGCTAAGGCTGAGCTCGCGGTTGAGCTGGTAGGTTTTTTGGCCGTTGGGCTGTACAAAATACACGTTGTAATCGGCGCTGACCGCGCCGAGTATGAACATGGCACCAAACGATAAGTAAGGCATCCGCTGCCCCTGCCGTTGCAGCACGTCTTGCTCGCCGTTTTGGTTTCGCTGTATGTAGTCGCTGTAATACGCCTGCGAACCGGAATTCATAAAGACGGCGCGACCCAGGTTTATCACCCCGTAGCCGCCATTGACAATGAAGGCATAGTACGAAGTGGCCCGTTTGAGGCGGCGGGCATCTGCAGACCCGTGAGGGATGAATGATGATTTGGCGAACCACGTGACCATATCCACCCCAATGCGGCCGCCATACCGCGTGGAACGGTTGAAATA
Organism: Sphingobacteriales bacterium; assembly: GCA_043789005.1. GTDB lineage: Bacteria > Bacteroidota > Bacteroidia > Cytophagales > 172606-1 > Xanthocytophaga. The sequence goes on from JAYWIH010000069.1 coordinate 3,795, forward strand.
TCCGTCGAGGCGCGGGGCAGCGTAGTTTTTATCACTTGGTGACAGGAATCCGTCGCGCTTCACCACATCGTTGAAGGGCAGTGCGCCCATTGCAAAGCTGCCGTCCATGTACAGGCCGCCATACCGGAAACCGCCCACCACTCCTATCATGCGGCCGTTGTGGTAGGGACGGGTGGGGTCCAAGGTACCTGCGTAGGTGGGGCCGGCAAACCAGTAAGGCCGCACATCCATGACCGTGACCGAGCCTTCCTGAAAGCTGGTTTTCACGTTGTATGTCGTGGTGATTTTGTCGGTGGTGGAGTTCACGTAGCTCCTGGTGGTTTTCACATCGGTTATTTCGGACTTGTAATGCAAACCGTCGGCGGTGAACATATAGGGGTTGAGCAGCAGTTTCAGCGGTTTGATGCCTACTGTCACGGAGGCGTAGTACTGGTGCGGCTGGATGGCGTTAGCCCGGTTGAAGTTGGCCGTGACCATGCCGGTCAGTTTGGCTTTCACCGACACCGGCCCCAGCAGTACGCCCATGCCTACACTGAGGTAGCCGCCCAAGCCCGCTGTTTCGATGCGGTGATCTTCGTTTTGCTCGTGGTAGAGTCGGCCGTTCTGCATCCGGTTGTACTGAATGCCCACCCCCCAAAACGGGTAGATGTCAAACACTTGGTTGCGGAAGAGCGAATAGCATATCTGCGCCCCGCCGTAGATGTGTGTGCCGTCCATGTGTACCGTGCCTGATGAATCCTGATAGGATGCCTGCCCCCGCAATGCGCCTACGCTGAACACGCCCGCTATGTCGGCGTGGTAGCCCGTCCACAGACCCATGGATTGGTAGCCGGGCCGCAACTTAATCTGGGCCGCTTCGGCACCGAGGTAATTGTAGGTGCGGGCTTTCCACTCCAACTTGTCAAACATTTTCTTGGTGGCCTCGGCTTGGGTGGCCGTCTGGGCCATACCCGTTATTGTTGCACTCAGAACCGCTGCGAGTAGGCAGGCCAAGGCGGGTAAACTTTTCATGGCGTGATTGGAGGTAAGCGGAGCCGCCATTTGGCGGCTCCGCAGGATGATTTCAAGGTGTGGGTAAGCGCATTGGTCAGGCACGTTTTCCGGGCGTGCTTATTTCTTAGACATCCGCGAAATCAGCAATTTGTCGCCGCGCGTGGTTTCGCTGAAAAAGTACAGGAAATCGTTGGTGGCCAGCGTGTTGTTGCGAGGGTAGAGGTAAAACTTGCGTTTTTCGTCCTCACCCAGCGTCTTGAAATCGCTGGCGGTGTTGGTTTTCAAGTCAATGGTGCCGTATTCAATGGAAAACAGCGGGCTGTAGCTGGTGGTGGTGGTCATGGTATTGCCAAACGTGCTGAAATCCGTATCCACGTCTTTTCCGATGGCCTTCACGATGTGCATCACCCAGTTGAGCTTGGTTTTGTCGGGGCTTTCGTACACGCGGCTCTCGGCGGGGATCATGTCGGCCGTGAGCGGCGAGTTGTTGAAGAAGCCCTTCTTGCCTTTCTGGTCCAGGGCCACCGTGTAGTTGCGCACCAGTTCGCCGTCGGGCTTGAAATGCAGCAGGAACATATCCTTGTACAGGATTTTACTGGCATCGGCACTGCGTGTGGTGCTGGTGCCGGTCAGTGTGCCCAGAAACTTGTTGTTGCCGCCGCCGTTGGACTTGTTCCTTTTGGTGTCTTGCAGGCTCATGATCAGGCTTTTGTCGCTCAGGAAACTCACGCCCGACACCTTGAACATCTTGCCGTCGAACTTGGATGGCCGCTTCATGTCGGGCGGGCAGGCAGCCTTGGCGTTCATCTCGTCGAGGTCGGTGAGCCGGCTCATGACCACTGCGCCGCCTTGCAGTTTCACCATCGCAAACGAATTGAAGGTGAGCATATCCATCATTTCGTCCAGTTGCTCCTGCGTCAGGCCTGCCTCATTCTGGCCCGAGACCACATTGCCGATGGCCTTGAATCCGCCCAGCATCCCGCCCGATCCCTTTTTGGCTTCCGCTTGCTCGGAGGCATCGTTGCTGGTGGTGGCAATCATGATGCCCATGCCCGACTTGTTGGAATATTTGTCGGGCTTTCCGATTCCGAGTCCGTACAGAAGTACCGCACCGTCTTTTTCGTAAGCATCCAGGATGCGCCAGCCCGGGTGGGGTGCCTGGAAAGAAAACTGTTCTTTCACAATGCCCTCGGGGCTTATGCGCAGGTAGTCGAATGCTTTCGGGTTTTTGTTCTTGGCCAGTTTGCCGCCTACGTCTATGGGGGCAAACACAACCACCATGTCGCGCGGGTCGTCATCGTTGGGTATGTCTTCACTCAAATCGTCGGTGAGGGGCTGGGCATATACCATCTGCATCGCGTACGGGAGCTCGAAGCGTTTGAGCACGCTGATGTTGAGTTGGTTGTCGGCCCGGAGCAGGTCATACACCATTTTGTTGTTATCTTTGGAAGCTTGTACGTCCATGGCCATGACCAGTATCGTACTGTCGCGTTCCACCTCGTAGGCACCGCCGCCAAACTTGTAATTGCGGCCGCTTTCGGTGCGGGGCTTGACCTTATCGAGCATTTGCGCGTTGCGCACGTATCCGCCGCGCCACCAGTTCCATTCGGCGGTGATGCGTTTGCGGCGGAACACCACGTCGCCAACGTAATTGGCCGAAACCGAAGTGTTGTTGGTGATGAACCGGTCGCCCTTGTACTTGAACCACTTGTATCTGGTACGCACCCGTTCTATGTCCTCATCGGTGTTGTCGGAGCCGAGCAGGTTGGCCTCGCCGTCGAAGTGGTAGGTTTCGGTTTTTACCTTGCGCTTGGACGATGGCTGCACGTAAACCATGTCAAACTTGCCATCGGCCTTTTCTTCCACGGCTCCCAGATAGCCTTTCTTGGAACGTCGGGAAATCTCGTGGTTTTTCTCCAGGATGGAGACTTGGGCATAAGTGAAACCGAACAGGAGGCAGGCCAGAGCCGCCGCAATTGCTTTTTTCATAACTGACATTGGAGTGAGGAGTAAAGATTTCTTGAAAACTTAAAATTGAAAACTGACTGCCCGGTGGGAACAGCAGGCAAAAGGTTGCTGTTCAGTATTGGTAACGGTCTGATGCATTGGTCATTACAAAGAGTGGGAGACGAGGGAACGGTCAAAATTATCAAAGGTAACCGGCTCTGTAAGCCTAATTCTCAGGCGGGCGTTACACGAGTAATAAAATCAGTATAGTAAATGTGAGAAAACACATCCGTGGTGCGGGAAAGCGTGTTTGGCAGGCTTCGGTGCATTGAAACCAGCTATTGCCAATGGCAAAATCCTGAAACAGTTTTTGTCGGGGAGACAAATGGTGTAATGTTTTTTTCTAAGCAGACAGTAAACCTGACAAAAGGCGGCTGACAAAAATAGTATCGCTGGAAAAGGCCAAACCCCTCTCTAAAAAAATGGCTTTCGGGAAGAATCAATTTCACGGAAATATGGAAAAACCGCACATAAAAAAAAGGAGACGCAACCGTCTCCTTTTTTTATGTGCGGTTTTCAATGCCGGATGCTTAGAACTCCCAGAGGTTGTGTTCAAACTCCATCAGTTGCTGCTTCATCCATTCCGATGCCAGCAAGCCTTTCTTGCCACCGTCGTAGATTTCGGTCAACTCCTTGTCGTCAGGATTGGACACTTTCAGGATGCGGCCTGAAAACAGGCGCATCTCAAACGCATCGGCCAAGTTCTTGTGTTCCTGGTTGTTCTGGGTGTTAAACCAAATCGCGTTCGGACTGCTCTTGAAGAGCTTGTGCAAATCCTTGTACTTGAACGAACCCATTTTCTTCTGGATGCCCAAGTCACCGTTTTTCTCGGCTGGCAGCCAAAAAGTAATGGATTGCACATCCCAATACAAGCGTGAACGCTGCTTGTCGAAAATCCAGTCTTCCTTCACTTCCATCTGTGTGAAATAGGCGGGGGGATATTCATTTCCGCCACCGCCTCTCTCAATTTCGGCAATGCGTTGCTTTTTTTCATCCGGCGTACTGAAATCGTCGTCCTTCACGCGCTGGATTTCAAATTTCTTGTCTTCCGCGCTCATCTGCGTGCCGGCGGCACTAATGTTTTTCACAAATTCCTCCACCGTCATTTTGGTCGCAACCGAGTCGCCGGTGTAGGGGGTGAGCAAGCCGGCTTTCACCGCATTGATCACGAAACGCGTGATTTCATTGTTGATCGCCATGAAAGGACGATTTTGCTTTTCATTCAAGTCCACATTCTGCCAAACAGTCTTCTTGAACATGATGTCGGACTCATGAATGGGACGCACGGAGTTGGGATTATACCCCCGGGTATCGGCTTCCTGGGCGATGCAGAAAGTTGACAGGCCCAACGCGATTGTGCCCGCAAATATCCCTTTCATTACGTTTTTCATCTGAAATGATTTTTATCGTGAATTGCTTTGTACGTCCTGTTAACGCATTCCGGTTCGTGCTTGTTGCAAGACCCCGCAGGTTTTTGAAACCTGCGGGGTTTCGGCTTTTTGAAAGATACTATTTTTCAATTAGTTCAAGGAAGCGCTTTGGATCGGGCTGCCATTGATGCCGCTGTCCAGCATTTGGCCCTTGAAGTTCAAGCGTTTCACGGATTTCACTTCAATCACCAAGCGGTCACCGGCACGGGCTTGGCCTACCAACCCGCTGATGCCTACGCGGTCATCGCCACGGGCTTCGTTTACTGGGCGGCTGCCGCGTACCAAGTACACCACGGTAGCGGTTGCTTTGAAACGGGCATCCTTGGGCAACAGGCTGGCAAAACCCTCATCCACTGACATCCGCACTTCGATAGAGTTTGGATACGGGGCAGATAGGCCGCGTTTTACATCCAATTCACGTCCGTTGCTGAATATCTTGATGGTGGGCTTCGGTACGGGGCGCACCTTAAAGGTTTCCGTGCCGATGTTGGCACCGCCGCTGCTTACCGTTACGGCTACTTGCGTACCCGATGGAACAATGGTGATGTCGCCCAATTTTGCACCCGTGAAATGGCTGCCACCGGACACCGAGAAAGACGGGCGGTAGTCGGCACCCAAGGCGGGAACCGTGAAGCGCAGTTCGTTGCCGCAGTTTGCATATAGTGCATTTACTGCTTGCGATTGCACTTGGATTACCGGTTTTACAACCGTATATTCCTCGTTCACACTGAAAGCGGTGTCCTTTCCGCTCGGTGTGCGGAACGAAATCGTTCCTTTCCAGTTTGCCTTGGCTTTGCCTTCGCTGTCATAGTTGCTGGCACCAGCCTTGAATTCTATCTTGCCTTTGCCATCATTTACCGAAATGCCACGGCCATTGTAAGTCATAGTCGGGGTGATGCCTGATGACGAAGCTGCCAAGAACATTTCAGCCTTGTAGCTTGTGCCGGCTGCCACTACGCGGGCTTCGGGCCGAACCATGGCGATGATCTTGTCAAACTTTATTACGCCCACATTGATGTCGGCGGCCAGTTTCTTGAGGGCTTCCGACTCGTAACGCGCAATCTCGTTCTGCTTCTGGCTCATCACCGCCAACGCTGCCACCATGGGGGTTGCCTCAAAGTTGGCCTCCACAAAGTCCTTGTTTTTCTGGGCTTCGTCGTTTTTCAGGCCCTTCATGTCCTTGGCATCCAAGGTCAGGGAAGGGAAGTTGGTCTTTGCAATCCCGTTCACTTCGGCAATGTACGATTCGATGATTTTTTTGGCCTCGTACCCCTTACCGTTTTTAGAACCTTCCGTACCGATCATGAAAGACTCCACTTCGGTTTCGCCGTTCGGGTTGCTGAACTCTCCCGTGGCATCAATCCTGCCACCAGTAGCTTTAACCATGCCTTCTTTAAGGCTCTCCAAGGCCGCCAGCGTCTTGGAAGTCTTGTCCTTCACTTCCTGCGCGGCTTTCAGGATGTACTGTTTCTTGGAGTCGGCTTCCGTTTCCTTGCGGATGGCTTCAATGGCGCGACCGTTGTTGGTTTGCGCTTCGGCCGTAGACTTCTCCAACGATTCGTTGATCAGTTCAAATTTCTTGACAATTTCCGAACTTACTTGCAGGGCAAGCAGGGCAGTGAGGACCAGGTACATCATCCCGATCATCTTCTGCCGTACGGTTTCTTTACCTCCAGCCATGATTTATAAATTTTTTAAGTGATACACTGTTTAACACGTACTGGATGGGTTACCCTTTCATGGCGGTCAGCATGCTGCCGTACACTTTGTTCAGCGTAGTCAGGTTGGTGGTCAGTTTGCCCATTTCTCCTTTGAATTGCTCGGTTTCCTTGCTGGCTTGTGCCATATTGTCCATCGCGGAGGCCAAGCTGCCGTGGAAAGCCTGCATTGCCTTCAAGTGCTTGTTGGTGTCCTGCAATTCCATTTCATACACGGCATTCAAGGCTCCCAAGTTTTTGGTGACCGACAATACCTGTGCATGGTATGATTTCGCATCCTGCGACGCACCGGACATATCGGCCATGGCCGTGATCGTGGTTGCGTACGATTTGTTCATGTCAACCAATGCGCCGGAGGCTTTCTTCACGTTCTGGGCGTACTCGCTGGTGGCTACCGAAGCATCCGTCAGGTTGTTAAGCTTGGAAGTGGTGTCGGCCAGGCTCTTCAAGCCGCTACCCAAATGATTGATCAAATCGGGACCCACTTTGGCGTTGGCCAGCATATCGTCCAGTTTAGCAGTCAGGCCGTTGCCTTTCTGCTCGGTGCGACGCTGGGGCAACTCTCCTTTGAAGTCTTCCGCCAATTCAGGATACACACGGGTCCAATCGGGATCGGCGTGGGTGGGGGCGAAAGCACTCAGGAAGAAAATCACAGCTTCGGTACCCAGACCGACAATCAGCATGGGTCCCGCAAACGGCCAGTGCATGATTTTGAACAATGCGCCGACGATTACGATTGCGGCACCGATGCCGTATACGAACGGCATCACTTTTTCGAAGAAGAAATCGGAGAATCCACCTTTTTTCGCACTCATTTTGTTTTTGATAGTTTAGAGTTGGTAATAATTGAGAAATAGATAAAAATTAGAATAAACAATTGACTATTAATACATTAACCTGTTTGCAAGTAAACAACGGACGGGCATGGAGGGGTTTCTGGCATCCGGGAGATACTATTTTCCCGGATGTCGTGACTGCCCAATCAGTTGGCACGCTAAGAAGATGAGGGATTAGAATTCCTTACCGGATGAGCGACCCAAGTAAGTCATTGCGCAACGGAAACCAACGTACGCTTTGGAAGTGTCTTGGTATTCGTGGGTGCGGGTTCCGGTTTCGAGGTAGTAGGCCACATCTTTCCAAGAACCGCCACGCACTACCTTGCGGGGTTCAAAATCATCCTTGTAATTGGGGTTCAAGTCCCAGGTGATGTTCATGGCCGCCGGGTGGAAGGCATCCTCGCACCACTCCGAAACGTTGCCCGCCATATCGTACAGGCCGTAATCGTTGGAGAAGAAAGAAGCCACCGGAGCGGTGTACATGAAACTGTCGTTGTAATAGTTGCCGCGGCCCGGCTTGAAGTTTGCCAGCAGGCAGCCGTAGGCATTGGTGATGTATGGGTTGCCCCAAGGATACTTTGCCATGTCACGACCGCCACGGGCGGCGTATTCCCATTCAGCCTCGGCGGGCAGGCGGAAATTAGGCATCGGGAACTTGCCCTCTGTGGCGCGGTAGGCGTTCAGGTACTTGGTACGCCATTCGCAGAAATAGCGGGCGGCAAACCAATCAATGCCCACCACCGGATAATCGTCAAAGGCGGGGTGCATATAGTAGTACTCCACCATTGGGTCGCCGTAATGGTGCGAGAAGTCTTTCATCCAGACCGTAGTGTCCGGGTAGAGTTCCTTCATGATGTAGTCCTCGCCAATCACGGAAGCCGAGTCAGTAAGCATGGCGTTTACGAACTGCCGGTATTCGTTGTTGGTGATTTCGGTATCATCCATGTAGAAGCCGCCGATGGTGACCTGCTTGTTCATGTTGATCATCGTGTGGGGAACGTCCTCATCGGCTTGCCCCATGTGGAAAGTGCCTCCCGGAACCGGCACCATGCCGAACGGGATTTCCTGTCGCCAGCCTTCCCGGCCGGTAACGCCAACGAGTTCACCCCGGTCGTCGCCTTTGCCGCGTTTGCCCAGCAATCCGCAACCTTGCAGCAGGATGGTTGCCACGGCAAGTAGGCAGCAGTAGATTCTCATTCGGTTCATACGATTCATAACGCCTGTTTAATTATAGATTACTGGTTAATTCTTGTTTAACTGCATTGGGGGTGAGACTACGGATGCAAATGTAACGGCTTAAAATAAATTCGGCGGTCAAAGAATCGGGTATTTTAGACGTTGTAATATTTACGGAATAAAGGCAAAAATGTTGCTTGGTGACTGGTTTAACGACACTCAGGGTTTGGTTATTGTTTTTCTTGCCATTATAATATTTGCCTGGCCTTCAGTCATTTCTGAACCTTGGCGTGCGGGTGATTGTCTTGATTACCGGCCCTTTGTAGGGCAGCGTGTAAGTCAGCATCAGTTCGTTTGACGTGGGCTGTTTTACGGCTTTTGCCCGAATAATGTAGTCGAATGCATACCCGACACGCAACGAATTGTCCTTCAGCAAACTCGCCCCCACAATGAAGCCTACCGCATCGCCCTGCCTGAACGATAGGCCCGCCGAAAATTTCTGGTTATAGGTTGCCATGGTGCTGGCCTCAAACGACGTGGTGTTGAAATCGGACTTGAACAATACCGAAGGCGAAAGCACAATCTGGTACGTCAGGTCGTAATGGTAGCCGGTGGTTATGTAAATGTGGCGATTCAACGGATTTTTAATCCCCCCCCCGAAATTAAACTGGCTTTGCGTCAAATGGTTTGTGCTGAGACCCGCGTAAAATTTCTCGGAAGTGTACATGACACCCAAGGCAAAGTCGGGCCGGATTTGCGATTCGCGGCCTGTGCGGTCTCTCAGCAACGGGTCTTCCGGATTGATGGCGCGGTAACGGTCGAAATCCAACGCTTGCGTGTACATTCCGCCCCGGATGCCCAGCGAAAGTTTGCCCTTCGCAACCGGGAAATGGTATGCGTACGATACCTGTGCCTGCGTATTGGTCTGCGGCCCCAGCCGGTCACTCACCACAAAAAAACCGAATCCGCTGCGCAACTGCAAAATCGGGGTGTTCAGGCTCAGCACCGTTGTGTTGGGTGCGCCGCCCGGCCCATCGCCCTGCGACCGGAACGTGGATTCGTAGCCCGTCCATTGCGAACGGTACAATACCTGAAACTTGGTGCGGTTCTCCACACCCGCCGCCGCCGGATTAATGAAAAGGCTGTTGTACATATATTGCGTGAACTGCGGATCTTGCTGTGCCACGGCGATGGCGCAACTGAAACAGCTTGCAAACAGGACTGCGAGTAGTTTTTTGTTCATGACGGATATGGAAACGATTGGAAGTGATCCGGAACCGCTTGTGCAAGGCTCATGCATAGTACCTGACATCCATGCTCAAGGGCAGGCTCGGCATTCCATTTGGTTTCGGAATGAATTGATTGATACCGGCTTAAAGATAGCAATAAGATTTGCATCCATGCCAAAATAGTAACCGGAAGGCTCCGTTTCCCTGCACGGGGGGATGCGGGTTTTGTCTTGGAAACGAAATATTCGCGTTGATATTGGATGGGAAACTTACTTCATTTTCGGCGGGTCGAACCTGCCAGGTTCGCTACCAAGGCGGTTTAAGTATTTGACTGTCAGAATTTTGCCAAAACGGAGGGATTTGCTTATAGGCTTATATCGGTGTCAGGAGATTTTATTGGCCTTTTTGATGTACATTTCAATGGCTCCGGTCATGGAAGGCGCGTTGGGCAGCGGGGCTTCAATGTCCAGAATCAGATTTGCGTCGCGTACGGCCTTGGCGGTGGTGGGGCCAAAAGCGGCCATGCGGGTCTTGCTCTGCACAAAATCAGGAAAATTGACAAACAGTGAGTTAATGCCAGAAGGACTGAAAAAGGCAATGATGTCATAATACACTTCCTTCAGGTCGGAAAGGTCGCAGGCAACGGTTTGGTACAGCACGGCCTCGGTCAGTTGCAGGCTGTTGAGATCCATGTATTCGGGAATGTCGTTTTTGCGGATGTCGGAACAGGGAAAAAGGAATTTCTCGTTTTTGTGTTTGCGCAGCAAGTCCAGCATATCGGCGGCGGTTTTCTGCCCGGTAAATACCTTGCGCTTCCTGACGGTGATGTATTTGTGCAGGTAATTGGCGGTCTGCTCCGAAATGCAGAAATACTTCATGTCGGGCGGCAACTCTATCCTTGCTTCCTTGGCGATGCGGAAAAAGTTGTCAACGGCGTTGCGGCTGGTGAATATTACGGCGGAGTGCGCCAGAATTTCGATTTTCTGCTTTCTGAATTCTTTTAACGGAACCGGCTCCACTTGGATAAAAGGGCGGAAGTCTATTTTCAAATGGTATTTTTTTGCCAGCTCAAAATAAGGCGATTTTTCATCGGTTGGCTGTGGCTGGGTGATCAACATGCTGGATACTTTGTACAGTCTGCCTTCTACTTCTTGGGTTTCCACGGCGTTCATTACTTTTTCCAAAAAAAACGATTGAGTAAAAAACCTATTTGGCTAACAACTTGACTCCCACGAGCAAAGGAATCACTTCGGTGGCGCAAAGGTAAGAAAATAAATATAGATTTCTAAACGCG
>JAYWIH010000070.1:0-14415 GCA_043789005.1 Sphingobacteriales bacterium
CGGCATCCCGACGGTGGGCGGCGAGGTGTTTTTCGACGATTCGTTCAACACCAATCCGCTGGTGAATGCGTTTTCGGCGGGCATTGTCAAAATTGGCGAAGTGGCAAAGGCCATTTCGTACGGCACGGGTAATCCGGTGTTCATTGTCGGCTCGGCCACAGGCAAGGACGGCATCCACGGAGCCACGTTTGCCTCGGAAGACATTGGCGCGCATTCCGTGGACAAGCTGCCCGCCGTGCAAGTGGGCGACCCTTTCCAAGAAAAACTACTGCTCGAAGCCACGCTCGAAGTCATCGCCACGGGCAGCGTGATCGGCATCCAGGACATGGGCGCGGCGGGCATTATCTGCTCCACATCGGAGATGAGTGCTAAAGGCGAACACGGCATGGAAATCCACTTGGACCGCGTGCCGATGCGCCAAGCCAACATGGTTCCCTTTGAAATCCTGCTTTCCGAGTCGCAGGAAAGGATGCTGATTGTAGTCGCAAAAGGCGAAGAGGCAAAAGTGCAAGCCATTTTTGACAAGTGGGATTTGAATTGCGCCCAAATCGGCCACGTGACCGATACCAAACGGCTGCATTTTTACATGGACGGCGAACTCGTGGCCGATGTGCCCGCCAATGATTTGGTGCTGGGCGGCGGCGCACCCGTGTATCACCGCGAATACCGCGAACCGGCCTATTACGCTGAATACCAGCAGTTTGACATTCATTCGGTTCCCAACCTCAACGGCACGGACGAGATACGGCAGGTGGCGGCTTTCCTGCTGGCGCACCCCAACATCTGCTCCAAAAAGTGGATCTATGAACAATACGATTCTATGGTGGGTACCGCCAACCGCAGTACCAATATGCCATCCGATGCGGCGGTGGTGCGCATCAGGGGCACGCAAAAATCCATCGTCATCAAGGCCGACTGCAACTCGCGTTACGTCCATGCCGATCCGGAAAAGGGCTGCGCCATTGCCGTGGCCGAGGCTGCCCGCAACATCACGTGCAGCGGCGGCGACCCGGTGGCCATCACCAACTGCCTCAATTTCGGTAATCCGTACGTGCCCGAAGTGTATTGGCAGTTTGTGGGAGCCATCAAGGGCATGAAAACCGCCTGCGAGAAGTTTGAAACGCCGGTCACGGGCGGCAATGTGAGTTTCTACAACCAATCGTCCGACGAGGGGCCGGTTTTCCCAACGCCCACCATCGGGATGCTGGGGCTGATGCAAAACCCGGCGCACCAGATGACGCTTGATTTCAAGCAGCCCGGCGACATTATCTACCTGATCGGGCAGTCGCGCGATGACATCGGCTCATCGGAATACCTGTACTCTTACCGCAACGTGAAGGGCTCCCCGGCCCCGTACCTGAACTTGGATGAGGAATTTGAAGTGCAGCAAGTGGTGCGCCAACTCATTCAAAACCAACTCATTGCCTCCGCCCACGATGTGTCGGATGGCGGCTTGTTTACCACATTGGCCGAGTCGGCGATGCCGCGCAACTTGGGTTTCAGCATCGAGGCCGACCGCGATTTCCGGCTGGATGCGTTTTTGTTCGGCGAAAGCCAGAGCCGCGTGGTGGTCTCCATCAATCCCGACCAGTACAAGGCGTTCGGCGAGTTCATTGCCCAGCAAAAGACCGCCTATCGGTTGCTGGGAACCGTCCACGAAACCGATTTTCACGTGAACGGCCAGAAAATACTATCCTGCGAAACGGCCAAACCCCTGTATGACAATACGTTGGGTGCGATGATGGAAGGGTGAAAAGCGCAAAACCCGTTTTCCATAAAAAACAGTATCTTTCAAAAAGCCCAAACCCGCATCGCTTTTTTCTGTGGACTGCCGACCGTGGACTATTGACTGAAAACAGTATCTTTTTAAAAACCCAAACCCGCCTTTCCAAAAACTCGTCGTATTTTTGCGGTCATGTATCCAAGCCTCACCCTTAAATCCGGACGCGACCGTTCGGTTATCAACCGCCACCCGTGGATTTTTTCGGGCGGCGTGAAACAACTGCCCGAAGCCCAAAACGGCGATATGGTGCAGGTGCTTGACAACCAGGACAAACGGCTGGGCTACGGCTTTTTTTCGCCCCAAAGCCAGATTGTGTGCCGGATGTTTGAGTTCACCGACCAATTGCTTGATTTCGGCCAAGCCGAATACTGGCATCGCAAAATCCGGGTGGCGCATGAAATCCGGCAGCAGTACGTGCTTTCCGGGCACACCAACGCCTGCCGCCTGCTGCACGCCGAAGGCGATTTCCTGCCCGGCATAATTGCCGACCTGTACGATGATTTGGCGGTGGTGCAGTTGATGGTCAAGGGTACTGAAAAAATCCTGCCACACCTGATTAGTGGACTGCAACAAGTTGGCGTACAGGCGGTTTACCTGAAAAACAAGCACAATCCGGGCTTTCGCGAAGCCGTGGAGCTGGCAAACGGATTTCTGACCGATGGCGGCCTTGCCGAACCGAAAATGATTCTGGAAAACGGATTGAAGTTCAAGGTGGATTTTGAAAACGGACAGAAAACCGGTTTTTTCTTGGATCAACGCGAAAACCGGGAATTGCTGAAGCGGTACGTGGCCAGCAAAAAAGTGCTGAACGCGTTCAGTTACACCGGCGGTTTCAGCGTGTACGCGCTGGCGGGTGGTGCCCGCGAGGTGCATTCGGTGGATATGTCAAAAGATGCGATTGCGATGGCAGGGGAAAATAGTATCCTGAATTTTGGCCAAACCCCGGCCCACCAAACCATCGTAGCCGATTGCTTCGAATACCTGCGCCGCGCCCCCGACGATTATGATGTCATGGTGCTTGATCCGCCCGCATTCGCTAAAAACGCCAAATCGGTTCCCAACGCCGCCCGTGGCTACAAAGACCTGAACCTCACGGCCTTCCGTAAAATAAAACCCGGTGGTGTGGTGTTCACGTTTTCATGTTCGCAGAACATTGACCGCGACTTATTCCGCAAAATCGTGTTTGCCGCCGCCGCCGATGCCCGGCGCAACGTGCGTATTTTGCACCAACTCACGCAGCCGCTTGACCATCCAATCAATATTTTCCACCCGGAAGGCGAATATTTAAAAGGCTTGGTGCTGCACGTGGAATGAAAAAACAGTCCACAGTCGGCAGTCCACGGTCCACAGACGAAAAGCGGCAGTATCAATTGGCGGATTTTTCAGCCTTCAAAATAGTATCTTTTGAAAAGCCCAAACCCCCAATAAAAAAACCTGTGAGGTTTTTAAAACTTCACAGGTTTGCCAAGTTATTCGGGTTTTGCCTTTCTGAAAGATACTATTTTGCCATTTTCTCCACAATTCCTTCGCTGATGCCCGATGCTGAAAAACCGCCGTCGTGGTAGAGGTTTTGCATGGTCACTTTGCGCGTCAGGTCTGAGAACAGTGCGATTACGTAATCGGCGCATTCTTCGGCGGAAGCATTGCCGAGTGGCGACATTTGGTTGGCAAACTCGAAAAAAGCGTCGAAACCCTCAATTCCCTGTCCGGCAGTGGTTTTGGTGGGCGACTGTGAAATCGTGTTCACGCGCACTTTTTTCAGCTTTCCGTACCGTTCGCCGTAGCTGCGGGCAATAGATTCGAGCATGGCTTTGGCCTGCGCCATATCGGAGTAATGCGAAAAAGACCGCTGCGCCGCAATGTACGACAACGCCACCACCGAGCCGTGCTCATTGATGGCATCCAGCTTTTCGGCCACTTGCAGCAATTTGTGCAGCGATATGGCCGAAATATCCAGCGTTTTCAGCATCCACTCGTAATTCAGGTCGCCGTAAGTGCGGTCTTTGCGCACATTCGGACTCATGCCGATGGAGTGGAGCACAAAATCCACGGGGCCTCCGAGCGTTTCCATGCTTTTGCGGTACAGGTTTTCAATATCCTCCACCGAAGTCGCATCGGCGGGGATTATCTCGGCGTTGCAGGCTTCGGCCAGTTCCCGGATTTTGCCCATGCGCATGGCAATCGGGGCGTTGGTCAGCGTGAAAACCGCCCCTTCCTCTTTGGCCTTCAACGCCACTTTCCACGCAATCGAATTCTCGTCCAGCGCACCCGTTATGATGCCGCGTTTGCCTTTTAACAGGTTGTAAGCCATTGTGTTGCCGTTTGGTTTTTGGTTGGAACATGGATTTTGCCCGGAAAGTTAGCAAAAAGAAGCCCCAAGCCTCAAAGTGGCGGCAAAATAAACCCGAAAACCCCACCTCAACCCCTACTTTTGCTCCCCTTCCTTGCGGGGAGGAGCCGGGGGTGGGGTTTTTCAAATAGCGTGTCCGTATTGGCGGATGTAGGGCTTCCAGAATTCGGGCTGGTATTGTGGCCAGCCGTGGCAGCCAAAAGGGAGCTGGCCGCTGGCGGAAAAATTATCTTCGGGCAGATAGACGTATTCCAGCGCGAACTTTCCCATTTCCGCGCGTTTGGGAATGCGAAGCGTCGGGTTTACTTTCTTAAGGTTATGGCAGATGAACATATCCTCCAGAAAAAAGTGGTTCCGCTTAGAGAAAAAACCAACCAGAAACCCGAATCGGCGCACATTCCGGTACATGGTGCTGGTTTTGCGCAGCGAAAAACCACCGTTGCCCAGGTTGTCCGGGAAGTGGAGACCCAGCAGTTTCAGCAGTGGCGGGCTTTTGCGTTCCCAAGTCTTGTTGAACACCAACGCCCCCGCATAATCGTAGCCCAACGCGCACCACTCTTTCAGCCGGTCTTCAAACACAAAGGCATCCAAGTGATGAATCAAGATGTATTCGTAACCCAAAAACCGTTCGTAGAAATGCGGTGCGAGCATGAGCAGGCTGTAGCCCCGGAAACCATCCCATTCAAAACGCTCGAAATACACGTCGGTTTTGCCGTTTTCCTTGGCAAATCGTTCGTACCAAGCCGTATCGGCCAAGTCGTGGCGCACGATAAACGTCACCGGATAATTTCCAAGCACCTTGAAACATTGGCGCAGGGAAACTTGCTCCAACTCGTCAGGTTCGGGTTTGTGGATGGGAATGCCAATGGTAACCAATTGTTTGCTCATGCAGGTTGCCGGGAGGGAAGTGGTTCGGAACCATTGATGGCGGATTTGGCAAAAGGTAAACAGGATCAGGCCGCGAAACAAAGCCAGCCCACCTTGGTTGGCCATTGCCACCAAATGCAAAATCCCTTCCCGGTGCGGGAAAGGATTTTGCAAATCTGCCATTGAGGGCGGGCGGGTTTGGGCTTTTGCCGGGATACTATTTTTATTTAGCCGTCCACTCGAAGCTCCGGTCGCCCACGGTTACCGTCACCGTGCGGTCGCATGAACCTGATCCATAATTGACGCTGCGTTTGGCGGCTCCCTCGGGTGTCACTTCCAGCACACCGCTGGACGGAAGCCAGCCGCTGGTTTCCACACACGAGAGTTTCACCGTCAGCGGCGTAACAATTACCGCCGAATACTTCACGCCGTTGCGGTTCACACCGTTGGCATTGCCCGAAAGCGTCACTTCATCATCTTTCCAGTTGTCAAACGTGCCCTTGGTATCGTAGGTGCGGATGCGCAGGCTGTTCCACACAAGGTCTTTGCCGGCCTTGGTCTTGATCTTGATTTTCGCATCTACGGATGCCGAGAAAGTTGCTGACCCTTCACCCGAAACGCTGGTGAAAGTTACCGTTTTCGTGCCGTCTATCGCGTTGTCGTTGATGGAATAATTATCGAACGTGATGGTGCGCACCGCACCCGAGATGCGCCTGCTTTCGGTGTAGGTGACCACGATTTTGCCTTTGTGCGTCTTGCCGCGCCACACAATGCCCGTGCCGAAATCAACCTCCACTTTGCCGGTGGCATTATCGCCTTTGGCCGTGAAAGTGACGGTGGCACCGTTGAAACTTTTGGGTTGATTCCTGGAAATGCGGCCGGCTAATTCTCCCATCGGGGTGAAATCAATCACGCCCAGCATCGCACTGTCGGAAACAAACACAATTTCCTCGGAATCGGACAGGCCGGAGTTGTTGTCTTCCACAGCCACCTCCTCGGTTTGCGGTTGTGTTTCGCTGTCTTTCTTGCAGGCGGTGAATGTCATGCCGAAAACGGCCATCGCCAAGGTAACGTTGAACAGGGTCTTTTTCATAGTTGCTGAAATGTTGAAAATTGATGAAAAGTTTGAACTGTGTGAAACTTGAATTGTGAAGGTTTGAACTGTTTCTCGCGTCAAGGTTTAACCGGGTTTCCGCTTTTTAAAAGATACTGTTTTCAAAAGCCCGGTTTCCGTACGCGCACCGGCACGGGCAGCAACCGGCGCTGGAAACCGAAAAGCCGCCGCCAATCGGGCAGTTGCACAAATGTGTTGGGGAGTTTCATGTTTTTGGCGGGAAGATGTACAGTCCTGAATGCCGCCGTATGCGGCAAGGTGAAAGTGTGGCTGCCCGAACCGGAAACACCTGCGTGTAAGATGCGGGGCGATTACGACCCCGCGAGAGGCTACTCCGAGGAAAAGCCGCCAAACATTTTGCAGTAAAAAAGGCAGGTAAGCCCCTTGCAACAGTTGCCGCACGCAACAGCCGGGCTTTTGCCGGGGCCAAACGGCTGTTTGCGGACGGTTTTCGGGTCAGGTAATCTTTCACCGGAAAAATGTGGTATTTTTGCGTCCGTCTATCGGGTTACTGGAGATTTCCAGTAACCCGGTTCCGGCCAACACCAGATTATTTCACAAAACCACCACGCATGAAAGCCCACAGTATTTTGGAAACCATTGGCGGCACACCGCACGTGCGCATCAACCGCCTTTTTGCCCACCGCAACGTTGAAGTCTGGATAAAACTCGAACGTGCCAATCCGGGCGGCAGCATCAAGGATCGCATTGCCTTGGCCATGATTGAAGATGCCGAACAACGCGGCGTTTTGCAGCCCGGCAGCGTGATTATCGAACCCACATCGGGCAACACGGGCGTGGGCTTGGCCATGGTGGCCGCCGTGAAAGGTTATAAACTGGTGCTGGTCATGCCTGAATCCATGTCCGTTGAGCGGCGGCGGCTGATGTCGGCCTACGGGGCGGCATTTGAACTCACGCCCCGCGAAAAAGGCATGAAGGGAGCCATTGAAAAGGCGCAGGAAATGCTTGCCGCCAACCCCAAGGCGTGGATGCCCAGCCAATTCGATAACGAAGCCAATATTGAAATCCACAAGCAAACCACCGCCCAGGAAATCCTGCGCGACTTTCCGGACGGCATTGACTACATGATTACGGGCGTGGGTACGGGCGGCCACATTACCGCTTGCGATATGATTCTGAAGGCGCAATTCCCGAAAATGCAATCCTTCGCCGTGGAGCCGTCCGCCTCGCCGGTCATCAGTGGCGGGCAGCCCGGCCCGCACCCGATCCAAGGCATCGGTGCGGGTTTCATCCCCAAAAACCTGCATAAAGAATTACTGGACGGCGTGATACAAATCAGCAAGGACGAAGCCTACGAATACACCATCCGCGCCGCCCGCGAGGAGGGCATTTTGGTGGGCGTGTCGTCGGGGGCTTCGCTGGCGGCCGTCGCCAAAAAACTGGCCGATGTGCCCGATGGCTCCCGCATCCTTACTTTCTGCTACGATACCGGTGAGCGGTATTTGTCCATTGACGGGCTGTTTTGAGGCCAAAGGGGGTTTGGCGTTTCCAAAAGATACTATTTTCCGGGGCGCGGCGTTTTCAAAACCCGCGCCCCGGAATGTTTTCCAGCATATTTTTTAGGCTTCCGTTTTACTTTTTGGTCGCCTTGATGCCGATTATCAGCGGGAAATCCGCATCTTGGTGGTTCAGTTCCTCTTTCGTCATTTCCTCTAAGGCCAAGCCTTTCAGGAAGCAAATGGCGGCAAGGCAGTTTCCGTACGCCTGCACTTCCACGTTTTCCTTGCCGAATACTTCCGCAAACAAATTATAGGCACTTTGCGGCGTAAACCGCCAATAGTCGCCCCAGCGGTCGGCATCATAGCGCGAAATCTGGCTGATGCACGCCACAGTTACCAACGCCACGCCCTTGGTGTCGAGCGTGTGGTATATGCCTTTGATGGCATTGCGCACATCGTAGATAAAATTCAGCGTCTGGGTGCAGATGAAGCAGTCCACCCGGTTTTCGGGCAGGGTTGCCACGTCGGTCAGGTCGCCGACAATGGTGGCGGCGGGGTTGTCGGCGGTGAAATGCAGCACCTCGAATGCCGTCACCCCCGAATCGTATTTCTTGGTGTACGACGATTCGGCAATCTCCAACGCCCTGCCTTTCACGTGCGTGCGGTTGGCTTCAAGGAAACCATCAATGTAGTGGCGGTCAACGGGCGTGCCGCGATCCGTGCCGAACAAGCGGCTGACCGGTTCCACGGAACGGAAATCGTGCCACTTGATGCGCGACAACAAACGGATGGCTTTGGTGATCATGGCAAGGTTGGTATTGGGGGATTCAGGTTTGGCGCGTACTGCGCTGATGCGGCAATGATACGCACGATTTGCCGCCAAAGAAACAAATTGCAGGTTATCAAAATGTTAAACATTGGCGCAACGCCGGATCAGCGGGCCAGCGTATCGGGGCGCAGCGTGTCGGCTTCAATCCGCTTTTCAATGCGGTCGCGCAGTTGGCCTTTGCGCCCCGGCAGCGTGGTCACCGAAAAGATATGGATTGAAAAGCCGATCATGACCAGCACAAACAATGCGCCGACGGTGAGGAATATTTTTTTCTGGCGGTTCATGGGTTGTCTGGTTCGGAATCGAAAATGAGGAATTTGAGCGTTGATCGGCACAAAATGCCTGACTGGGGCAGGGTTTTCGGCTTCCGTGGCGCGTGTCCTCACGCGCCACCCTCGTGTCTTCACGAGTGGCGCGGCGGGTTTGGCCTTTTGGGAAGTTGAGCCGGGCGAAATCCCGCTCTTGGGCGGGGATACTATTTTCCCAGTTCCTGCGACCGCCGGAACGCACTGCCCATCGCCTCGCGCACATCTTCTTCTACCCGGTTGTCGAGGAAAACCTTCAGGGCCGCTTCGGTTGTGCCTCCCTTGGATGCCACTTTTTTTATCCAGTCCTCGCACGAGAGCGTGTTCTGGTTCTGTAAATGCACCGACCCCATGAACGTCTGGTTCACCAGCATTTCGGCCTGCGCCGCCGTAAAGCCCAGTTCCGTGCCCGCCTTAATCATGGCATTCATAAAATAATACACGTAGGCCGGGCCGCTGCCCGACACCGCCGTGGCCGAATCAATCAGCCGCTCATCGTCCACGTACATGGCTTTGCCCGTGGTGTTGAGCAGGTTTTGGATGATAAACAGTTCCTTGCGGTCCAAGCCGGGGCTGCAACTGAACACGGTCATGCCCATGCCGATTTGCGAGGGCAGGTTGGGCATGGCCCGCACCAGTTTCGGGATGCCCAGCGTGCCGCCCAACGTGCCGATGCCCACGCCCGCCATGATGGAGAGCACAATCTGGTCGGCGTGCAGGAACGGACGGATGGTTGGAGCCACCGCGCCGTAGTCCTGCGGCTTTACGGCGATGATGATGATGTCGGCCTGGCGGATGAACTCACCGGCGGCGCGGAAAACATTGTGGTCCGGAATTTCGGGCAGGCGGTTGCGCCCGGCATCACTGCGGATGAGCAGTTGCATTTCGGCGGGCGTGGCAAAATGCGAGGCCAGCAGGCTTTTGGCGTAGGTGGTGCCCATGTTTCCGGCACCGGCAATGAGAATGTTCATGAGGGTCTTGTTTGCAAAATAGTATCTTTTGAAAATGCCAAACCCACCCGCTGGTACGCACATGAAACTCCGTCTGGAACCGGCACGATACGCACCAACTGGCGCGGGATTCCTATCCCGTGCCGCCCATGTTCCGAGATTCCCATCTCGGCGGCGTTCGGTTTCAGTGCGGCTCTGGCACATGGGAATCCGCCCGCATGGGCGGCACGAGGTGGGAACCTCGCGCCAGCAGCCTTTGCAAAATAGTATCTTTTCAATGTGCCAAACCCACCCCGCCCAAAAGGTGAAAACCCTGTTCGAAGCCGGGGCTTGTCAATCGTTTTTGGCAAGCAGGAAATCCTTCAAAGCATCATAGTCATTTGCCAGCGGGATGGATTTGCGTTCCTTTTTCAGAAGCATTTCCAGCGCGGGCGGCACGGCGGGCTGATGACCAGTGGCTTGGCTCACGGCCTCCGCAAACTTGACCGGGTGCGCCGTTGCCAGGATTACGCCCGGCATCGGCTCCTTTTCGGCTTGGTAGCGTTTCAGCGCGGCGTAGCCCACCGCACCGTGCGGATCCATGAGGTAATGGTATTTGCGGTAGATTTCCGCGATGGATTTTTTGGTATCCGCATCCGAAAAGCTGTATCCGGTGATTTCATCATTCATCTCAACCCACGAATCGCCGAACAGTTCGCGCATCCGGGCAAAATTGCTTGGGTCGCCCACGTCCATCGCGCTGGAAAGCGTTTGTACGGAGGGTTTGGGCCGGTAGTGCGCCGATTGCAAATAATCGGGCACGGTATCGTTGGCATTGGCGGCGGCAATGAACCGGCGCACGGGCAGACCCATGCGCCAGGCCAGCAAACCGGCGGTGAGGTTGCCGTAGTTGCCGCTGGGCACGGAAAACACGAAAGGGGTTTGGCGTTTCTTCTGGAATTGCCGGTAGGCATCGAAATAATAAAAGCTCTGGGGCAGCAGCCGCGCGAAGTTGATGGAGTTGGCCGAAGTCAGGTACAGTTGGTCGCGCAGGTCGGCATCCGAGAAAGCCGTTTTCACCATCCGCTGGCAATCGTCGAACGTGCCATTGATTTCGAGCACCGTGATGTTTTCGCCGAGTGTGCAGAACTGCGCCTCCTGCACCGGACTCACCTTGCCCGACGGATAAATGATGACCACCTCAATGCCCGGCACCTGGTAAAAACCCTGCGCCACCGCACTGCCCGTATCGCCGGAGGTGGCCACCAGTACGTGTACCTTGCGGCTTTCGTTGCGCAGCAAATGCGCCATCACGCGCGACATGAACCGTGCCCCCACATCCTTGAAGGCCAGCGTGGGGCCGTGGAAAAGCTCAAGCACGTGCGTGTGGGCATCAAGCTTGATAAGTGGGATTTCAAAATCCAGCGCGTCGTGGCAGATGCGGCGCAGTTCGGCATCGCCTATTTCGCTGCCCGTAAAATGGCGCGCCACTTCAAAGCCGATTTCGGGCAGGGAAAGCGAAGGCAGCCGCCCGAAAAAAGCATCGTTCAGGGCGGGGATGGTTCCGGGCATGAACAAACCCCCGTCGGCGGCCAAGCCTTCGATGACGGCGCGCGAAAAAGTAGTGGCGGGAACTTGGCGGTTGGTACTGAAATACTGCATGGAAAGCGGCTTGGAATGTTTCTGCAACAAAAAATCAAGTGGGGTTTTCCCGCCGGTCGGCTGGCAGAATTGTGTGCGGGCGGGCAACGGGGTTTGGCGTTTCCGGGAGATACTATTTTGCCAGCCGGTTCAGGAACCCGGCTTGGCGTTGGTTTTGCCCGCCTTGCCGCGCAGTTTCAGCCGTTGTTTTTGGCGTTTTTTCAAAGCCTTGTGCATTTCATACAAGGCGCGGCACTTGACCGCCTCGCCAAAAAAACAAAGCCCCGCATTGAATACAACCAAACTCACTGTGCCGAAAACCACCCAGCGAATGGTGGCCACACCGCTGTGCATCAAATACGAAGCCTCGTTGATGAGGCACAGCCCGAAGCCCGTGAGCACCAGACCCAGCGGCGCGAATACCTGCCAACGCTTGTACAGTGTCCATTTCTGCTGTTTGAGGGGCGGCTTTTTTTCGGGTAGGTACATGGTTTTGAATCACGTGGGAAGTTTGCGGTTCGACAAGCGCGAAACTAACGGTTTTGAATCAAAAGGCATTGCTTTTGTTCAAATATGGCGGTAAAAAGGCGGATTTGGCCTTTCCGGGGGATACCATTTTTACCTCACCCCCGGCCCCTCTCCTGCTGAGAGGGGTAAAAAAAAGGAAGCCTTTGCTCCCCCTCTCTGAAGGAGAGGGGGCTGGGGGGTGAGGTTTTCCTTCAGAAAAAAATCTCCTGTGCCAGCCGGTAGGTATTGGCGTGGGCTTCAATGATGTCAGCGAGGCGCGCCGAGTAGCCGCCGCCCATGCTGGCTACCACCGGGACGCGGTGGCGGCGGCAGGTTTCCCACACCATGCGGTCGCGGGTTTTGCAGCCTTCACGCGTGAGGCCGAGCTTTCCCAGCTTGTCGGTGGCCAGCA
This sequence comes from Sphingobacteriales bacterium, assembly GCA_043789005.1. Taxonomy (GTDB): domain Bacteria; phylum Bacteroidota; class Bacteroidia; order Cytophagales; family 172606-1; genus Xanthocytophaga. The sequence continues at coordinate 12,198 of JAYWIH010000070.1, forward strand.
CATCCACGCCCGACTGGAAAAACACGAAATCGGGCTGCACAGTGTCCATCAGGCGCGGCAGGTGGTTTTGCAGTTCCGAAAGATAGTATTTGTCGTCGGTGTGGTCGGGCAGGGGCACGTCCAAGTCCGATTGTTCCTTGTGCAGCGGATAGTTATTCGCGCCGTGCATACTGAAAGTGAACACACGCGGCTCATCGCGGAAAATCTGCGCCGTGCCATTGCCTTGGTGTACGTCCAAATCAACCACCAAGATTTGTTTCGCCAAGTTATTGAGCATCAGGTAGTTGGCGGCAATCGCAATGTCGTTGAGCAGGCAGAAACCCTCGCCCCGGTCGGTGAAGGCATGGTGCGTGCCCCCGGCAATGTTCATGGCCGCGCCGTATTGCAGCGCGAATCTGGCGGCCATGACGGTGCCGTGGGCAATCACTATTTCGCGTTGCACGAGTGTGTCGGAGAGCGGAAAGCCGGTTTTGCGCACCTCGGCGGGCGTGAGTTGCAGGTTTTGCAGCCGGTGCCAATAACCGGCATCGTGCGTGGCGAGCAGCCATGGTTCGGGCAGTGGCGGCGGGGCGAAAAAGTTGGCGGCCGTGATGGTGCCCTCATAAAGAAGCTGTTCGGGCAGCAGCGTGTATTTTTCCATTGGGAAGCGGTGGCCGGGCGGCAGCAGGTGCGCATACACCGGCGACCAAGCGATTCTTAGCATATTTTTTAAAGTTGTTTTGCCATTGCGGCCGTGGTGGCAAAACAACCCCGAACGCATTCGTTTGGTTTTGCGTCCGGCCAACGGGCTATATTTTCCGCCCTTGTAAATCAACTTGAAAAAACCGGGTTTCCGCCGCATCTTGCCACATTTTTACGGAAACATGGGGCGCAGGAAAATCTATTGGAGTTGCCAAGTGGTGGGGTGGGCAGGTTATTCGCTGGCCGATTTGCTGCTGTACGCCCTGCGCGACGGCTACAATGCTGGCATGGCCGTCAACGCCCTGCTCACGTTTACGTTCGGCATTGGAATCACGCACGTTTACCGCCTCACCCTTAAGCGGTTGCATTGGCTGCAATTGCCCTTGGAGCAGATTATCCCGCGTACGCTGCTGGCCGTGCTGCTCATGTCGGTGGTGATGTCGGTGATCAGCATACCGCTCGATTATTTCACCATTCCGGGCATCCGGCGGCGCGTGGAGGAGATTGGCGGCGTGCCGGTGTTATTTTTGGCGTTTTATTTTCTGAATTGGAGCAAAAACCTGCTGCTCTGGTCGGTGATCTACCACATGTACCAGTATTTTTCGGTGGGAAAAAAAAACGAGGTCGAGCGGGTGCAGCTCGAATCGTCGGTGCGCGACTTTGAGGCCAAGATACTCCGGGCGCAACTGAACCCGCATTTCATGTTCAACTCGCTTAACAGCATCCGCGCCTTGATTACCGAAGACCCGGCCAAGGCGCAGGCTTCGCTCACGCAGCTTTCCAACTTGCTGCGCAACTCACTGCTCAGCGACCGGCAGAAAACCGTGAGCCTGAACGAAGAACTCAAAACCGTGCAGGATTACCTTTCGCTGGAAAAAATACGCTACGAAGACCGCCTGCGCGTCCAAACCAACATCAGCCCCGACACGCTGAACGTGCAAGTGCCGCCCATGATGGTGCAGACCTTGGTGGAAAACGCCGTGAAGCACGGCATTTCCAAACCGCTCAAGGGCGGCTTCATCTCGATTGACGCGCAACTGGAGCGGAACGTGAAACTGGAACGCAACTTCCTGAACCTGACCATCCGCAACACCGGCACACTCAGCGACAAGCCCAACGGCGACGGCGTGGGCCTGCTGAACACCTCGCAGCGGCTGGTGCTGATTTATGGGCTGAACGCCTCGTTTTGCATAAGCCAGGAAGAAAACGAAGTGGTGCGGGCGGAGGTGCGGCTGCCCGTGCAGTAGGCGGGCGGGGGTTCGGCCTTTGGCAGCCATACTATTTTGGCAGGGAGCGAAAATTCGGCGTGCAGCGCAAATGCCCTTGACGGCAGCCCGCAGCCAGCGGCGGGTTCGGATGTTTTGGAGGATACTATTTTTGGAAGGCGCGGGAACTTTTGGGGGTACTGGCTTTGGCAGAAAAAAACGAAAATTTTTGTACCGCTCTTGCACCGTGCGGTTTTTGCCGTATCTTTGCACCGCTTTAAGAGAAACGGTGCGGTAGTTCAGTTGGTTAGAATATCGCCCTGTCACGGCGG
>JAYWIH010000071.1:0-3850 GCA_043789005.1 Sphingobacteriales bacterium
AACAGCCCCCTTTTTTCACCCCTCTCAGCAGGAGAGGGGCCGGGGGTGAGGTAAAATAGTATCTTTTCAAACAGCCAAACCCCCTTGTCCATGGCCACGCTCGCCACCGCTTACCGCACCGAAATCATCAAATCCAAGCACACCTTTGCTTTATGGCTGGCCGTTTTGGGAGCCGCCTTCATTCCGGCGGTCATGTTTTTGATTTACCTGAACCGCTGGGAAAGTTTTGTCCCCAAAGCCGGTGCAAATCCTTGGGCGGTATTCTTCGGGACGGCTTGGAACGTAGTTTCCTTCGTTTTCATCCCGTTTTTCGTGGTGCTGCTTTGCACATTGGTCATCGGCATCGAACACAAGTCCAACACGTGGAAGCAACTGTTCACGCTGCCCGTGTCCAAAGGCACGGTTTACCTGAGCAAACTGCTGATTGTCATCAGTCTGGCAATTGCCTGTTACGTGTTGTTCATCGGGTTTTTGCTGGTTTCGGGTACGGTGCTGGGCTTATTCAGGCCCAAACTCGGTTTCCTATCGCACACGCCCGACCTGCTGCCCGTGCTGAAAACCGCGTTGAAGTCGTTCGTCTCCGTGCTCGGCATTCTGGGCATCCATTATTGGCTCAGCATCCGGCTCAAGAACATGATTTTGCCCATCGGCATCGGCTTGGTAGGCATCGTGACGGCAACGATTCTGGTCAATTTCTGGAAGAACATTGTCTATTATCCGTATGCGTTCACCATTATCTCCACCTCACCCATGTTCAAGCCGACCGGTTTTTTCGCCGACAGCGAATGGTACAGCCTCATTTATTTCCTGATTTTCAGCGGGTTGGGCTACCTTGATTTCCGGCGGTTTTACCGGGGGTGAGGTTTGGGGTTTTCCAGAGATACTATTTTCAGCCGCGTCCGCGCAACAAGCAACTGCATTAAAACACTACCATGCTCAACCTGAAACGCCTGGCTTTGCTGATACGAAAGCAAGCCGTTGAAAATTACCGGTTCTACCTGCTCCTGATGGCCATTTTCACCGGCCTGCTCATATGCCTCTACGCCTTGGCCTACAAAACGTTGAACCGGCCAGGGGATTTTCAGGAAGTGATTTTCATTGCCAGCCTGTTTTCGGGCGGTTGTGTGTTTGGCAACCTGCTCATCCGGGATTTGCACGAAAACACCAAGTCCATCTGGTTCCTGATGCTGCCCGCTTCGGCGTTGGAAAAACTGTTGAACCTGCTTTTCTACGCCGTCGTGCTGTTCGTTCCGTTGCACCTGTTGCTTTTCTACGCCGTGGATATTCCATTTGTGGCGGTTTACAATGCCCGCCATCCCGAAAACCCATCGGCCCGCGTACTTGACTTGCTCGGCGAAGGTGCGGAAATGGTTCCCAATTACTTTGGCTTTTTGGCGGTTCAGGCCGCCGTTTTAACCGGCTCGGTTTATTTCAAGCAGTATTCGCTGGTCAAATCGGTGCTGGGGGTTTTTGCCTGCTACATCATACTATTTTACCTGAACGGCCTTCTGGCGGCCATGCTCATGGATGCGAAAATTGCGGACGCTTTTCCTTTGGTTGGCTTCACGGTAATTGAAAACGAGGTGGCCGGAATCCACACTTACGTAACGCTGCCCGAAACCGCCCGGCACGCAGTTGCCTTTGCTGTCAAGTTTCTGCCTGCGCCTTTGCTGTGGCTGGTGGCGTATTTCAAGTTGAAGGAGCGGGAAGTTTAAACGGGACGGTTGCCGCGCCAGGCAGCCCGGTACAATGCCATTAACACAACCAATATGGAATTCAGGGAACAGCAGGCGATTTACCTGCAAATAGCCGGTCACGTCTGCGAAAAGATACTGCTCGGGCAATTGCTCCCCAACGACCGGCTGCTTTCGGTCAGGGAGTTGGCCGTGGAGTTGCAGGTAAACCCGAACACGGTCATGCGGGCATACGATTTTCTGCAAGGGAAGGAAATCGTGTTCAACAAACGAGGCATCGGCTATTTCGTAGCTGAAAACGCGGCAGACAACATACTGGCCTACCGCAAGGAACAGTTTATCGCCAATGATTTGCCCGCGTTTTTCAGGAATATCTACCTGCTGCAAATTGATGCGCAAGAAATAGAGGCGCGTTATGAGCAGTACAAACAGGAACAATTCGGAACCAAACCGTAATCCATACGAATTCGGAATGCGGATTTTGGAATGGAAAATCCACCCGTAATCAATTGCCCGGCCACTTGGAAATCCGCATCCGGTCTTTAAAACCAGTATCAACAGAGAATCAAATGAAAACAAGCAACAGACTTCTCTTGGCTTTGGCAACCGTACTGCTTGCGGGCTTGCTCGGCAGCAATCTCGTACTCAAAGCCGAGTATGAGGATATCCGAAAAAATCCGCGTCCGGAGGAAGGTTTCGGCTTTGCGGAAGTGCCGCATTTCTCGCACGTGCGGGTCAGCAGTGCCTCGCCAGACATTCTGTTTTCCGTGCAGGAAAATGCCGAATCCACTGTGCAAATCAATGGAAAGTACCGGGGCAAAATCAAAGTCGCCGTAGAAAACGACACTTTATTGATAACAGTGGCCGAAAGGATTGCCGCACCGAAAACGCCCGAAAACCAACAACCGGTGGCCGCCTTCATCCACGGGCCCCAATTGACAAGCATTGTTTTTGAAAACGGCTCAGGCAGCATCAAAGAAATGAAACACAAAAACCTGTCCGTTGAGTGCAAAACCGACAGCCGGGTTACCGTTTACGACAACCGGATTGACAACCTGCACATTGCCGCATCCGGAAAGGCCGTCCTGATAATAGACGAGAAAAACCAAATCAAAAACCTGCACACCGACCAGCGCGACAGCAGCCGGGTTTTTGTGGGCGGCACATTGTTGCGCAACGCCACAAACCAGCCGGAAAAATAGTATGTTTTAAAAAGCCCAAACCCGGCTGGTATAAAACAGGAAAAGACAGGCCGCAGCCCGTCTTTTCCTGTAAATATGGATTTCAAACAGTTTTTTCAGATTTCATCTTCCGCATCCGCATCGGTTGCCACGGCCACGCCCTCGGTATCCACCTTATAGTCCTTCTGTTTTTCCTTGTGCCTGCGCAACTGCGATTTCATGGTTTCCAGTGCCAGGTCGGTGGCGGCTTCAAAAGTGCTGGCGCGTTCCTTCACAAAAAGCTGGTTGCCCGGCACATTCACCCGGAGTTCAAATATCTTATTGTCTTTGGTATCGGCTTTTTCCAGCCTCAGAATCACTTCGCCGTCAATGATTTTCGCGAAAAACGTATCCAGTTTTTCGGTTTTTTTCTCAATGAAAGCCAACAGCTTGCGGTCGGCATCGAAGTGAAGGGATTGCATTTGCAGTTTCATACGCATGAGGAATTTAAGTGAAACAATACCTCCCGAAAAGAGCATTCAAAAAATCCTCCTTCGGGATTAGGGGGCTTTTACGCTTTGGGATGGGCCTGTTCATACACCCGCTTGAGCTTTTCGAGCGAGTTGTGCGTGTAAACCTGGGTCGCGGCAAGGCTGCCGTGGCCCAGCAGGTCTTTGATGGCATTCAGGTCTGCACCCTTGTTGAGCAAGTGTGTGGCAAATGTGTGGCGCAGCACGTGCGGGCTGCGTTTGCCGGCCTGCGTTTGGGTCAGGTATTTGCGCACAATCCGCTGGATCAGCATTGGGTAGGCGGCCTTGCCTTCGTTGGTCACGATGAGCCGCGCATCGGCCGCGCCTTGGAATGTGCGTTCCTTTTCGGCCTGGTACGTTTCCAGCAGCGGAAGCAAGCCCGCATGGAGCGGAATGATGCGCTGCTTGTTGCGCTTGCCGGTGATTTTGATGGTTTGGTCGAACCGGGAGATACTGTTTTGATCCA
>JAYWIH010000072.1:0-57384 GCA_043789005.1 Sphingobacteriales bacterium
AAACGTGAAAAAGGCGTTCAGCCCCATGCCCGGAGCCACCACAATCGGGTTGCGGGCATACAGGCCCATCATCAGGCTGCAAAAGCACGACAGCACCACCGTTGCCGTTAAAACGGCTGAAAATGGCATCCCCGCCTGGCTCAGAATGGCCGGATTGACGACAATGATGTACATCGTGGCCAGAAACGTGGACACGCCAGCCAAAATTTCGGTGCGGACGCTGGTCTGGTTGGCTTTGAGGGCAAAGTGTTTTTCGAGCATGGGTTTTCCGGTCTGCCAGCGGCAAGGGTGGGTTTGGCGTTTTCCAAAGATACTATTTCGGAAAGCAAAAAGCCCAAACCCCGCCGCCCGGACTTGCGTGCCGGGCGGCGGGGTTTGGGGCTTTTGAAAGATACTATTTTCAGAACACGTACCGCAGGCCAACCTGCGCCTGCCAGCGCGACACCAGGCCGTTGTCGTTGTAGAACGTGCTGGTTTGGGCGGTGGAAAAATTATACGTCGGCACACCACCGGCCACACTCACACCCAGCGGCTGCACCAGGTTGGTGATGGAAGCCAACTGCCGCACACCCCATTTGGAAGTTATCAGGTTTCCCACGTTCAGCACGTTCAGGCTCAGTTGGATTTTGTTCTTGTTGGGCAGCACGTAATCCTGCAAAAAGCTCAAGTCCAGGTTAGAATACCACGGGTTCAGCGTGGCGTTCTTGTCCACGTACTGTCCGCGACGGGTACTCAAATAATCATCTTGCGCAATAAAGCCTTTCAGTCCCGTCCGTTGCGCGGCTTGCTGCATGGCGGCTTGCTCGGTGGTTGCGCCAGGTGCGGTTTCAAAGCGCATCTGGTCTATCTGCGCATCGGTGGGCACAAACATCAGGTCGTTGAAGCCCGAACCGTCGTTGTTGATATCGCCCGAATACGTGTAGCTGAACCGCCCGCCGCGCACATACTGCGTGAACAGCGAAACCGTGGTGGCCATGCGGCCCGACAAGTAGGTGAATTTCTTGCTTGCCGAACCCACAAAGCGGTGCTGGTTGCCGAAAGGCGAATTGGCCATCAGCGGCCGGTTGGTGTGCGTCAGGTTGGCCGGGTTGCGTTCGTAGCTGTCCGACGAGATTTCAGAAGGCGTGGAGGCCGCTTCCTTGGCTACCAAATAGTTGTATCCCACGTTGACATACAGGCCGTTGGCCCAGGTTTTTTGCGCCTGCACCGTCCAGTTGAACGTGTAGCCCTGCCGCACATTGGTGAATACATAGGCGTTGGTCGCGCCGCCAAAAACCGTGGCCCTGTCCGTTGGCAGGTACACGGCACGCGTGTCGCCGATGCCGTTCAAGCGGCCCGTGGGCGGTTTCAGGCCGTAGTTGCGCACCATCATCGCGTTGATGTCCTGCGTATAAATGAGGTCGGTGGTCAGCACCCAGCCATTGTCCAGTTTCTTGTCGTAGCCAAGGTTGTTACGCCACACCTGCGGGAAACGGAAATTGGGATCGGTGACGCAGTAGAAGAAGAAATTGGGGTTGGCAACTTGGTTACCGAGCCACACGAACGGAATCCGCCCGGAAAACACGCCCGAACCGCCGCGCAGTTGGTCGGTGCGGTTGCCCCGGATATCCCAGTTGAAGCCCACGCGCGGCGAAATTAGCGGACGCGTTTTGGGCAGCACCGTCTGGTCGAATTTCACCGGGCTGCCGCTTTCGTCGAAATATTGGATGTCCGGGTTATAGGCCGGGTTGCGTTTCAGGTTTTCCTCGATTTTGGCCTTGGTATCGAAAAACATGGGCTTGTCCATGCGGATGCCCGCCGTAACGGTGAGTTTGGGCGTGACCTGCCACTCGTCCTGCGCGTAAAATGCCAGTTGACCCACGTTGGTCTCGGCCAGTGCCCACGTGTTGTTCTCATTATTGGTGCGGTAAACCGTCTGTGCTGCCGCCACCTCATCGTCGAACCTACCCGACTGCACCGAATCCACGAATGCCTGCACCGACCTGAATCGCGGCCCGAACGTGCCCGGATACAGACCCAGGTTGAATGAGTTGTCGAACTCGAATTTTTCCAGCGAACCGCCCAGCGTGACCGTGTGCTTGCCCGCGTAAATGTTGAAGTTTTCCGTGACTTGGTACACGTTCTGGTTCAGGATGTTATTGACCGAAAACGGCTCGTGGCCCGCCACAATGTAGGTTGTGCCGCCGCTTTCAATGTTCACAATCGGAAACGGCACCGAAAACGGGTTGCGCGAATCGCGGAAGGCCGAGTAGCCCGCCTGCAGTTTGTTGGAGTAGCGGTTGGAGAAGTTGGATTTCAACTCCACGAAAAACGAATTCAGCTTGTTGTTGATCCGGTAGCCCGAATTGAAATATTGCAGCGTCAGGAAATCCGGGCCGCGCCGCCCCAAGGCCGATGGGTGGGCGGGTTTCTGCTTGTACGCATCCAAGAAACTGTACGTGGCGGTCAGCTTATGGATTTGGTTGATGTTCCAGTCCAGTTTCAGAATTCCCTTGTAGTTGTTGGTTTGGTGCGTGTAGTTTTCATAAGCGCCGGTTTCGTAGCCGAATTTATCCCGCAAGGCTCCGCTCACCAGTTCCAAGTCGGCGGCCGTCACGCGCGACACGTTGCTGCCCGAAACGCCCGGACGCGCCGCCAGAAAACTCGAACCCAAATCCGAACGCTGGTCAAACTCCATGTTGGCGAAGAAAAACAGCTTGTCTTTCACAATTGGGCCGCCCACGCTGAAACCGTATTGGTATTGGCTCAGGTCGGGCACAAAGATGCTGGCTCCGTCCACTTTTTTGCCGGTCATGCCTTGGTTGCGGAAAAACCCGAAAACCGTTCCCGCAAACTTGTTCGTGCCCGATTTGGTCACCGCATTGACCGATGCACCCGTAAATCCGGCCTGCGTCACATCATACGGCGCAATCGACACCTGGATCTGGTCAATGGCATCCAGTGAAACTGGCTGCGCATCGGTCTGCCCGCCGGGTGTGGCGGCATCCAAGCCGAAGGGGTTGTTGAAAATCGCCCCGTCCAATGAGTAATTGTTGAATTGGCCGTTGCGCCCCGCAAACGAGCCGTTTTCGCCCGCCATCGGTGTGAGCCGCGTAAAATCAGCCGCCGAACGCGTAATCGTGGGCAGGCTGCGCAACTGTTCGCTGGAGATATTGGTGGCCGCTCCGGTGCGTGAACCGTTCAGCAGCGCGTCGGCTTTCACCACCACTTCCTCCAATTGCGACGATTCGTTGGCCAGCTTGAAATCCTGGGTCAGCCGCTGGCCCAAGTTCAGCATCACGCCTTCCACTTTGCTCACCTTGTAGCCCACAAACGTGGTTTGTATGGTGTAAGGTCCGCCAATGCGCACATTGGGCAGGTTATAGCGGCCATCTTGGCGCGTGATTACGCCGTAGGGTGTGCCCGAAGGCGTGTGTGTGGCCACAACCGTGGCACCGGGTAGGGCTTCGCCTTTGTCGTCGAGCACAATACCGCTGATGGCCGCCGTGGTCACTTGGGCCGATGCCGAAAAAAGGCAACACAAGGATAATCCGAAAGCCATTGTCCATAGCTTCGCCAAGTAGATTTTTTTCATGACTGTCAATTTAAAGGTTTGGTTAGGATAAAATGAGGGAGAAAACGCGTATTCTGCTGGTAAACAACCGGTTGCCGTAATGGTTCCGCTGGTCGTGCGCTCCGGTGACAACAAAAATAGGATACTCTTCCAAATAGCGAGCGTAAAACTTATCTTTTCCGTAATATTCCCCTAACAATCAAATAATGTATTGGAAAAGTTAAGTTTACGGTTTTTGATGCTTAGTGGTGTTTGTTTTTAAGCGTGGTTACAGATGAACCCCGGAAATTGGGTGCATTCAGCCAAAAAAAATGAACCTTCGGCTGTTGTGCTGGCTTTCGGCTTTTTCAGGCAGAATAGTATCCTTGAAAAAGGCAAAACCCCGGTCTTTTTCTCAACCACCGCATTCATCTACCATCATTGGAACCCGTATCGGTCATTGACAAGACTCATTCCGGTGCTGCCCGAACGGCGTATGGAGTAATGTCGGCAACAACAAAAAGCGTACGGCCGACCTTATCAGTAACCTTGGTTTTGCCGGGTGGCTGTGGCGGGTTTGGGTTTTTGAAAAGATACTGTTTCCGGTTCCGTTCCCGTGCTACGCAATAAAAACCGGCGGCTTACTCGGCGGCCACTTGCTGCTCATTGGCAGTCGTGAGCGGCAGCAGCAGTTCATTTGAATCGGGGGGCATCTTCGGGATTATTATCTCGAACACCGTTTCCCCGGCGAAGTCCGGACGGAAAATGATTTCACCGCCCAGCCTTTCCAACGCGATTTTGGCTAGGTACAAACCCAAACCCGTGCCGCTGGCGGTAAGCGTTCCCCGGAAAAACATCGTGAACAACTTTGGGTGCTGGGGTTCGGCTATTCCGGTGCCATTGTCGCGCACAAGCACGTGTATTTCATGCCCGTTGTCGCTCATTTCCACTTTCACGTACGATCCGGCTCCCTCCTTGTTGTAACGGAAAGCATTTTCCAGCACGTTGGTCAGCACGGTTTGGAGCAGTGTGCCGTCTGAGAACACCTCCGCCGCGCCATCCAAAGCACTCTCATAATGTATGCCGACATACGGTGCTAGGGCGCACAAGTCAGCCGCATACGTCTCAATCAGGTCTGCCACTTGAATGGGTTCATTGTAAATATCGTGGTTGCGGATGTCGTACATCTTGAGGATTCGCACCAGTGTGTGGTTGGCCTTCTCACAGGTTTTGTCGAGTAGCATGAAATAATCCAGTGCCGTCGGGTCTTGCACATCCATCATTGCCACCTTGCACAAACCGGCAAGGCTTGCCAGCGGGCCTTTGATATCGTGCGAGGCGCGGTAAGTGAACATATCAAGTTCCTGGTTGCTTTTTATCAGGCTTTGGTTCACGTCGCGCAACTGCTGCGTACGCTGCTGCACGCGGTATTCAAGGTCGTTGTTTATGGCCCGCAGTTCCTCGTTGATTTGCTCAATGAGTTCGTTGGCTTCCATCATGCGGATGTTTTTCTCTTCAATGCTGTCTTTCTGCGCCTCAATCTCCTCGTTTTTCTGCACCAGTTCCACGGTTCTTTCACGCACTTGTCTTTCAAGGGTTTCCTTTTGCCTTTGGAAAAACCGGATCCGGTTGCGGTAGTAGAGCCATACAGAACCCATGACCAGCACTATGGCGGTGAGGCGTGCCAGCCATGTATCGTACCATGCCGGATCGATGACGAGGCGTACCGAAGCCGCCTTTCTGTTCCAGTTCCCGAACTTATCGGCGGCCTTGACCTTGAAAACGTATTCGCCCGGATCAATGTTGGTATAAGATGCCAACCGGCGGTCGCCCACGATTTTCCAATCCTTGTCAACGCCCTCCATCATGTAGGCAAACGTGTTTTTGTCGGTGCTGATGTAGTTCAGGAAGGTGAATTCAAATTCAAAGAAATTGTCGTCGTGGTTCAGTTCAATGACTTTCAGTTTTTCAAGCGGACGGGCAAATTCCTGTTTCTTGTTCTGGTCTTGGTCAAAAAAGCTGAAAGATGTCAGGTAAACCGGCGGCGCATACTGCAGGTCAATGATCTGCTCGGGCGAGAAGCCGATGAAATGCTGGCTGCCACCGAAAAACAATTTCCCGGCATGGTTCTTATGGGCTGCCCACTGCGTGAATTCATTGCTGTGCAGCCCCTCGCCCGTGGTGAAATGGCGGATACGGTGTGTTTTGGGATTGAACCGGGCAATCCCCTTGGAAAAAGTGCTGATCCACAGGTTGCCCTGCCTGTCGGCCAGCATTGCGCACACATCGTTTTCGGGCAGTCCGTTCCGCTCGTTGATGCGCAGGAATGTTTCGGTGCCAGGCTGGTACCTGCAAATACCCGCATCCGTACCAATCCATACATCGCCGCCGCTTTCGGCAATGGCCCGGATGGAGTTGCTGGGCAGACTCTTGGCAACGCCAGGCGTGCTCTTGTAAGATTTGAACTGGTTTGTTTCCTTGTTAAAACGGCACAGGCCGCCATCTTTGGAACCCAGCCACAAGCTGCCCGCCTTGTCTTCGTAAATGACTTTCACTGTATTGTTGGCCAACGATGCCGGGTTACCGGCTTGGTGCAGGTAAGTCCGAAAAGTCTCACTATGCGGTTCCAGCCGGCACAAGCCGCCCTCATACGTGCCAATCCAGAGAATGCCCTTCCGGTCTTTGCAGATTGTTTCGATGCTGTTGCTGCTCAGCCCGCTGTTCTTTTTGGTGAATACCTTGAACGCCTTGCTGTGACGGTTGTAACGGTACAGGCCGTTTTCGGCGGTGCCAATCCAGATATTTCCCGACTCATCATCCGAAATGGAAGTGATGGAATAGTTAAAGCCCGCCAAATCATTGGAAATGGGCACGCGGTGGGGAGTATAGGTGCCTTGGGAACGGTCGTAGGCATACAAAACCAACCCGTCTAAAAAAGTGCCGCCAATCCATAATGTCTGCGCACGATCCTCGTAAAGGGCATTGATCGCACCGGTTGTGAATTGCGGCGCATTCTCGCCACTGGCATACGTGCGGAACAAGGCGTTCTGGGTATTGAAATTATCCACACCGCTGCCTTCAGTGGCAATCCAAAGCACGCCCGACTTGTCGAGCAGCAAGGCATTGATATTGTCGCTGCCCAAACTGGCGGGTTGCGTGGCATCATGCTTGTACGTCTGGAACTGCCGCTGGTAAGGGTCGAAGTATTTCAGGCCGCCACCTTTTTCGGTGCCAATCCAGAGTGTACCCACAGCATCCTCTTTTATGGCGCGGATGTAATCGCCACCGGAGCCTTCGCCCGCCGCAGAAAAAAACTCGGAGGCTCCGGTTCGCTTGTTCAACCGGATCAGGCCTTTGCCGTAAGTGCCGAGCCAGAGGCACTGCTTGCGGTCTTCGGTAATGGCGTATATGTCAACGTTTTTTGTCAGGAGGGAAGATTGAAACACGCCTTTTTCCGGGTCAAACTTACAAAGTCCGCCGCCGAAAGTACCCAGCCAAATCTTGCCTTCCCCGTCTTCGTGAATGGCAAGGATATTGTCGCTGCTGATGCTGTTTTTGTTGCCGTCTTCGTTGCGGTAGGCGGTGAATTGCTGCGTTTTGGGGTCGAACCTGACTAGGCCGCCGCCAAAAGTGCCAATCCAGATGATGCCCTTCCGGTCTTTGTGGATGGCATAGATGCTGTTGGAAGCAAGGGCTTTGGTGTTTGCGGTGGTGTAAGTCCGGCCTTTTTTGGTGTGCCGGTTCAGCCTGATAAGGCCGCTGTCGTAGGTGCCGGCCCAAATGTAGCCTTCATTATCTTCGGCCAAGGCACGGATATCGTTGCTGGGCAGGGTTTGGCTGTCTTTCGGGTCATGCTTGTATTCTTTAATCTTATAGCCGTCGTAGAGGTTGAGCCCGTTTTTAGTGCCGCACCAAATGAATCCCTTGCTGTCTTGCAGCAGACAGTACGCATCCTTGTGCGACAGTCCCTGCTCTACGGACAGGTGATTGAATTTCAGGTTGTTGACTTGTGCTTTTGCGAATCCGATTGCCAGCAGCAGCACGGCCGCCAGCGCACCGGCCATGCGCCGTGCCGACGCATGGAACGGGCGGGGGTCGTTTGTTTTATCTTGAAACTTCATTCGCACGGTAGGCTCCTTTAGAATGTACACCAATCAGTTCACGAATCTAAGCCATAATCGGCGCGGCTACTAAACCGCCTTCGCACGCATTCTTACATACGTAACGTGCCGGTGAAAATACACGCCGTCCGGCCAATTCACGCAGGGCCGCACGGTTTCCGGGGTTTGCCGTGCTTGCCGGTAAGCACGGCAAACCTTACAGATATGGGCTTTGGCCGCATTTGGGTCTGGCAATCCGGACAGCCGCACGTATTTTTGACATCCGTTCGTGCTGCGGAAAATAGTATCTCCCGACTTGGCCAAACCCCCGCTCCTTTCGTTGATTGTCGGCCTGCTGGCCCTCGCGGAAGCGTATGCCGGTGGCGATCCGTTCCCGGTGGGAGGGCGGTCTTGGGGCATGGCAAACGCCTCGGCAACGCTCGCGGATGGCTGGTCGTTGTGGAACAATGCCGCCGGACTGGCGCAAGTGAAAGACCGCCAAATCTTGTTTGCCTACGATTTGCGGTATGGCATGGAGGGCTTGCAAACCATGGCCGTGGGCTATGTGCGGCCCTTGCGCAAAGGCGTGGCGGGCGTGAGTGTGAGCCGCTTCGGTGATGAACTGTATAGTGAAAGTACGGTAGGTGTGGCCTACGGCTACCAATTGGATAAAATCGGATTTGGGCTGAAAATCAATTACTTGCAAACAGCCATGGCGGAAATTGGCGCACGGCGGCACGTTGTTTTCGAGTTGGGCGGCGTGGCGCAACTGTTGCCGCAGCTCAGTTTGGGGGCGCACCTGTATAATTTCTCCCAAACCCGTTTCCGGCCCGGTGCTGACGAACGCATACCGGCGGTGATGAAGGTCGGCTTGTCGTATCTTCCGATTCAGAAATTCATGCTCAACGCCGAGGTGGAAAAAGACATTGACTATCCGGCTTCGTTCCGAATCGGTGCCGAATACGAAATTGTCAGGAATCTGCGCCTGCGCACGGGCATCCACACGCAACCCAATGCGTATTGCTTCGGGATTGGCTTTGCGCCCAGAAAACTGCACTTGGATTACGCCCTGCGGACGCATCCGGTGCTGGGCTTGTCGCATCAGGTTTCGGTGGCACTGAGGTTTGACAAGAAGAAAAAATCCGGGGAAATTGAAAAACCGAGCGAATAACGGGATTGCAAGCGATTGGCGTGTCGGTTTCGGGAATCGTCAGATTGGCGAAGCCAAACCGACACCACTGTTTTGTGGGGGAGTTCGCCGTGTTTCATCTGTGCGCAACTTGCGCACGTGGTCAGTGAAAAAGCTGGGGTTTGGCCTTTTTGCAGCATACTATTTTGCCGGTCTCTTGTTTGCCTGCGCCCAGCAAAACCGCCCGGCTATTGACTTGGATGCCTTTGTGCAGCAACTCATGGGCACGCAAACGGAAGATGCCAACTACGAAGACCTTTACGAATCGCTGCTGCAACTTTACACGCATCCGCTTGAGCTGAACCGAGCTACCCGCAACGAACTGGCCGCCACGTATATGCTGTCCGAAACCCAACTCAACCGGTTTTTTGAACACCGCGCCAACGCAGGCAAATTGCTGACAATCTACGAGTTGCAGGCCATTCCGGAGTTTGACTTGGCCACCATCCGGAAACTGCTTCCCTTTGTGGAAGTGCGCGACAACGGCCTTGCCGCCGACAACCGCCCGCTCTGGAAACGCCTTGTCACGGAGCCAAACAATATGCTGCTGCTGCGCTACGATCAAACGCTGGAACGCCGAAAAGGCTTTATGCCCGACAGCACAACCAACGGCGAACCGGCCCCGCGCTATGCCGGCTCGCCCGGACGCTGGTATGCCCGCTACCGCGTGAACCACACCGGCGATTTCAGTTTGGGTTTTACCTTGGAAAAGGATGCCGGTGAGGCAATAACCTGGCGGCCCGCCGCGCGGCGTTACGGCGCGGATTTTTTGTCGTACCATTTCATGCTGGAAAACAAAGGCCGCTGGAAACGCATTTTGGTTGGCGATTACCAGTTGCAAATCGGGCAGGGATTGCTGCTGTCAGCCGGATTCACGGTGGGCAAGGGTGCTGAAACCGTTGAAACGGTTCGGCGAAACCAACTGGGCATCCGGCCATTCACATCGGCCATGGAAACCGGATTTCTGCGCGGCGCGGCGGCCACCTACGCCATCGGGAAGTTTGACGTGACCGGCTTCTACTCGCACACCCGGCGCGATGCCAGCCTTGCCGAAGGCGACTCGGCGACGGAAAATTACGTTTCGTCAATCCTGACGGCGGGCTACCACCGCACCGAACGCGAATTACTGGCCAAGGGAGCCATTCTGGAACGGACCACGGGCGGCAATGTCGCGTACCGGAGCGCAAAGAATAACCTTGAAATCGGAGCCACGTGGCTCCATACACTCTTCAACACACCCCTGCAACGGTTGCCGCGCCGCTACAACCGGTTTGAGTTTGGCGGCAACCAAAACCACAGTTTCGGGCTGCATTACAGCTACCTGTGGCAGAATTTCAACCTGTTTGGTGAGGCGGCACGTTCCAAAAGCGGCGGCACGGGCTTGGTTTCGGGCGTGATGGGCAGCCTCTCGCAGAAAGTGTCGGTTGCGCTGCTGGCGCGGCACTATGACCGCAATTTCCACTCGTTTTACGGCAACGCCTTCGGCGAAAACACGCGCAACATCAACGAGCAAGGCATATACTGGGGCTTGAAAATCAATCCGGTACGCAAAATCACGTTCACGGCGTATTATGACCAATACCGGTTCGCGTGGCTCAAATTCCGGGTGGATGCGCCTTCCAACGGATTTGATTACCTGTTGCGCGTGGCCTTCCAGCCCAACAAGAAACTGCTGCTATACGCCCAATACCGCGAGGAACACAAGCAGCGCAACCAACCCGAACCGGGCACACCAATCAACTTCCCGACGGCGACGCTGAAAAAACAATATTTGTTCAACATTGATTTTCAGGCCAATGCCTACGTTTTCCTGCGTTCGCGGGTGCAGTTCAGCAGTTTCCGGCAGCATTCGTTTACGGGCGGCTACGCCATGGCCCAAGACATCAACCTCACGTTACGGCGTTGGCAACTGAGCACCCGCGCCGCCCTCTTCGACACCGATGATTTTGACAACCGCCAGTACCTGTTTGAAAAGGACGTGTTGTACGCGTTCTCGATTCCGGCGTATTACGGGCGGGGTTTTCGGTGGTACACGCTGCTCAATTACGACATCACGCCCAAACTCTCGTGCTGGCTGCGGCTGTCGCGCACCAACCTTTCCAACCAAAACACCATCGGATCCGGCATGGACGAAATCAATGCCCCGCACCGCACGGATCTGAAAATGCAGGCACGCTACCGGTTTTGAATGGGGTGGGTTTGGGGTTGCGAAAAGATACTGTTTTTAACCGCTGATTCTGGCTGTGTAACTGATGCGTGTATTGTCCTGTCTGTGCCGTGTAAAATTGCCAATCCCGTCGCAGGCGTTGTTATCGGTGGCTGCCCGGCTCAGTTAAAAATAGTGCGTCTTCCATTGCCCGCACCCGTGTGGTTTTGTACCTTTGGCTGAAACGTCCTGCCAACCAACTCCTGATTTTCCCATGAGACTCACCATTGACATTCGCGAACACAAGGCAGACTTTGTGCTTGAACTGCTCGACAGCCTCAAGGAATTTGTCCATATCGAACAATTGCCCGTGGAAGAGCTATCTGACGCGATTCCAGCGTGGAAAAGCCACTTGCTTGAAGAGCGGTGGGCAAAAATGGAGGCCGACCCGCAAGCCGTTTGCAGTTGGGAACAATCATTGGAAACGCTGGGACAGAAACCCTTGAAAAAATCCTGACAGATGACTTACGGTTTGCTCATTGGCATTGACGCACGCACCGACATGGCTGGGATTGTTGATTACTATAATGGGCAGCAGCAAGGGTTGGGCAGTGAATTTGTAACCGAACTTCACCAAACGTTGCAATTAATCACCAACCAGCCCAAGGCGTTTGCCATCATTCACAAGCGGCTGGGGTTCCGGAAAAAGAAGACAAACCGTTTTCCGTTCGATGTGTTCTACAAGCTCAAGGCCCGGCAGAAAACAGTCGTCATCGTCGCTGTCATCCATGAGTCGCGCAACCCGCAAATTTGGAAGAAGCGTGAATAGAACCGGCAGCTTTTGCGGGTGGACAAATTGCAAAAGTAAAAAAAACCTCCTGTTGGGAGGCTTGCCAAAATAGTATCTTTCCAAAACACTAAACCCCCACAAAGCAAACAGGCGGTTCGGGCAGCGGGTTTGGCCTTTTTCAACGATACTATTTTGGCAACCATTGATTATTCCTCGGCCAGAAACGGGTAGCGGTGGTCGGTGGGCGGCACAAAGGTTTCCTTGATGGTGCGCGGCGAAACCCAGCGCAGCAGATTCAGGATTGATCCGGCCTTGTCGTTGGTGCCCGAGGCGCGGGCACCGCCAAAGGGCTGCTGGCCCACCACGGCTCCGGTGGGCTTGTCGTTGATGTAGAAGTTTCCGGCGGCGTTGGCCAGTTTCCGGCTGGCCAAATCTGTCGCGTAGCGGTCTTGCGCAAACACGGCCCCGGTCAGGGCGTAAGGCGAGGTCTGGTCCACGAGTTCCAGCGTCTGCTCAAAGTTTTCGGCGTGGTACACGTAAACCGTCAGCACCGGCCCGAAAATCTCCTCGCACATGGTCAGCGATTGCGGGTCTTTGGTTTCCAAAATTGTCGGATCAATGAAATATCCCACCGACTTATCGCAGTTGCCGCCCGCCAAAACAGTCACGTTGGGGTCGGCTTTGGCCTTTTCGATGTAGGCGGCAATCCTGTCAAATGACCGCTCATCAATGACGGCATTGATGAAATTGCGGAAATCCTCCACGCCACCCATCCGGAGGGTTTGGAGGGTTTCCAGCATACTATTTTTCACTTCCTCCCAAAGATTGTGCGGCACGTAGGCACGCGAGGCCGCCGAGCATTTCTGGCCTTGGTATTCAAACGCGCCGCGCACCAACGCCGTTGCCAACGCCTGTGCATGGGCCGATTTGTGGGCAACCACAAAATCCTTGCCGCCCGTTTCGCCCACAATGCGCGGATACGATTTGTACAAGTGGATATTCTCACCAATCGTTTTCCATATCCGCTGGAACACGCCGGTGCTGCCCGTAAAGTGGATGCCGCCAAAATCGGGATGCTTGAAAATGACCTCCCCGGCGGTGGGGCCGTCCACGTACACCAAGTTTATCACGCCATCGGGCACACCGGCCTCTTGGAAAATCTCCATCAGCACGTGGGCCGAATATATCTGCGGGTCGGCGGGTTTCCAGACTACCGTATTGCCCATCATGGCCGCCGAGGCGGGCAGGTTGCCCGCAATCGCCGTGAAGTTGAAGGGAGTCAGCGCAAACACGAAGCCCTCCAGCGGACGGTGTTCCAGCCGGTTCCACACGCCCGGGCTTGATTGCGGCTGCTGGCTGTATATTTCACCCATGTATGCCGCATTGAACCGCAGGAAATCAATCATTTCGCACGCCGCGTCAATCTCGGCCTGGTACGCATTCTTGGACTGGCCGAGCATGGTGGCGGCGTTCAGCCGGGCACGGTACGGCCCGGCCAGCAGGTCGGCGGCTTTCAGGAAAATGGCGGCGCGGTGTTCCCAAGGCATGGCCGTCCACAGCGTTTTGGCGTTCATGGCCGCTTGGATGGCCTGCTCCACGTGCAGCGCGTCGCCCTGGTGGTAATGGCCCAGAATGTGCCGGTGGTCGTGGGGCGGATGCAGCGGCTTGCGGCGGTCGGTATGCACTTTTTCGGCACCGATGTGCATCGGCACCTCAATGGTTTGGCTCCGGGCTTCGGCAAGGGCGGTTTTGAGGGCGGCCCGCTCCGGCGAGCCGGGGGCATAGTTCAAAACGGGTTCGTTTTTGGGAATCGGAAGGTGGAAGAATCCGGTTGGCATGGGAGTTCGGGATGAATGGGTTGCGCTGGGCGGGTTTGGTGTTTTTGAAAGGTACTATTTTCTGTTGCCAAAGTCCCGGGCCTGATTTGCCCAAGATGCTCCGCAAACTTTGGCATGATATTTTAGGCAGGTTGTGTGCCGTAGCACAAATTCTGCCGTGATGATGGGTTTTCCTTTGAAAAGTTAAATATATACTCAATTTAATAACATAACCTTCACATCGGGTGTCATTTTTTTTCAACCGGAAAACTTAACTTTCAGACCGGATTTAAGGCATCCAAGCTCCGGTTGCGGTGTTTCCAGTGGAAAACCGCAACCCGTCCGGCCGCACGAAGGTACGGAAAATGATTACTTCCCGGCAGAGATGCGTACTAAATGCACCCACGGCTCCCGATGTACATATCTCACTATAAAATGTACTGGTTTTTACGGCTGCCAAGTGGTTAAATTGTGAATCTTTTCAACCAGCCTGAACCATGAATGCCTTGACATTGAATGAATTGTATGAAGAATACACCGAAGCCCGCCGAACCGGCCTCAGTTATGAGCAGTTTGCGGCATTTGTGCTGTATTATCCGGCCTTGCTGGTAGCCAGAACCGATGGCGAGATTGACGAACAGGAATGGCTGACGCTTCAGGGCTTGGCCAACCACTTGGTGCATGAAACGCTGCCGCAGGAAGCGGATGCGGAAGAGCAGGAAGACTACCGGCGGTTGTTTTTCGAGGAGTTCCGGCATTTGACGAACAACATGGATCGGTGGGACCGAAAATTCATGAAATCCCTGAAATACGTGCTTGCCGAGTGTCCTGATGCCAAGCAGACCGTGGCCGCCACAATTTACTCGCTTGCCGATGCTTCCAAAGGCATTTGCGAAAAGGAACGCACCATGATTGAATACCTGCGCGGCGAATTGGGCATCCGCGAGTTGGGTGCGGGCATCCGCAACGATGGCATTTCCCTGCTGCCCGAAGCCAAGCCGCCGCAGCCCAAATTCCAAGCATTTTTGACGACTTTCTGGCTGGGCTTCTGATTGGGCAATGCCGTTTTCGGTTTCCCAAGCACAAATCCGCCCATAAAAATGGCCGGCAGGTTTCGCACCCGCCGGCCATACTATTTTTGCCCAAACCCACTGGCAGTGGTTCGGCGTGTTCACATCACTTTTGTGCGGCCCGGCACCGGCACCGGATAGAAGCCGTTGGCATCGGGTTTGGTCGGCGTTTCGGCATCCCAGGCAAATGTCTTGGGCATGATGCTCATCGTTGAGTTGTACGCCTCATCCCAGCCAATGGACTGTCCCGAATACGTGGCCATCCTGCCCAGAATGGCGGTCATGGTGCTTTTGGCGGCGTGTTCGGCATCGTTGATCGGCTTATTGTTGATAATCGCGTCGAACAGCACATCGTGTTCGGTCTGGTAAGGGTTAGGGTCTTCCTCATCGCGGTGTCGCCAGACAATGTTGCCCTTGTGATCCATAATCTTGCCTTCGGTAGCCTTGCCCTTAGTACCGATGAGCAGTTCGGAGACGTTGTTGGCGCAACCCTCGAAATGCTGGCATTGGCTGTTGAGCACCATGCCGTCGGCGTATTCAAACTCCACGTGGTGGTGGTCGAAAATCTCGCCGAACTGTTTTTCCACGCGCTGCTGGCGGCCACCCATGCCCACGGCCTTAACCGGAAAACCGCCCTTGAACCAGTTAATCACGTCAATATTATGGATGTGCTGCTCATTGATGTGGTCGCCGCAGAGCCAGTTGAAATAATACCAGTTGCGCATCTGGTATTCCATCTCGGTCATGCCCGGTTGGCGTTCGCGCACCCACACACCGCCGCTGTTCCACCAGCAGTTGGCCGCCACAATCTCGCCAATCATGCCATCCATCACGCGCTTGTGGGTTTCCAGATACGATTTCTGGTAGTGCCGTTGCAGCCCCACCACCACTTTCAGGTTTTTCTTCTTGGCCTCCTCTGCGGCGGCAATCACTTGGCGTACCCCCATGGCATCGGTGGCCACGGGTTTTTCCATGAACACGTGTTTGCCCTGTCGCACGGCCTCCTCAAAATGGATGGGGCGGAAACCGGGCGGTGTGGCCAATATCACCACATCGGCCAAGGCAATGGCTTGCTTGTAGCCGTCAAAGCCCACAAATTTGTTTTTCTCCGGTATGCTGATTTGCTTTTTCAAATCACCGTACGCAGCTCCCGACCAGTCTTTGGCATCGGTGGTAGTGATGTTTTTGTAGCATTCGTCAAGCCGGTCGCGGAAGGCATCGGCGAGGGCGATTATCTTCACTTTGGGCGAGGCTTTCATGGCTTGCACGGCGGCTCCGGTTCCACGGCCGCCGCAACCAATCAGGGCAACTTTAATGGTGTCCCGGCCGGCAGCATACGCACTGGCTTCAATGGGCAGCCCGATGGCCAAGCCGCTGGCCAGCAACGCCGAGCCTTTCACAAAGCCCCGGCGCGAGAGATGGGTTTTGTTGTCTGTGTTGTCCATGGTGGGGGGTGGGTTTTGGAAAATTAGTTGGGGTACGGAAAAGGGTGGGTTTGGCATTTTCAAAAGATACTATTCTGCCCGCCTGCGAAGGGGGCTGGGGGGCCATTTGCTCACACATCCTTGATGGGCTTGTAAAAGTATTTCTCGATTTCCTCTTTGCTCGGTTGTTTCAATGGCCTCACCAGCCGGAAACCGACAAACTGGGCATCGGTGAGCCACCAGTCGCTGCGCGGAATCTGCGGGTCGCGCTTTTTCCATTGCGGATTGGAAGCCCGCCGGGCGGCACTGCGCAGGCGGTCGGCCTCATCGTCCCAGGAGCCGCCACGCGCTACATGCGGGTACAGTTTTACGGGCACCGAAACCGGATTGGCCGCTACTCCCACCCCCGATTTCTTGTAAAATTCCGGGCTGTACTGGTCATACGTCCACTCGGCCACGTTGCCGGCCATGTCGTGCAGGCCCCACGGGTTGGGCTTTTTTTTACCCACCTTTTGCGTCTTGCTGTTGCTGTTGTCCAGATACCAAGCGTATTCGCCGAGTTGCTGCTGGTCGTCGCCAAAAAAGTAAGTGCCTTTGGTTCCGGCGCGGGCAGCATATTCCCATTCGGCTTCGGTGGGCAGGCGGTAAAAAACGCCGGTCTTGGCATACAGCCACCGGCAGAAATGCACGGCGGCGTAGTGGGTCATGCAAATGGCCGGATAGCCCGATTTGCCCATGCCAAACGTCATGTCCACGTAAGGCGTGGTGGGCCGCGAAACGGCATCTACGGAGGGCGGGTTGGGCGGCGCGGACAGGCTTTCGGCGGTTTTCCGCTCCAGTTCCTTGTAGGCGTAAAGTTCAAACATATCCCACGTCACCTCCGTCTCGCCCATCCAGAAAGCATCCAGTTTCACTTTGTGGAGCGGTTCGTCGGGTTTGCGGCCCGGCTCGGCGGCGGGGCTTCCCATGCTGAACTCCCCGGCGGGTATGGCCAGCATCTTGAATGCCACACCGGAGGCGGGAATGGTTTCGGTGTAGGCTTGGAAATCGGGCGGGCGGGTTTTGAATCCCGTGAATGAGGTGCTCAGGAAGGCGATGGAAAATAGTATCGCCGGAAAAAGGGAAACCTGCTTCATGTAGCCAAGAAATAGAATCGGATGGAAAACACTTGCCATTGAATCCTAAAATTAGCGGGAAATATCCAAGTCCTTGCAACGGTGGAGCAAAAAAAATATCCGGGCTTTTCAAAAGTGCCATTCCGGGCCAATATCTGTGCTGCCTTGTACTGGTTTGGGAAAAGCTATGGAAGCCCTGCCACTCAATTGGGCGGGCGGGTTTGGGGTTTTGAAAGGATACTATTTTGCAATCAATACTTACACTTCCGCCCGCAATACTTCCAGCGGCGGGCGGGTCAGCACTTCGCGGCTGTTGACAATGCCGATCAGCACGGTCAGCGACGCAACTACCGCCGTGACCCACACCAGCGGCGTGAAAACCGGCGCAAACGGCGTTTCGAACACGAACCTTGCCAGTGCCCATGTGCTCACCAGCGACAGGATAATGCCCGCCAATGCCGCCAGCAAGCCCAAAAACAAATATTCAATGCCGGTAATCAATAGAATCTGCCGCCGGTTGGCTCCGAGAGTGCGCAGCAACACGCTTTCGCGGATACGCTGGTACTTGCTGATAATCACCGAACTGGCCAGCACCAGCAAGCCCGTCAGGATGCTGAACAAGGCCATGAAACGGATGACAAACGAGATTTTGCCGATGATTTCGTCCAGCGTTTTCAGGATCAAGCCCAGATCAATGGCCGAAACATTGGGAAACTGCCCGACCAACTCGCCTTGGAACGCCGCCGCCGCGCGGGTGTTGGGGGTGCGGGTGACCAAAACGTTGAACTGCGGGGCTTGCTCCAGCACGCCACTCGGAAAGATGACCAGAAAATTCGTCTGCACCCGGTTCCAGTCCACCTCGCGCGTGCTGCCCACGATGGT
Organism: Sphingobacteriales bacterium; assembly: GCA_043789005.1. GTDB lineage: Bacteria > Bacteroidota > Bacteroidia > Cytophagales > 172606-1 > Xanthocytophaga. The sequence goes on from JAYWIH010000072.1 coordinate 18,066, forward strand.
GTTCATTACGGCTCCCTGCACATTGAACGTTAGCGCGTCGCCGATTTTGAGTTTTAACCGCTTGGCAAACGGCTCTTCCAGCGAAACAAAAATCGTATCGGTGGGCGAAGCGGGTTTGGTCATTTTCCCGGATACTATTTTTTCGGAGGCAATCACCGAATCGCGGTACGTGACGCGGTATTCGCGGGTCAGTGCCCATTCGGGAATGTCGGCGGCGGAGTCTTTCTGGATGGCATCAATCGTCCGTCCGTTGATCTCCGACAGCCGCATCGTGACCACGGGCACTTGCTGGATCACGGGAAACTTGTATTTCCTGACCAGCCGGTTCACGGCATCTTTCTGCTGCGGCTGAATATCAAACAGTACCATGTTGGGCTGGCCGCCGCTTCCCGACATGGAAATCTGGCTGAGCAGTTGGGTTTGTGTCAAATACAGCGTTGCAATTAGGAACGTGCCCAAACCGATGGACATGACCAGCACAAGCGTTTGGTTCTGGGGGCGGTACAGGTTGGCCAAGCCTTGCCGCCAAGCGTAACTCCACGAAACCGGAAAAAACCGCCGTACCGCCCACATCAGGCCGTTGCCGAGCAATGCCAGCACCGCGAAAGCGGCCAGCAGCCCGCCCGTAAAGCCGGCGGCCAGCACCCAATCGCGGCTTTGCAGGTACGAGAACGCGGCGACAAACAGTATGATTGCAACGTACAAAACCCACCGCCACGGGTCGCGGGCGGCCGTGTCTTCATCGTACGAAGTGCGCAGCGTACGCAACGGCGAAATGCGGCGCACCACCAGCAGCGGCAGCAAAGCAAACAAAATCGCTATTGTCAATCCAATACCGATTCCCTGCAAAATAGCTGGCAATGAGAGGTTTATGTCCACTTCGACCGGCAGGAAATCGCCCATGACCTGTGGCAGCACAAACTGAATTGCCGAACCCAGCGCGGCTCCGAGAATGGCTCCGAGCAAACCCATCACCGAAGTTTGGATCAGGAAAATCAGGAATGCCTGCCAGCCTTGCACGCCCAAGCAACGCAGCACGGCCACGGATGGGATTTTCTCCTTGATGTATAAATGCACCGCACTGGCAACGCCCACGCAACCCAACAGCAACGCCACAAAGCCAACCAGGTTCAGGAATTTGGTTAGGTTTCCGAATGCCTTGCCCGTATTGGCCTTGCGCGTGGCAACGGTCTCGAAACTGATGCCTTCCTTGTTGAACCGCGTTTCTTGCCTTTTGATTATCCCATCCACAACCGCTTGGCTGGCAAGTTGGTAATAGAATTTATAGCTGACACGGCTGCCGCGTTGCAACAAATTCGTCTGCTCCAAAAACACTTTCGGCAAGTAAACCGTCGGGGCGATGGTTGTAGTGATGGCGCTTTGGCCGGGCATTTTGTTCACGCGGCCCGCAATGTAAAAGGTCACTTCTCCAACTTTGACCGAATCGCCGGGCTGCACGCCGAACTGCACCAGCAGCGCATCATCAACCAAGGCGCGGCGCAGGTTCTGTTGGTTGGCAATTTTGAGGGTGTTGGCGGCGGCGGCGGGCGTGGTTTCAATGGTGCCGTAATACGGAAAATCGCCGGAAAGCGCCTTCACTTGCACCAGCCGCGTGCCGCTGTTGCGCGGAAACAGCACCATGGAGGCAAAACCGACTTCTTCCGAACGGCGGTTTCCGAGTTTTTGCAGGTATTTTGCCGTCGAGTCGGCAAATGGCTTGTTCGAGGTTAGCACCAAATCGGCGCCGAGCAGTTCCTTGGCCTGCCCGTCAATGCTGGCCGATAGGTTGTCGGAAAAAGACTGGATGGCTACCAATGCCGCAATGCCCAGCACAATCGCCGACATGAACAGCAGCAACCGCCGCCGGCTCCGGCGGCTGTCGCGCCAAGCCATTTGTAGTAACCAAGCGAACATTTTGGTAAGGTTTTATGCGAAAACAGTATGTTTTGGAAAGGCCAAGCCCGTTAGCAAACCCTGCAATAAAAAAGTCCGGCAAAAAACCGGACTCTCCAAAATAGTATCTTTCAAAAACCCCAAACCCGGATGCTTGGAAATCAGTTGCGCAAGTCTTCGACTTCCACGCCCTTGTATTTGGCCTTGTCAAACACAAACGCCTTGTCGTCTACTTCTACCGGGGTGAACTTGGAGATGGTGTAGTTGTATTTGTTGCCGTTGCGTTCAAACGTGCGGAAGCTCTTGATGCTCTTGTCCTTTTTGTTGATGGTGATGCGGATTTTGGAAATCTGGCTGTTCTTGTTGTCGGGGGTCAGGTCTATCACATCGTCCGACTTGTTGCTTTCCTTGGCCACCAGCGTGTATTTGTAACCTTTTTTATACACCGTGTAGATGTTGGAAGGCGTGATGTCGTCGTCGCTCGGCTCGTAATCGGTGATGGTCACTTCGTTGGCATCTTTCAGGTACGTCCATACCGTGGAGCCGTTGTTGATCACTTCCTGGTCGCCGAGTTTCAAATGGAACTTGTTGCCTTTCACCGTAATGTCGCCGGTGGCGTTTTCCTTGATGCCGCTGCCCGGACTTTCCATGGCGTAGGCAAACTGGGCCTTGAAGGCATTGACCGACTTGTACTTGCTGCTCATGGATTCAAGGATGTCGCCCGCTTTGGTGGCATCGGCTTGGGCTTGGGCGGCGGTCAGGCTCAGGGACGCACCCGCAAGGAAAAACAGTATTCGTTTCATTGGAATGGGGAGTTTATGTGGTGACAAATATACGGTATGGATGGAAGATAGGTTCACCGGGTTCAAGTCGGCATGGAAAATAGTATGTTTCACAACCGCCAAACCCACCCGTTTGTTGTGCAGTTCAATAATTGTACCAACCTTCCGCAAGAGTTTCCGGGCCTCGGATTCGGCCGAACCCGGCGGTTCAAAACCAACGTCACTCTTTGTTGCCATTGATGCGGTTCAGCAATTGCTCCAGCGAATATTCATCGCCGATCAACACATCGCGGGCCTTGCTGCCTTCGAACGGGCCGACGATTCCGGCGGCTTCGAGTTGGTCTATCAGCCGCCCGGCGCGGTTGTAGCCGAGTTTCATGCGGCGTTGCAGCAGCGAAGTGCTGCCCTGCTGGTGCTGCACAATAATGCGGGCGGCTTCCTCAAACATCGGGTCGCGGTTGGCCAAGTCCACGCTTTCCTTGCTGGCCCCATCGTCGCCCTCGTATTCGGGCAGCAGGTAGGCGTTGGCGTAGCCGCGCTGCGCACCCACGTATTCGCAGATGCGTTCCACTTCCTCAGTCTTCACAAACGGGCATTGCAACCGAATTATTTCCGAACCCATCATGAGCAGCATATCGCCGTGGCCCACCAGTTGGTCGGCTCCGCCCGTGTCCAGGATGGTGCGCGAGTCTATCTTAGAAGTAACCTTGAACGACAGCCGCGCCGGAAAGTTGGCCTTGATAATGCCCGTGATCACGTTTACCGAAGGCCGCTGCGTGGCCACCACCAAATGGATGCCCGTGGCCCGCGCCAACTGCGCCAGCCGCGCAATGGGCTGTTCCACTTCCTTGCCCGCCGTCATCATCAAATCGGCCAGTTCGTCCACCACCAGCACAATGTACGGCAAAAACCGGTGGCCCTTTTCGGGATTCAGGCGGCGGCCGATGAATTTCTGGTTGTATTCCTTGATGTTGCGGCATTCGGCATCCTTGAGCAGGTCGTAGCGCAAATCCATTTCCAGGCAAAGCGAATTGAGCGTATAGACCACCTTTTTCGTATCCGTGATAATCGCGTCCTCATCGCCGGGAAGTTTGGCCAGGAAATGCCGCTCAATCTTGTTGAACAGCGTGAGTTCCACTTTTTTCGGATCCACGAGCACGAATTTCAACTCAGCCGGGTGTTTCTTGTAGATCAGCGAAGTCAAAATCACGTTCAGCCCCACCGATTTTCCCTGTCCGGTGGCTCCGGCCATGAGCAGGTGCGGCATCTTGGCAAGGTCGGTCACGTACACTTCGTTGGAGATGGTTTTGCCCAGCACCACCGGCAAATCCTTGTCGTTTTTCTGGAACGCGGGCGACATGATTACCGAGCGGATGCTCACCATTTCGCGCTTCTTGTTCGGCACTTCAATGCCAATCGTGCCCTTGCCCGGTATCGGCGCAATGATGCGGATGCCCAACGCCGCCAGGCTCAGCGCAATGTCGTCTTCGAGGCTCTTGATTTTGGAAATCCGCACGCCCGCCTCCGGAATAATTTCGTAGAGCGTCACCGTCGGGCCGATGGTGGCCTTGATCGAGGCGATGCCGATGCCGTAATGCCCCAGCGTCTCCACGATTTTGTCTTTGTTGGCTTCCAGTTCCTCCACCGAAACCTGCGCTTTTTCGCTGGTCTGCTCGTCCATCAAATCAAACGCCGGGTATTGGTAGTGCGACAAATCTAGCGTCGGGTCGTATGGCGGCAGGTCGGTGGCGGTCGGCTGGTCTTCAAACGGCAGCACCGGCACATTTTCGGTCATTGGCAGGCTGTTTGGCACATTTTCCCGCACCGTCAGCGGCACAACGGCCACGGCCAGCGGCACATCGGCGGTGTTGGGCCGCTCCACGCTGAAGGCCACGCCGTTGGCCTTGGCACTATCGGGTTTCACGGGGGTTTTCACGGTTTGGAAGGCAAACGGCTGGCCCGCCGCAACCTTGTCCACCGAGGCGGCGAATTTTCTCAGGTCCGGATCGCCAGCCGCAACCGGCTCGCTGCCGTCAAATTCGGGTATGCGCACTTCCTCGCGGCCCGCTTCCTCAATATCCTTTATGGTTTCGTTTATCTTCAAGCCGAAACCCTTGATGGTGGTCACGTTGAAGAAATAAATGATGAACACCACCAGCGAAAAGGCGATGAGCAGCAGCGTGCCCCAGCCGAGCAGGCTTTGCAAGAACGCCGCCGTTTCGTAGCCGATGCCGCCGCTCAAAAAGCCGAGCCAGTCTTCCTGCCCGGCGGTCAGGATCAGGTAGCCGAGCAAAATGCTGATCCAGAAAATGGCGAATACCGCGAACCGGGTCATGCGGCCCACCGGAAACAGTTCGCGCTTGAACACGATCTTGTAGCCGGTCAGGAACAGGATCGGGATGAGCAAAAACGAGGCGATGCCAAACCACTTGAAAATGAACCAATGCGACACCACGGCCCCCGTCAGCCCGAGCCAGTTTTCGGTTTCGCTGCCCGCCTGCCGCACCGAATCGCTGAACACCGCCCCCACAATGCTCTGGTCGGCCTTGCCCGTGAACAAATAGGAAACAAACGCGATGGACAGGAAAAACGACAGGAACAGCAGCAGCAAACCGCCCGTGAGGTGCAGGCGCGGGTCGCGGAGAAAATCGCCTTGCAGCACGCCGCCGTTAGGCTTGCGGCGCGTGGCGGGCTTTTTCTCCTCCGGCTTTTCCTTGCGGTACGTGTTGGCGTTGCCCGGCTTGAATGTGTTTTTTGCCATATTATGACCTCACGCCAACCTCGCTTGATTTAAAAAAGGGAGGTTTGGACGTTTTGAAAGATACTATTTTGGATTTACGGTTGCGGCAGACCTGTGAGGTTTTGAAAACCTCACAGGTCTGCGATGCATCGGGTGGTGAAAAAATCACAGTGGTTTTCATGACTTTTCACGCACACGGCTGTCACACAAACCTACGCATTATTTTTCACGATTGCCCGGTTAATGCGCCCCGCAATACCCGGCCCCTCGTACACAAAACCGGTGTACAATTGCACCAGCGCAGCTCCGGCGCGGAGTTTTTCCAGCGCGTCATCCGGCGAGTTGATGCCGCCCACGCCGACAATCGGAAACGCCCCGCCCGACTTTTGGTGCAGATACCGGATCACTTCCGTGGCGCGTTGGCGCAGCGGCGCGCCGCTCAGTCCGCCCGCACCCGCCGCCGTCACGGTTGCCGCGTCCGTTTCCAATCCATCGCGGTTGATGGTGGTGTTGGTGGCAACCACACCCGCAAGCCGGGTTTGGCGCACTATATCAATGATATCGTCGAGTTGGCTGTCGGTCAGGTCAGGTGCTATTTTCAGCAGTATCGGCTTGGGTTTCGGTTTGGCTTGGTTGCGAACTTGCAAGGCCAGCAGCAATTGGGTCAGCGGCTCCTTTTCCTGCAACTCGCGCAAATTCGGCGTGTTGGGCGAACTGACATTGACCACGAAATAATCCACCACCTCAAACAGCGTTTCAAAACATGATTCGTAATCTTTGGCGGCATCCTCGTTGGGCGTGGCCTTGTTCTTGCCGATGTTGCCGCCGATGATGAATGGCCTCCCCCCGGCCCCCTCCGAAGGAGAGGGGGTTTGGACGTTTCCAGAGATACTATTTTTGTTCCGAAATCCAGCTTTCGCATTCCGCATTCGGCGCAGCCTTTCGGCCAAGGCCACCGCGCCTTCGTTGTTGAAACCCATGCGGTTGATGAGTGCCTTGTCGGGCTTGAGGCGAAACAGGCGCGGCTTGGGGTTGCCCGCTTGCGGCAGCGGCGTGATGGTGCCGATTTCAATGAAGCCGAAACCCAGATCGGCCAGTTCGCGCACCAGAACGCCATTCTTGTCGAACCCGGCGGCCAGCCCCACCGGATTGGGGAAGCGGATGCCGAACACTTCTCGTTCGAGTTGGGGGTGGCCGAAATGGTACAGTTTCCTGAAAACCGATGCCGCCAACGGAATCCGGAATAGTATCTTCAAAAGGTTGAAAACCGCGTAATGCGCTTTTTCGGCATCCAGCAGGAAAAAAAGCGGTTGCAGGAAATGTCTGTACATACGGGCAAAGATAGTAAAAACGTTTTTCGTTTGCCCGTGTCAATCAAAGCCCGCCGCCAAGGAACAATTGCCCGCCGCAAACGTTTCCATCATGACCAACCAATGCCCGAGCCATGCCAAGCCAGACCGAACCGAATGCTTTTTTCACGGATGAATTGCTGCAACAAATGCGCCGGGAAGCCGATCCGGTGGCGGACGAACTGGTGGCGGCACTCATGCAAACCGGCGACCGGCAGGCAATGCACGGCTGGTGGGACAGCGTGGCGGTCAACGGCAATTCGCTACCCGCCGACCTGCCCGAACCGGTAAAATACTATCTTCAGGAAACGCAAAACCTGCCCGCTTGGGCCGACAGGCGGCGAATGCAGCGCGGACACGCATTTTTTGCGCGTCATGCCCCCGCCATGTTGTCCATTCTCGGCTGCCTGTCGCTTCCGTATTGTTACGCCGCCGCCGACGGGGCGCAAGTGCTGTGGCTTTCGCAGCGCATCCGCAACGATACGCGCCGCCGCCTGGCCGAAACCGCCCAGTTTTTGCTGGATGTCATGGCTCCCGATGCCTTCGGGCCACGCGGAAAGGGCATCCGCAGCATCCAGAAAGTGCGCATCATCCACGCCGTGGCGCGGCACTACGCGCGGCACAGCGAAAACTGGGATGACGCGTGGGGCGTGCCCGTGAACCAGGAAGACATGGCCGGAACCAACCTGGCGTTTTCGTATATTGTGCTGCAAGGCTTGCAAAAACTGAACGTGCAATGGACAAAACCCGAAGCCGAGGATTTCCTGTACCTGTGGAATGTGATTGGCACAATGCTTGGCTTGGACGAAAGGTTATTGCCCGCCAATTTGCAAGCCGCTTACTGGCTGGATCGAAAGATTGCGGCGCGGCACTTCCGCCGCTCCGAAGCGGGCACCGGCCTCACCAAAGCGTTGCTCCAAAGCCTGTATGAACTCAACGAAAGCACGGTGACACAGGCATTTGCGGATGCCTATATGCGCTACTTGCTCGGCGATGCCGTGGCCGACCTGCTCGAAGTGCCGCCCACCAACGGCGCGAAACCGCTGGTTTCAGTATTCAAAACCGTTAATTTGCTTGGCAATCTCGCCACGGGGTTTTCGGCAGTGAAACCCGAAAAAGTAGCCGTGACGTTGCAAAACCAACTGAAAAAGCAGCAGGCAACTGCCAATTTCCCCATCCCCGAAGCGTTTGAATAAGGGCGGGTTTTGCCTTTTCAAAGCATACTATTTTTACTGAACCATCGGTATACATGCAGACCGCCAAACACACGCAACTGATCAAGCAAAAGGCCCGCGAACTGGGTTTTGATTATTGCGGCGTGTCGAAGGCGGAGTTTTTGGAAGCCGAAGCACCGCGCTTGGAGCAATGGTTGAACCAGCAAAAACACGGACAGATGGGTTACATGGCCAATCACTTCGACAAACGCCTCGACCCGCGCCTGCTCGTGGAGGGCGCAAAGTCGGTGGTTTCGGTACTGCTCAATTATTATCCTGAAAAAGAGTTGTCAACCGAACCCGGCGACTATAAAATATCCAAATATGCCTACGGGCGGGATTACCATTTTGTGCTCAAAGACAAACTCAAGGAACTGATTGGATTTGTGCGCACGGAAATTGGCGAGGTGGCCGGGCGGGCTTTCGTGGATTCGGCCCCGGTCATGGACAAGGCGTGGGCCGCCCGCAGCGGGTTGGGCTGGGTGGGCAAGCACAGCAACCTGCTGAACCGCGAGATGGGCAGCTTTTTCTTCATCGGCGAACTGATTTTGGATATTGAACTGGAGTGCGACGGCCCCGTGAAAGACTACTGCGGCACCTGCACGCGCTGCATGGATGCCTGCCCGACCGATGCAATCCCGGCCCCGTATGTGGTGGATGGCAGCCGCTGCATTTCGTATTTCACTATTGAACTCAAGGAGCAGATTCCGGCGGATGTGCGGGGCAAGTTTGAAAACTGGATTTTCGGCTGCGACATCTGCCAGGATGTTTGCCCGTGGAACCGCTTTGCCAAGCCGCACCAAACACTTGATTTCCAGCCGTCGGCGCAATTGCAGGACATGAAAAACCCCGATTGGGAGGAAATCACGGAGGAGGTTTTCAAGGTTCTGTTCAGGGAATCGGCGGTGAAGCGCACCAAACTGGCGGGCTTGCAACGCAACATCGGTTTTTTGCGCGGCGAATAAATCAAATGCCTGATAATGCCAATATGACAAGCAGCAAGAGTATCAATCCAATTACCATGGTTGTTCCCCAGCTTATGCCGACAATAGCGTAGCCCCGCCCTTTGAATTTTTCCGGATTCCGGTGAAACTCCACCGTGCTAACCACACCTGTTACCAAAGCGGCGACGCTGGCCAGAACGCCAATCAAAGCGAAAGTGCCAGCCCCATTCACCGTAGTAAACGAACTGCTGAGGATGAACCCAAGGAGAGAACCCGCAGCCAGCCAAAATGAAGCCAGACCGGTGCGGTTGGTCACGCGCAAATCCATGGGCTTGCGGCGTTCGTAGAGTTCGGTGCTGTCGCGCAGGGACACCAATTGCTTGCGGGCGGCCCGCAGTTGGCGCACGGACACGCGTTTGGAAGTGTGGGGTTTTGAAGCCGCAGGCATTCCGGCAAACAATTGGTTGCCAGACGTTTGCGCGGCGTTGACGCGGGCGGGCAGCGTGTCGGTGGAGGCGGTGAATTCATCAAATTGGACAGCGCGGGTTTCCGCCAAAGCATTTGACTGGTTGAATTTGCGCACGGAGCCGCAGCCTTGCATGACCAGAAAAACGGCAAGCAGGAACGGAAGGTTTTTCACGGGCGGTGGTTTTGATGGTTTGCGGTTTCCTTCTTCAAAGATGCAAGAAAAACCGGACGGCGGCAAAAAATCGCCACGCTCAAAAATAGTATCGCCGGAAAAGCTCAAACCCCGCATTACCGGGCGGCGGGGGCGGTCTTGAAATCCTTCATATAGGCCACGTACGCGATTATTTCGTCCAATTCGCGGTCGGCCAAGTGCTTGACGGCGGGCATCTTGCAATTGTGCCGGTACGACGACGGGTTTTTGACGAATGCTTTCAAGTGCGCGGCCTGCCAGTATTCGGTGATGTTTTTCGGGTAGTTCAGTTCCGGCCCCATGTGTCCGCCCGTGCCATTGATGGCGTGGCACGTCAGGCAATTGACGCGGAACAAATCGTAGCCCTTCACCATCAGTTCATCCTGGGGAAACAGCACTGCCAACTCTTCCGAAACGGGAGCCAGCCGGATGCGCACCAGATTGTACGGCCATTTGTAGGCATGATCTTTGGCTGGCACATCGGTATACACCACGTAAAAGGGAGCCACCTTCATGGCATGGCCGTCTTTTGCCGCTTCCGTCCAATCCGTGCCTGCGGGTGCTTCGGTGTCGCTGAGGGCGAGGTACGCCTTTTTTGCCAGCACTTTGGCCAGCGGCATCGAAGGGTTATAGCCGTCCTCGCATTCAAATACGATTTGCGTTTTTTCGGGATCAAGCTTGGCAATGGCCGTGAATTGCCGCAACAATCCAGCCAGCGGAACCGCATTATAGATCTTGGATTTGAAAAAAACCGGGTCGTCGGCTACGCGCACGGTTTGGGTTTTGCCCAGCAGCCCTTTGGTTTTCAACGCCACTAAATCCAGCGTGAGCGAATCGGGGACGCTGGAAATCTCGGCAACGGGTACGGAACCCGGCGACTGGGCGGTTTTTTGCGGCGGTTTTTCGCGGGGTTGTTGCGGCGAGCAGGCCGCCAAGAAAATGAGGGAAAACAGGGCGGTGCGCATGGAGGTTTGGACTTTCGGAAAGATACTGTTTCTGCACCGGATTAAGCGGACACCAATGGGCAAACCGGAAAATACCACCCCTTAATCGGGGCGGTGAGATACGCGGCTTGGACGGGCTGCACAGCCAAAATACCATTTTTTCTTTTATTAACAATAAAATAACAGCCGCTTTCTTGGCTTTTCCTGCATTTTTCCGTAGTTTCAAATTTGGGTCATTGGTTGCGCCGGTTACGGGTTTTTGCCCGCAATGCACCAAAAACCAAGCTACTCCACTTCTTTCATGATTGAAATCATTCCTTCCATCTCCGTTTATCAGGGCAAATGCGTGAAAGTGCCACCCGGCGATTTCGAAAATCCGGTCATCTACTGCGACAGTCCGATGGAGGTGGCGCAGGCGTTTGAAGACAATGGCATCCGGCGCATCCATTTGGTTGATTTGGACGGGGCGAAAAAAGGCAGCGTGGTAAACCACGAGGTGCTGCGCATGATTGCGGGCTACACCAGCCTGACCATTGACTTCACGGGTGGCATCCACACGGAAGCCGACGCGCAAATGGCCTTTGAAAACGGAGCCTCGTTTGTGACCGCCGCCAGCGTGGCCGCCACCAACCGCGAGCTGTTTGTGGCGTGGATCGGGTGCTTCGGGCGGGAGAAAATAGTGCTGGCCGCCGATACGCTGGCTGGCAGGATAGTGACCGATGGCTGGCGCAAAAGTACCGATATTGACCTTTTTGAACAAATCGCGTTTTACTACGAAAAGGGAATCAAGTACGTGAAATGCACCGATGTGGGGCGCGACGGCACCCTCGAAGGCCCTTCGATTGGGCTGTACCAGCAGGTTCTGGCCGATTTTCCCGGCATCTGCCTGCTGGCCAGCGGTGGCGTGCGCAACACTGCCGACATACACAGGCTGGCCGAAATCGGCGTGTTCGGCGTGATGTTTGGCAAGGCGTATTATGAAGGCCGGATCAAGCTTAAGGAACTGCGCGAATATTTGTGAAACGGTTGTGGCGGCAGGCAAAAAACAGCATCCTTTGCAAATTCTAAACCACAGGTGTGGAAGCCGCTGCTCAATATCCCCGGAAATATCAGCCGGTCTTGTTCGAGACCTTGGTGTTCGGTGACAAGCACGACATACTCATGTACCGCTGCCACACGTGGGGGCAGACCGTGCAGGTACACCGGCTGGTTGCCAAATTGGTGGTGGATTCGGTTTCCAGAACGCAGAGTCCCGATGCCTTCCAAAGTGGCGGAGATGGTCACGGCGGTCAAACGCAATGGAACGCCGGACAGGGATGATTCGGATGGAAAATCGGACGGGTGACACGCCAGTGGGCTACGTGCCTGAAAATAAATTAGAGTTGCTATCAATTGATAATCAGTTAGTTAAAAACTTACTTAAATTGCATTCGCGTCCGTGCAACGCTCGTTCTCTGTTCGTTTTGACAAGAGGAGTTTTGCGTTTTAAAAAGATACTGTTTTCGGGGTTCGGTTTTATTGAAAAAATGTATAATTTATTGGCTATCAGCGTATAACAACTCTATTGCTTAACTTTGCAATCCTCACCAATAACATAGGCAAAACATGGAAGTCAGGTCTGAACGTTGGGGGATGCGCACGGCACCGGCAGTAATGGGGAAGGCTTATAACTTCCCATTGTCACACATGAGGTACAAAGCGGTCTTGGATACATTCCAGCAGGAGGCACGTGAACCGGACGAGAATTGGGAGGAGTACGATGCGGTACAGGAAAGGTTTTTCCATGCATACCATCCGGGAGCGGTCGCAATCCTGTCTGCCGGTATTACCACCGATGATATACTGCTTGCCCTTGGGGATAATTTCATGGTCAGCGGGCATAATTCCCATTTGCTGGGTAGCGACCATGTGATAGTCGGCACATTGTTCGGCAAGATGCTGAATGTTTTTTTCGGGGGTACTCCGTGGGTGACTACGGCTTGCACGGTGTGGTGGTGGAGAGCCACGTCAGTTGTGGGGAGGTGATCCGGGAGTTGTGCCACCGTATGGGCGGATATTTTTATTGCAATGAGCACCATGGGGATGAATACTATGGGAATGAATATTTCAGGACTAGGCCCCATGGTTTGGGTGAGTTCGGGAAGTTCAGGCTGCTCTCACCTAAACGTTACCACGGGCAGCGGTCATACCCCAAGCCGGTTGCACCTGCGCCGGTGGCAGTGGAACCGAATGTGCAAAAAACGGTTCTGACCAATTCGCAACTTACGGATGCGTACCGTGACTACCATGAGTTGAAGAAGAAGGCTGGTTTGCTACTCTTGGCGGAAATGGAGGCAAACGGTAAAGGTGAGTTGGCAAAAAGAATCCGAAAATTCATCATTCCCGCAGAGAGGTTTTGATACCAATGGATAACGCAACCACCGCCATGGTTGCCAGCTAATAGTCAATGGCATCATGCCGACTGTTAAGTATTATTTGAGGTTGCTGGCAAACACTTTTGAGTTCACAAACAACTACGTAAACCTTTTGGAAGCCGACAAAGCCCTGAAGTTTGAACATAAGGAAAGATGGAACCAACTCATGGGTGAAATGAAATAAGGTTCTTCCTTGACGTTTCAACCAAATATTCTGACTTTCGCCAAGCTTCGGCATCCAATCGCCTCCGGATTTTTCCTTTGCAAGAACGGCCAAAATAGTATCTTTCAGAAAGCCCAAACCTACTTGTTCTTCTGAAAGCCGATGGCTGGTTCCGGTTCGGCGCACAGTGTCTGACCGGCGTTTTCTTTGCTTCAATCAAACACTTGCACACCTCGGTTTTTGATGCTTTCCACCAGTTTTATGTATTCTTGGTGGTTGGGATACGCGTATGGGTTGTCGCCCATGAACAGCGTTTTCAGTTTCGCCATTTGCTTGATGCCCGCTGAAAACCGTTCAATCCGGTTGCCCGACACATCAAGTTCCTCCAAGCCCGGCATCGCAAAAATCATTTCCGGCACGTAGGTAAAAGCATTGTCACTGAGGTACATTTTCCTGACAACGGGCATTTTGCGGAGCGTTTCCGGCAGCGAAGTAAGGCGGTTGCCACGCAGGTAGATTTCCTTCAATTGCGTCAGTTGGCTCATTTCATCAGGAATCTGTTCGAGCTGGTTGTACGAAAATGCCAGCGTTTCCTGGCTCTTGATTTTGCAGAGCACCATTGGAAATTCTTTGAACCGGTTGTAATACAAATCTATGACCCGCAACGACGTGAGTTTTCCAAGTTGGCGCGGCAATTCGGAAAGTTGGTTGCGGTAAAAATTCAGTTCGCGCAGTGACCTGATGCGGCACAAGGATTTCGGGAATTTCGCAAAACTATTTTCATTGAACACCAATTGCTCCAACTGTTTGTTTCTGTGCAGCTTTCTTGGCGATTCCTTGAAACCGCACCCGCTGAAATTAATGGTTTTGATATGCCGGTTGCGCCTGAACCTGACCGCCCGCACCCGCAACGGATTGCCGCTCAAGTCCAGCACCGCCAGCGAATCCATGCGGGAAAGCCATTTGGGAATGCCGGTTAGGCCGTGACCGGGAACAAACAGTTTTTTCGCGTTCCGGCAGCGGGCAATTTCCTGCGGAATCTTCTGGCAGCCATCATCGGCGACATCATCCGTTGTCAAGTCAGTGACCGCAATCGTGTCGGGCCGGGTGGTTTGGCGGATGGCTTTCAGCGTAGTGGCCGTGCCACGCGTTTGCGCGCACAAAGGCAACCCAACAACAGCCAACAGGAAAACAAGCAACCGGCGCATGGTGCAGGCGGGTTTGGACGTTTCAGAAGATACTATTTTGGCCGGGCAAATTCTTGGATCACTTGCCGCTATCAAGGTCAAACACAAATGGCATTTGCATCCGCACCGGCACGTCACGGCCCGACTGTCGGCCCGCTTTCCATTTGGGCAGTGATTTTACCACGCGCAACGCTTCGGCATCAAGGTCAGGATCAATGCCTTTCAGGATTTGCACCTCCGAAATATCGCCCGTTTCGGTGACCACGAACGACACGAAAACCTTGCCGTATGTTTTCTTCTCACGGGCGGCTTTCGGGTACCGGATGTTTTCTGCGAGATACCTCTGCATCCCGTCCATACCGCCGGGAAACTCCGGCATTTTCTCAACTACAATGAACGGCTCTTCACCGGTTTGTGGCGGCGGGGGAACATGAGCAACTACATGGATTCCGTCAAGCATATTCGCGCCTTCGGGCAGCACTGCACTCACGTCCTTGCTGCCTATGAACGGTATAAATTGCGTTTGACGGCCAACGTGTGAGAACGCAAGCTCATCGCCGGGAGCAACGCCCAAAAGCGTGTATTTTCCTTCGGCATCGGTTGTTGCACCGGTTGTTTTGCCTTTAACCACGATATGCGCACCCGCCAGCGGATTGCCTTTCTCGTCAATCACTTTGCCGGAAACCGCCGATACGCCTTGGCTGATGGGCGTTATCTTTTCGGTGCAGGCAAATACAAGAACCACCGCCAGCAGGAAGGCGAGGCTGGCGGTTGCTTTCCAAAGATGCGGTTTTGCGGGGGCGTTGTGTCTGAGCATGGCGATGCGTTGTTTAAGTTGGAAATGATTGAAAGGCTGCGTGAGCGACAGATTCATGCGTTGCAATAACTGGGTGTGGATCAGGCGGATATACGCTTCGGGCGAACTGGCTTGCACCGCCTCTGCATCGGCCAGGTGTTCGTGTACGGCACGCAGTTCGCGCTTGAAAAGGTATATGGCCGGATGAAACCAGAACACCGCCGCTGCCAGTTCGGCCAGCAGCACATCAATTGAGTGGCGTTGGCGGATGTGGGTCTGCTCGTGGGCCAGTATCTGTTGTTGTTCGGCGGCGGTGAGCGGCTGGCTGTCGTCGTAAAACAGCCAGTTGAAAAACGAGAACGTGGGCGTTGCGCCTTGCGTCAGCATCAGCCGGTGGCCAGCCATTTGCCGCGACGGAAACCGCCGCGACAGCCGCCACAACCGGACGAGTTGCAGCCCGACCCGCACCAAGCCGGTGGCAACCACCAGCCAGTACAGCCAAAATAGTATGTTTTGAAACCGCCAAACCCCCGCCTCCGGCCGGGCGGTTGCCGTGGCGGCAAACGTGGGCAGCACGACTGTTGGCAACGGCGAAATGACCGACCCGCTTACCGGAATTTTGACGAACGGCAATGCCACCGAAAACAGGATGGCGGCAAGGATGAAAACCCGGCGGAAACCAAACAGCCGGTCGCGTTGCAACAGCAGCCAGTAGCAACCGCACAACACGAGCAGGCAAAGGCTGCTTTCGAGTAGGTAATCAGGCAGGTGGGTTTTCATCGCCGCTGTCGGTTTGGGTTTGTTTGAGCAGTTGCTCCAATGTCTGGATGTCCATGTTCTCCTCCTTGGCGAAAAAGGAAACCAAGCCCGCAAACGAGCCGCCGAAGTAGCCTTTCAGGAAGTTTTGGAAATAAAACCGCGTGTATTCGGGCTTGGAAACCAGCGGGTGGTACTCGTGCGTCTTGCCAAAGGCCGTGTGCCCCACAAAACCCTTGGTTTCCAAGATGCGCACCACCGTGGAAACCGTGTTGTAGGCGGGTTTGGGTTCGGGCAGCCGCTCAAGTATGTCCTTGACAAAGCCTTTTTGCAGTTTCCAAAGCACTTGCATTATTTCCTCTTCGGCACGCGTGAGTTCTCTGGGTTTTTTCATTTCAAGGTGTGAATGTTGGTGGAACAAATGTAAACTAATGATTTAGTTAAATCAACTAATTTCTTAGTTTTTTCACGGATTTTCTTCGCGGGCCGCTCCCGGACAAAATAGTATCTTTTGGAAAGGCCAAACCCGCTCCGGAAAAAACCCGCGCTTGGGCAGTTGGCAAGGCGGCGTTTGTTAACATCACGTTAACAATAATTTCTTTTTGGGCGGCACAATCAAGCCGCTTTTTAACAAGTGGTTACGCGGGTGTGAACAAATGGTGAAATCGGTTGGGACGCTTTTTTGGTAGCGGATGCGCAAGCTACTTTGCGCATTATCCAAACTATCACCAAACCGCACAACACCATGAAAAACCATTTACTATTTTCGGCGGCCGCATCCGGCCGTTTGGCAAGGCTGTTCCTTTCGGGCCTATTCTTATGCGTGTCGGCGTGGCAAACCGGCTGGGCGCAATCTTCCAACGGCGCGTTTGTGGGCGTGGCCCGCGATGGGGCGGGCCAGGGCCTGCCCGGTGCCACCATTGTGGTTCGCAACGAGGCCACCGGCTTCACCACCGGCGCAAATACCAACGTGGACGGGCGTTTTGAAATCAGGCAGGTGCCCACCGGCGGGCCTTATTCCGTTTCGGCGCAGATTATCGGTTACGGAACCGTGAAAAAAACCGGCTACCAGATGGACATCGGTTCCACGGTGCGCGTGGATTTCGCGATGGTTGAAAAAGCGACCGAACTGCAGGAAGTAGTGGTCAGCGACCGGGAGCAGGCCGTTAACCGCGTGTCGCCGCTGGGTATGTCCACGAGGCTCAGTACCATTGAAATGCGCAATATGCCCTCCACAGGCCGCAGTTTTGTGGATTTGAACAACCTCGCCCCCACCGTCAGCTCCATTCCCGGCGTTACCAGCGTATCCATTGGCGCGGCACGGGCCAGTTCCACGGCCATCACGCTTGACGGGGCCAGCATCCGGGGCATGACCTTTGGCGGCTTGCTGGCACGCACGCCCGTATCCATGGAAGCCATCCGCGAATATGAGGTGAGCACCAACAACTACAGCGTGCTGGAAGGCCGGCAGGCGGGCGGCGCGATAAACGCCATCACCAAGTCGGGCACCAACAGCTGGACCGGTTCGGCATTCTACTATTTGCGCAACAACCGCTCGTATGATATTCTGGGCACCCAAATCCGGCTCACGCCCGAACTGAACTACGCCAACCAGCCCATCCGCGATTTCCGCATTGCGCAGTACGGCTTTTCGGTGGGCGGGCCGATCATCAAGGACAAGCTGCATTTCTTTGCCGCCGTGGACATTGAAGACCAGACCAACCAGACCGCCATTTTGGATGTGCGCCCCGGCACGGAAGCCGTTGAGCAAATCAGCCAAGCCAATCTGGACCGGTTCGTAAACGTTATCCGCACCCAGTACGGCTCCAACCCCAACCAGCCGCAATACGGCATTTTCAAGGGCAGCCCCACCAACCGCACCGTATTTGCCCGCCTCGACTGGCAGATCAATCCGGTTCACCGCCTCACGTGGCGCAACAATGCCTTCTGGAACTACACGCCGTTCACGCAGGGCGGAGCCTCGGCCGTGGATCCGGCGGGTGTGTGGGATGCCTACGGCAACACAAAGTTTTATTCGGCGCAAACCATGCTTTCGCTGCGTTCAACATTCAGCCCGAGGCTGACCAACGAATTCAAGCTCCAATATATGCAGCAACGCCGCGACGCGCAGGCCAACAGCACTTTGCCGCGCGGACAGGTCACCGTCACCTCGCCCGGTTTCGGCACGCGTACATTCCAGTTTGGCGGCAGCCGCATTGTGCCCGAAGACCATACCGAACGGCAGATACAATTGGTGAACAACACGTATTTGCAGAAGGGCAAGTTCTTTTTCACGTTCGGCACCGATAACCTGCTCACCTTCACCGACATTACCAACACCAACGAGCAGGGCGGCCTGTTCCTGTTCGGCAATCTGGATAGTTTGGAACGCAGGCGGCCAACCGAATACACGCGCCTCACACCCAACGGCACCAACCTGCGTGAGGGCAAGTATTCGCCGCGCATGAACCTGCGGGCCTTGGACTTGAGCGTGTATGCCATGGCCGATGTGAACCTGACCAAGAACATCTCTGCCAACTTCGGCCTGCGCTACGATGCCACCGCTTTCCTGAACAAACCGGCGGCCAACCGCGAAGTGAGCACCACCCTGCAACGGCAAACCAACCGCATGGCAGCCGACTGGAACAACATCCAGCCCCGTGTGCAAGCATCTTGGGACATCAAGGGCGACCAGACTTCGGTGCTGCGCATTGGCGGCGGCGGCTACGCGGCCAACCTGGTGCATTACGTGCACCTGAACAATATTCTGCAAGACGGCATCACGCTCACCGACCAGTTTATCGGCACGGTGAAGGACGCGGGCGGAACCGTTATTTCGCGGCCGCCCACACCCAATTATCCGGGCTACGCCAATGGGTCGGTATCGGTGCCGGGCGTTGAGGCGGGCGGCACGCGTGCCCCGTACGTGAATCTGGTGGGCGACAATTTTGCCGCGCCTTACACGTGGAAAGCCAACGTCGCGTTCCGGCATTTTGTCACGCCGACTGTGTATGTGGGCATCAATGCGTACTATGCCCGCACGTTCAGCAATTTCGTGTACACCGATGCAAACCTGAAAACCAATCCCGAATTTGTGCTGGCCAACGAGGGCAACCGACCCGTGTATGCGCCCCGGCCCACCACCAACGCCGGCACCTCGCCCGTGATTCTGGCTCCCGTTTTCAACGCGGCCACTTTCAGCACAACGGCGGCGCAGCGTTTCCTGACCCGCGACGCGCTGGTGGTGAACCAGAACCCAAGCTTGGGCCGCACACTTGAACTCAACGGGCGGGCCAACGTATGGCAGCGTGGAATCATACTCGAAACCGGAATCGTGCTGCCGAGGGGTGGCAGCATCAATGCCACCTTCACCCGCAACCGCACCGAAGACGACAATTCGTATGACTGCTGCATCGCCCGCACCTCGGTGCTGACTACCATTGCCGGAGACCCGCGCAACCTGTCGGAAAACCGGGGCGGGGCCGACATAGACTTCCGCACCAAACTGGTCATTTACGGGGTTACGCCCATGGTCAAGGGCTTCCGGCTCAGTTTCCGCAACATCCTGCAAGGCGGCCTACCCTTTACGCCGCGCGTGTTCGGCGACATTGTGGGCGACGGTCGCGGATTGTTCATCGACAACAACAAACGCGCCTTTGTATTTGATCCGGCCGCCATCCGCGCCAACGCCAACGCCACGGCCTACGAACGCCAACTGGCCACCGATATGCAGTTTGTGCTGGACAACCCCAACAACATTGCCCGCAAAATGCTGAATACAAACAAAGGCCAGATTGCGCCGCGCAATGCCACTTACCAGTCGCTGTTCAGCCAGATGGATGTGCGTTTGTCGTACACGCTCAACAATGATGTGTGGAAAGGCTTCGGCAAAAACAGCTTGGAAGTGCTGGCCGAGGTGTTCAATTTCGGCAACCTGATCAACCCCGACCGTGGTTCGGTGCGCGTCGTGCCGGGCGGCAACCAGGTATTGCTGCAGACATTGGGCATTGACCAGGAAGCCTTGGCGCAGGGACGCGTGCAATATGCCTACCGCGTAAACCGCAACTTCGGCCAGACTGTCTTGGGCGGCACTCCCTACCAAGTGCAGTTAGGCGTACGGTATATTTTCCAATAAGCGGGTTTGGGCTTTTAGGAAGATACTATTTTTAAAAGCCAAGCCCGGCGAAATATCTTGCCACCAACCACCGGAACACCGCTCATGGAACAGTTACGTTTCCGTGGGCGGTGTTTCTGGATTTTCCCACTGTCCATGACCCGTCCGTTTTTCCGCTGTTTCCTGTTCGTGCTGCTGTGCATCCAAGCTGGTGTTGCCCAAACTCCACCGGTGCGCAAGAAAATCATTGCCGTGGTGGGCGACAACAACCTGCCCGAAACCCATCCCAACTGCCTGCTGGCCGAGAAACTGGGCAAAGCCCTGATTGACAACGGCTACCGGATTATTCACGGCGGGCGTGGCGGCATCATGAAAGCGGTGGCCAAAGGTGCCCGGCAGTCGGCCAGTTACCAGCCGGGTTCGGTGATTGCCATCCTGCCCGGCTTTGACCCCGACGGTGCCAACGAGTACACCGAAGTGGCCTTGCCCACAGGCTTGGACACCTACCGTAACCTGCTGATTGCCAACGCCGAGGCCGTGGTTGCCATTGGCGGCGGTGCAGGCACCTTATCTGAAATGGCCATGGCTTGGATACTCAAACGCATGGTGCTCGGCTACGCGGTGGACGGCTGGAGCGGCAAACTCGCCGGCCAGCGCATTGACGACAAAAAGCGCGTGGACTGGCCGGAAGACCGCGTGGTCAAGGTGTCGGATGCTACGCAGGTCTTGGAAATGCTGGACAAATACCTACCTTACTACGCCGCCCGGTATGAGGGATTGGCAGAGAAAAAATGAACCGGAACCTGCCCGGCTTCCCGGCATTCCGACAGTTGAAAATCCGGTTTCCACATTCCTGCATCTTTATTTCGACAACTACTTTTTCGCCAGCCCGCTTATGAAAACCATTCTTTGTCCCACTGATTTTTCGGAAAACTCCCGGCACGGCCTCCAGTACGCCATCGGCTTTGCCAAACTGATCAATGCCCAACTGCTGCTTCTGCACGTGGTTCCGATTCCGTATTTGGATCGTGATATGTTCATTGCCGAACCAATGGTGGCCGATTTGGACGAGGCACGTCGGAAACTGGCCGAAATATGCCGTGAAACCGCATTGCAAGTGCCTTGCGAAACATTGGCGCAGTCGGGAGCGGCAGCGGACATGATTGTGAAAATTGCCAAAGACCGGCAAACGGATTGGATTGTGATTGGCACTAAAGGCGCGGACAATGTACCCGAAGCCTTGGTGGGCAGCGTGGCTGCCGAGGTGGCGCAGAAAACCGCTTGTCCGCTGTTGATTATTCCACAGGGCGTTGGCTACAAGCCGGTTACCAAAATGGTTCTGGCAGCCGATTTCCACGGTACCGAGCCACAATTGCTCACGCCGCTGATGGAAATAGCTAAACTGACCGGAGCCGAAGTGCTGGCACTGCACGTGGAACCGGAAACCGCGGAACTCAGCGAAACCAAGGCCATTGAAGCCATCCGGCTGGAAAACTGGCTCGGCGATGTACACGCCTCCGTGCATATAACCGTACACAGCGACGTGCAGGAAGGCATTGACGTGTTTGTGCGCGAGGAAAATGCCGACATGGTGGCCGTGATTGCCCGCCAACACGGTTTTTTCGAGTCGCTGTTTCACCGCAGTGTCACGCGGATGGTGGCCTTGTACACTACGGTTCCCACGCTGGTAATCCGTGAACAAGCCGACTGAGGGGGTTTGGGCTTTTTGGAAGATACTGTTTCAGTCGGTAAAAAACAAAAAGGCGCGTTTAAAGAACGCGCCTTTTCAATGAAACGAGAAATTTCCATTTTTTCATGTTCCGAATAGCATCCAAAATCAAGTCGAGTTTGACACGACAAAAACACCCGGAAACATACCACATCAGCAAATCGCTTGTTTTGTAACGAAACAAATGCTACTTTTACAAGGGAATCAATCATGGAAACATGAAACGGAAGGAGATTGACAGGATGCTTGCGAATGCGACAGCGCAGCGCGACAGGGCACTGCAAATGCTGAGGGAAAACTTCGATGAACTGGAGGCTCGCAACCAAGAAACCCGTTGGGTAAAGCTCTACCTGTTGAAAAAAGACGAGGTGGAATGGCTCAGGAAACAGAAAGCCGAAGACGAATGACCATCGTGAAACCCCCCTTTTTTTTCACATGATTCCTTTCACAACAGCCTCACATGACAATGGTACAGGAAAAGAATGATTTCAATCTCCGGCTCACCGAAGCCGAACGGGAATCGGCGCGAAGCCTGAAAGTATTGCAGGAAAACGGCTTTGTTGTGGATACCGCCGAGTGGCTGACCGTGAAACGCTACGCCGAGCGGCACGGCCTGACTACGCAGGTGGTGACCAACTGGATGGCGCGGGGCGTAATACCGGCTGACTGCACACTGACCCTGCCCGAACTGAACGGTTTGAGGCTGGTAAGGAACCGGCCTTACCGGTAACTATACCGGCTTCGCAAGGGCGGAAAGCGGTTCTTGCGGCCAACAAAAAAAGACCGGCTCATGGAGCCGGTCTTTTTTTGTTGGCCTTTTGGCGGTTTGCACTATCAAAGGTTCGGGATTATAAAAAGATACTGTTTTTCAATAGAGTTATTACCAATTGACAACCGATGGGTTGCGGTTTTTACCAGCCCTGATGCCGATACTTTCCCAAGCCAATACCGGACAGTTGCCATCCGGCGGCTGCTTGTGTACAAACACCTGATTTTCAGATTATACCAACTCTGATATTTTATTTGAACGAACCGATTCTTTCGTTCTGGTTCATGAAATTCGACAGGTTTGGAAATATTATCTTTCAAAAAGCGGAAACCCGCCTTCACATCATTTGATAGGGGAATCACACCAGCATCCGCATCGGGTCTTCGAGCAAGCCCCTGAATGTTTGCAGGTAGGCCGCTCCCGAAGCACCGTCCACCACGCGATGGTCGCAGGAAAGCGTGACTTTCATGATGCCGGATATTTTAATTTCGCCGTTGGCCACCACGGGTGTCTGCTTGATGCCGCCTACCGCCAGAATGCACGCGTTGGGCGGGTTGATGATGGCCGTAAACTCTTCGATGCCGAACATTCCCAGATTGGAAATCGAAAACGTGCTGCCTTCCATTTCGGCGGGCTGCAGTTTCTTCTCCTTCGCCCGGCCGCCCAAATCCTTGGCATCAGCCGAGATTTGCGATAGCGACTTGATGTCGGCATTGCGGATTACCGGAACCAGCAAGCCATCGGGCACGGCCACCGCCATGCCCACGTGTACGTGGCGGTTGATGCGGATTTTGTCGCCCAGCCACGATGAGTTGATGGCAGGATGCTGGCGCAACGCCATGGCCGAAGCCTTGATTACCAAGTCGTTGAACGACAGTTTCACGGGCGAGTACTGGTTCATCGCCTCGCGTGCCGATGTCGCCTTGTCCATGTTTACCTCAATGGTCAAATAGAAATGCGGCGCGGTGTACATGCTTTCGGCCAAGCGGCGGGCAATTACCTTGCGCATCTGCGAAACGGGCACTTCCTCAAAACTGTCGCTGCCCGCAGAGGCCATTGCCGGGGCGGGTTTCGGCGTTTCTTTGGCGGCAGGTTGCGCCGTTGGTGTTGGTGTGGCAGTTGGCTGGGCGGCTGGCGTAAAGGTTTCCACGTCGCGTTTCACAATGCGGCCGTTTTCGCCCGAGCCTTTGAGTTGGTGCATATCCACGCCTTTGTCTTCGGCCATTTTGCGGGCCAGCGGCGATATTTTCAGCCGCTCATCCGATTCGGCGGCGGCGGGTTTCTTTTCCGGTTCCTGCACACGGGTGCTTGGTGAGTCGGTTCCCGGCACAAGTACGGTTGTGCCTTGCGGTTCAGCTTTTGGCTGGCTGCCGGTGGGTTGGGCTTCCGGGGCAGTGCCGCCGTTCAGCAATGCCTGGTAATCAGCACCTTTCTCGCCGATAATTGCCAGCGGCGTTTTCACCTGCACGGTTTCGCCTTCCTTTGCGCCCACGTACAACAGCGTTCCGGCTTCGGGGGCTTCAAAATCCATGGTGGCCTTGTCGGTTTCTATTTCGGCCAGCAGGTCGCCGTTTTTCAGCGTATCGCCCACTTGCTTGTGCCATTTCACAATGGTGCCCTCGGTCATGGTGTCGCTCAGGAGCGGCATTTGTACCAGCGTGGCCTTTATGTTAGCTGCCGGTGCGGCTTTCGGCGTGTCGGCTAGTGCCGGTGGTTGGGCCACGGCTTCCTGCTTGGTATCGGGTGGGGGCGGCGTGGTGGCGGCCGGTTGGGGGGCGGCCGGTTTTTCAGCCGCGCCGCCGGTTTTGCCTTCCAGCAATGCCTTGAAATCCTCGCCCGGCTTGCCCACCACGGCAATCAGGCCGTCTATGGGGATGTTTTTTTCATCGGTGATGTAAAGCAGCGTGCCTTCGTTGTACGATTCAAGTTCCATGGTGGCCTTATCCGTCTCCACCTCGGCCAGTATGTCGCCGGTTTTGATGACATCGCCCACTTTTTTGAGCCAGTTTCCAATGACACCCTCTTCCATGGTGTCACTCATTTTGGGCATACGGATTGCTTCAGCCATTGTTTTGCAACGAAATTATGAATGGATAGGAATGAAAACCAAATATAAGCCATAAAGCCCGACAACGGAAAAAACGTTTCCGGCTTTTGGCCTTGCGTTTGCCATTGAAAAAAGAAGGGGGGTTTGGGCTGTTGAAACGATACTATTTTCAGTCTGTAGTCCACAGACGACACTCCACCGAAAAAACGGTTGGGTTTGGCCTTTCCGAAAGATACTATTTTCGGGAAAACGCCGGCCTTCAATTCTCCTCCTCGTGCTTGAAGCTGAAAAGCGTGTCGTCGAGTTCGAGTTTGTCGGCGTTGCAGTCTTGCACGAAGCGACCGATGATTTCGGGCGTAATCTCATCCACGTTCAGGCAGGCTTCCAGTGCCACGCCGTAGTCGAATTCCGGATCCAAGTGCACGTATTCCTGCACTTTCACTTCCTCGCTCTCCTCCAGTTCATCCATCAGTTCGGCCTTGAAAAGCTCAATCTCCTCCCATTTTTCCTCGGGCAGGTGGCTGTTCATGTCTTCCTCCTCCTCCATGCTGATGCGGTTGTATTCGGGATACCGCTCGCAGGCCTTGTCTTCGGCCATTTCATAGAGCAGGCTCATGTGGTGCAGGCGAAGCGTGTAGAGCACCGAATCGAACACCACTTCCGCACCCTCATAATCGCCCACAAACAGGAAATGCGCGAATTCCTCGCCTTGGGGTTCCTGGTCGTTGAGGATGTACGGTTGGCCAGCTTCAGCGCACAGTTGCTTGATGCGGGCTACTTCGGCGGGCTGCAGCCCGGCATTGGTTGAATCAGACATGGTTGGGGTGGTTTGTGGAGTGCGCAAAGTTATAAAAATACCGTACCGGTTCGGAAGTTTTTTGCCCGCTATTGAAGTACCGGGGTTTGGGCTTTTTCAAGGATACTATTTTTGTAATGCGGCGGTTGGCCTCAAACCGCCATGTGTTCCGGCGTGTTTCTTCTCGTGCGCCATTTTACCGCTTCATACCAGAGAACACTCGCCGAACCCGTGCCGACACAGATGCCTAACTGGGATACGGTCAGCCGTGCGAATTGGAAAAAAGCCGTCAACGGGTTCACATAGAGTAGCAACGCCGTAAGCAAAACGGTAATGCCGACAATTAAAAAAACCAAGTTGTTCTTGTATTTCATCGTAGCCAGCACCGAATAGTAAAACGAGCGGTTGACCAAGGTCAGGAATATGTTGGCGGTGATAAGAACCGTAAATACCATGGTCCGGGTCAGCGGCAGGCCGTATCCCTGATGCACCGCGTATTGGTAGGCTGATAACACGCCTGCGGTTATCATTAACCCTTGCACAATGCTGGTGGCCAGTTCTTTGGCATTGAAAAAAGTGGTTGAGGGCGGACGCGGATTTTGGGACATCGTGTTTTTTTCCATCGGCTCGTTTTCGTAAATGATCGAGCAGGTCGGCCCCATGATCAACTCCAAAAAAATGATGTGTACGGGCGAAAAGATATTAGGATACACCCATCCTAAAACCAGCGGTACAAACACACTTAGAATGATGGGGATGTGAACCGATATGATGTATTGGATGGCTTTTTTGAGGTTGGCGTATATTTTCCTGCCCATGGCGATGGCTTCCACCATTTGGCGCAGGTCATCTTCCACAAGAATAAGCGAAGCTGCCTGTTTTGCTATTTCGGTTCCTTTACGGCCCATGGCAATGCCGATGTGGGCGGCTTTCAGGGCGGGCCCGTCGTTCACGCCATCGCCCGTCATGGCCACGATTTCGTTCCGCGCCTTCAATGCGTTGATGATCCGCAGCTTGGCATCGGGAAACATCCGGGTAAACAAGTAGGTATCCGTAATCCTGTCCTTCAGTTCGGTATCAGACAGTTTCATCAGTTCATCACCGGTCATGCTGTGCTCAATCCCCCTGAATCCGATTTGTCTGGCAATGGCTTGGGTGGTGGCGGCACTGTCGCCGGTCACGATTTTCACCGCTATTCCCGCCTTGTAGAAATCTTCCATCACCGCCCCGATGTTTTTCTTCGGCGGATCGTAAAAAGCCACCAAGCCTTTGAAGGTGAACGGAAATTCCTGCTGCGTTGCGAAAAAGCCGCCGCCACTGAAAACCGCCCCGCCCACACCCAACACACGGTAGCCATCGGTGGCCAAGGTTTCAACGGTACCTTCTATCTGCCGCCTTTCACTATCCGTCAGGCTGTGGCATACGTTCAGCAATGCTTCCGGTGCGCCTTTGGCCGCGATGATGCGTTTGCCCGCGCCGTTCTCAAAGATGTGGGTCATCATTGGCGGTTTGCCTTCCAGCGGGTACTCATGGATCATCCTGTAACAGGGCCTCTCATCGTCCGAAGCTGTTTTTGCGTAGGCATTGTGCAGGGCGGTTTCCATAGGGTCGAACGGAATAGGCTCACTGGCCCACATGGCCAACCGCACCAGTTCCTTTTCACTGCCGTCCAATGTGTCTTCCGGGTCAGATATCTTTTGCGAGGCAAACGCGCAGATTTTTGCCAGCTTCATTTTATTCTCGGTGATTGTGCCCGTCTTGTCGGTGCATATCACGGTGGCGCTGCCCAGTGTTTCCACGGTTTTCATCTGTTTCACCACGATTCCCATTTTCATCAGCCGCCATGCCCCCAACGCCATGAATGTGGTGAAGGCAACGGGTATTTCCTCCGGCAAAATGCTCATGGCCAAGGTGAGGGCTTTCAGCAGGCTATCCGGCAGGTTGTGCGAATGGGCATAGTTTATCGCCCACACAATGATGAAAACCACCGCCCCCGCAACCACCATTTTCCTTACAAAGTTGTTTATCTGCAACTCCAAGGGTGTTTTCTCTTCCTTTATGCCCTCAAGGCTTTTGCCGATTTTCCCCA
Organism: Sphingobacteriales bacterium; assembly: GCA_043789005.1. Taxonomy (GTDB): domain Bacteria; phylum Bacteroidota; class Bacteroidia; order Cytophagales; family 172606-1; genus Xanthocytophaga. The sequence continues at coordinate 45,450 of JAYWIH010000072.1, forward strand.
GTTTGGTTTCATTCCCAACCGCCGTAACCTCCGCAATGGCCAGTCCGCTGGCAACCGTTGTGCCCCGGTAAATTGAGCGGTTTTCTTTTGACGGGTCTTTGTAAACCGGCAAGGATTCGCCGGTAAGGATGGATTCGTTCACTGAAAAATCGTTGGAATGCACAATCATGCCATCAGCCATAACCGAAGTGCCTTCCTCCACTACCAGGCTGTCGCCCACCACCAAGTCCTCACTTCTTATCTCCTCTGTTTTTCCATTGCGGATCACTTTACAGCCGGGCTGGGTAAAATCCTTCAGTTTTTCCAAGGCATTGCGGCTCCTTGAATCCTGATACAGCGAAATGACTGATATGAGTACAATGGCGGAGGCAAGAAAAATGCCATCTCCGGCGTTTCCACTGATAAAATAGATGGAGGAGGCTGCCAGCAGCAAAAGAACCATCGGTTCTTTTGCCGTTTGTTTCACGGCGTGGAAAAACCCGTTCTCCTTCTTGTATTCCAACCGGTTGGAACCATGCTTTTCCCTTGCCTCAATCACTTGCACAAGGGTCAGGCCTTGTATGTCGGGGTGGTTTGCGGGCATGGTCGGGGAAGTGGGTTGGTGGTCGGGTCAGTGGTTTCTCATGGACAGCGGCAATGGGTGTGAGTTTTAAAGCGGGGATGTTCTGTTTGGCAATATTGCTTCAACTCATTTCAGCTTCACGCGCGTGGCCCCGTAGCCGAATTTCTCCTTTTGCGCATCCTCAAAATAACCCACGTGCGGGTGCTTGCCCAGCCGCCGGTGCAGTTCGGTGCGCAACGTGCCGCTGCCCAAACCGTGGATGAACGTGATTTCGGGCATCCCGAACGCGATGGCATTGTCCAGGTTTTTCTCAAAGGCCTGCAACTGGATTTGCAGCATCTCGGCGTTGGCCAGGCCAATCAGGTCGGTGGTCAGTTTCTCGATGTGCAAATCCACTTCGGCGGCGGGCTTGGCAACGGCGGGGGTTTGAGCTTTCCTAGAGATACTATTTTCGGCGTTGCCTTCCCAACTTTCAATGATTTTTTGCGGCTGGATGTCCACCGGTTGTTCGGTTTCCCTGTCCAACTGAAACAGGTAGGCTTCCTTGTCGAGCAGCGGGGCCTTGGCTTTGGCCTTGAAAAAAACATTGGCCCGGAAACGGGTGCGGTAGGTGACAGGCGGACGCAGCACCGCCGCATTCTCACGGAAAAACAGCACCTGCAACACAAAAACGCCCCATTTCTCAAAGTTCTGCGTGTTGTAATCGCCCACCTTCACCGACGATTTGCGCGCCACCACGCCACCGCGCAAGGCTTGGTGGCGGCCTTCGTGTTCAGTGCCAAGCGTGTAGGGCAAGTCGAAATCGGTGTTGTTGACGATGTGCAGCACCAGCAACACATCGTTGACGGGCACAAATGCCAGAAAAATGCCGCGTTCGGCAATGGCTTCGCGGCCACTGCGCGGGGCGGGGGTTTGGTTGTTTTCAGGGATACTATTTTTGTGGAGCCGCGCCTCATCCGGCGACACAACCACCAGTTCGGAACGCAGCACCGGAATCGCAAAGCCGTCCTCAATCTCCACCTCCACTATGTTCCCCTTGGCGAAGCCCACAATTACGCCTTCCTCGCGTCCGCGCAGCATCCGCACTTTGTCACCTATATTCATGGTTTTTTGGGTTTGATTTTAGGCGAATATACGGTGCAGTGCCGAGAGAAAACCAAAAACTTGCGCCGTGTCGTGCCACCGCGCCGGGTTTTATTTCCGGTCGCTTATGGAATATTCGCCATTTTTGTATCTCCTTGTCGGAATGGATTGCCTGCATTGGGGTTTATTGGATTCAATTGCAATCCGGATAAAATTCCGCAATCCGCATTCTCAATCCCGCATTTCAAAATAGTATCTTTTCAAAAGCTCAAACCCCATTGCCCATGTTACCTTTCGCGAAAATCGTTGTCTTGTTATTTTTCCTAACCACCGCATTTTGCAGTTGCGCCCAAACTAAGAAAACCATGCCCACCCACGACTACAAGAATGCTTGGCAGCAAGTAACCGATTTTGAAAGCAAGGGATTGCCAGAATCGGCCTTGAAAACGGTGGACGAAATATACCGGCAGGCAAAAGCCGAAAGCAACGACGCGCAGTTGGTGAAGGCGGTGATTCACCAGTTTAAATTCAAGGATCAGAAAGAGGAAAACCCGTTTGTGCTGAACATCAACGCGTTGCAAAAGGAAATTGCGGCGGCGCGGTTTCCGGTAAAGCCCGTTTTGCACTCCATGCTGGCCGAAATGTATTGGAGCTACTACCAGAATAACCGCTGGAAATTTGCCAGCCGCACTGAAACCGCCGGTCTTGAAAATGACGATATTGAAACCTGGAGCCTGGAAAAAATCGTGCAAGAGACGTTTGAACACTACCAGCTTTCGTTGCAGGATGCTGCCAAAGCCAAGCAACTGGACATCGGCGTGTACCAGGAAATACTGCAATACGGCAACAAAAAAGGCCGGGAACTGTGCCCCACGCTGTACGATTTTCTGGCGCACCGGGCTTTGGACTTCTACACGGGCGATGAGCCGCAACTCACCAAGCCCGCCTACACTTTCACGCTCAACTCGGCTGATTACTTGGGCGATGCTGAAACCTTTGCCAAGCTGACACTTGCCTCAAAAGACTCGCTTTCGATGAAATTCCACGCCTTACGGTTGTTTCAGGAATTGATAAGAAACTCCCCTCCCTCAGGGGTCGGGGGTGGGGTTCTGGATTTGCAACGGCTGGCGTTTGTCAGGGAACATTTGACCTTGGGCAACAAAAACGACTTGTACTTGGCCGCACTACAAAAACTGGAGCAGAAAACGCTTGCGCAGCCGGTGTCCACGTTGGTAGCCTATGCCATTGCGCAGGTTTGGGTGGAAAAAGGCAACTTGTACAAGCCGCTGCAATCAGCCGAGCATCAGTTCGGCTTGCAGAAAGCGCATGAAATTTGCGAGGCGGCCAAAAAACGCTTTCCCAAATCGGAAGGTGCGGTTTTGTGCCACAACCTGCAAGTATCGCTTGAGCAGAAAACAGTATCCTCCAAAATCGAGAAAACCAACGTGCCCAACCAGCCGTTCCGGGCGTGGGTCGAATACAAGAACTTTACCGGCCTGCACTGGCGCATAATCAAAGTGACCCGCGAGGAAGTGCGGAACCAGCGGATGAAATGGCGCAACAACTACAAGGTGGATCAGGAACAGAAATTCATTGAATGGTTTGCCGCCAAAACGCCGCTGAAAACCGGAAAAGCGACCTTACCGGATGACAAGGACTACCAGCAACACAGCGTGGAAATAAAACTCGACGGCGTGCCGGAAGGTGACTACATGGTGCTTTTCAGTGGTACGCACGATTTCAAGACTGATAAAAACGGCTTGGCCTACGGCTTCACCACGGTTTCCAACCTGAGCTACATCCACCGGAACTTGGATAATGGCAGCACCGAATTTTACGTGTTGCATCGCCAAACCGGTGAACCAATGGCGGGTGTGCAGGCGCAGGTGTCCGTGCACAGGTATAATGCAAAAGCGGGCGATTATTTTTTCCAAGCGGAGAAAACCTACACTTCCGATGCCAAAGGCCGGTTTGTAATTCCGCTTAATAATGAGCAAAACCATGACAACCGGGATTTCAGCGTGGATTTCGCTTACAAGGCCGACAAACTCAGTATGCGCGACATTGATGACCAAAATTATCACGGTACGCTTTACCAATCTGCCCGCCAACCGGCCAAAATGCATTTGCAGACGTTTTTTTTCTTGGACCGCGCCATCTACCGGCCCGGCCAAACGTTGTATTTCAAGGGATTGGTTTTTGAAACGGACGGCAAAACCTCCGCCATCAAGCCCAAACACCGTACCACCGTTGCGCTGTACGATGTGAACGGCCAGCAAGTGGCCCGGCAGGAAATGACCGCCAACGAATACGGCACGTTCAGCGGCACATTTACTACGCCCTCCACGGGTTTGCTGGGACAAATGCGCTTGCAAACCTTGGCCGACAACGGGCAGGTTTCGTTTTCGGTGGAGGAATACAAACGCCCAAAATTCGAGGTGAAACTGAATCCGGTTAAAGGTTCGTTCCGGCTGGGCGAAACCATTGATGCCGAAGGTGTTGCGCAAGCCTATTCGGGAGCAAACATTGATGGCGCACAAGTGAAATACCGCGTGGTGCGTACGGCGCGTTTCCCGATGTGGTGGTGGTATTGGCGCGGCTACTACCCGACTTCGCCCGCCATGGAAATCACCAGCGGCGTTACTGAAACGGATGCCAACGGCAAATTCCAAGTCAAATTCCCGGCCATCGCCGACGAAACGGTGGATAAAACCTCCGACCCGGTATTCGACTATCAGGTTTTTGCCGACGTGACGGACATCAACGGCGAAACGCACAGTTCGCAAATGACCGTGAGCGTGGGCTACAAGTCGCTGGTTGTCAGTGCGGAAGTGAAGGATATTGACTTGGCCGCAACCAAAGACCCCACCCCCGGCCCCTCCCCTGCTGGGAGGGGAGTTTTTGTCCGCACCACCAACTTGGCGGGACAGCCGGAAACAGCCCGTGGAAATAGTATCCTTTGGAAACTCAAAACCCCCGCCCGCACTTTTCGTGAACGGCTTTGGCAGCAGCCTGACAAACAGTTATTTACGCAGGAGGAATTTTACAAGCTCTTCCCGCACGACTTGTATGCCGACGAAAACAATGCGCTGAAATGGGAGCGGGAAAAGGAAATGTACAACGCGCCTTTTGCCACCGAAGCATCGGCTGACGGAAAAATCGAGTTGAACGTTCCGCTCCAATCGTTGCCCGCGGGAAAATATTTGCTGGAAGTCACGGCCAAAGACAAATTCGGGCAAGACGCGAAGGAAGTGGCCTATTTCACGGTTTTCGATTCAAAATCCAAGTCGTTGGCCTTGCCCGAACTCCTATCTTTCAAAAACCTGAAACCCACCTGCGAGCCGGGCGAAAAAGCGGAAATACTCTTTGGCACGACGGTAGCCAACGCAAAAATACTGTACGAAGTGGAGCAGGACGGCAAAATTCTGGCGCAAGACTGGCTGACGCTGAACAATGAACAATGCCGTTTTGAGATTCCGATTAAAGAAGAATACCGGGGCAACATTGCGGTGCATTTTACTTTCATCAAAGACAGCCGCCGCTACGACACGTCGGCGGTGATTGCGGTTCCGTACACCAACAAGCAACTGGACGTGCAGTTTGAAACCTTCCGCGACAAGCTGCAACCCGGCCAGCAGGAACAGTGGAAGCTGAAAATAACCGGCCGGAAAGCCGACAAACTCGCCGCCGAAATGGTGGCTACGCTCTACGATGCCTCGCTGGATGCGTTCAGGATGCACAATTGGCAGGCCAGCTTTTACAATTCCGTGTACGCGCGGCTGGGCTGGGAAAGCGAAAACGGCTTCGGTGCGGATGAACTTACCGGTTTCCAACGCGATTGGAGCCGCAACGACACCAAAAGTTATGAAGGTGCGCAATTTGCCGGGTTGAATTGGTTTGGGTATGAGTTTGGCCGCTCGGGAAAGATATTGATGCTGCGCGGAGCGGCGATGGAAATTACTTCAAGGGACATGATGAAAAGTTCGGCTCGGAAAAAGGAAGCAAAGGGGGATGATGCGGAAGGTGAGAGCCAATTACAAGAAGTTGTTGCGGCTGCACCAAAAATATCTACGGTCAAGTCTGTTGAAATGCAAGTAGAGCAGAGCGAGGAAAAACCCGTGGATTTCTCTAATGTAAAAGTCCGCTCCAATTTCAACGAAACGGCTTTTTTTGAGCCTCACTTGCAAACCAACGAGAAAGGCGAAATCATCATCAACTTCACCATTCCCGAAGCCCTGACGCGCTGGAAAATGCTCGGTTTCGCGCACACCAAGGAGTTGCAGTCGGGCAGCGTAATTAAAGAGTTGGTGACGCAAAAAGACCTGATGGTGGTGCCCAACCAGCCGCGCTTTTTCCGCGAAGGCGACAGGATGCAGTTTGCCGTCAAAATCACCAGCCTGGCCGACAAAGATCTGACCGGACAAGCCCAACTGGAGTTTTTCGACGCGCTGACGATGCAGCGGTTGAACCTCACCCCCGGCCCCTCTCCTGCTGAGAGGGGTGAAAAAAAAGGAGACAAAACTCCCCTCCCTCACGGGGAGGGGTTGGGGGTGGGGTTTTCCTTGAAGCCCCGGCAAAGTACCAATCTGGAATGGAGCATTGCGATTCCGGAAGGCATACAGGCCATTTCCTATAAAATCGTGGCCAAAGCCGGGGATTTTTCGGATGGCGAAACCATGATTCTGCCCGTGGTTACCAACCGGATGCTGGTTACCGAAACCTTACCGCTGCCTATTCGCGGCAAGCAAACCAAGGAGTTTGTATTGGAGAAACTAAAAAATAGTACCTCCAAAACACTCAAAACCCACCGCCTGACGCTGGAGTTTTCGTCAAATCCGGCTTGGTACGCGGTGCAATCGCTGCCATACTTGATGGAATACCCGTATGATTGCGTGGAACAGACGTTTTCGCGCTTTTATGCCAACAGCATCGCGGCGCACATAGCCAATGCCAACCCAAAAATCAAGCGGGTGTTTGGGATTTGGAAAAACTACCAGCCCGATGCGTTGCTATCAAACTTGGAGAAGAACCAAGAACTCAAAACCGCCTTGCTCGAAGAAACGCCGTGGGTGCTGAATGCCAAGGACGAAACCCAGCGCAAACGCAATGTGGCGTTGCTCTTTGACTTGAACCGCATGGCAAGCGAACAAGAGCGGGCATTGGACAAAATCATGAAAGCCCAACTGTCCAGCGGCGGCTTTGCGTGGTTTCCGGGCCTGCGCGAAGACCGATACATGACGCAGCACATCACGGCGGGCATGGGGCACTTGGATGTGCTGGGCGTGAAATCCATCAGGGAAGATGCGCGGACTTGGCAAATGCTGCAGCGGAGCTTGCGCTACTTGGACGCTATGGTCAACGACGATTACCAACGCCTGAAAGCGGAAGCCAAAAAAGGCCGTATCAAGCTGGAAGACAAGCACATCGGCTATTTCGAGATTCACTACCTGTACACGCGCAGCTACTTCAAGGATGTGGACAACCCACACAAGGAAGCTTTCAATTACTACCTCGGACAGGCGAAAAAATACTGGCTGCAACGCGGCATTTACGCCGAAGGCATGGTGGCGTTGGCGTTGCACCGGTTTGGGGAGAAAACCATTCCGCAAAGCATCATTAAATCACTCAGCGAACGGGCCTTGCATTCTGATGAAATGGGAATGTACTGGAAAACCGAGCGTGGCTGGTTCTGGTACCAGGCTCCGGTTGAAACACAGGCATTGCTGATTGAAGTGTACGATGAGGTTGCCAACGACCTGAAATCGGTGGAGGAACTGAAAGTGTGGCTGCTGAAACAGAAACAGACGCAGGATTGGAAAACCACCAAGGCCACCGCCGAGGCGTGCTACGCGCTGCTGCGGCGCGGCACCGACGCACTGACCAACGACCAACTGGTGGAAATAACCGTGGGCAATGAAAAAATAAACCCATTGCAACGCGAAGACACCAAAGTGGAAGCCGGAACGGGCTATTTCAAAACCGCGTGGACTGCCGCCGAAGTGAAGCCGGAAATGGGCCGCATAACGGTAACCAAACCAACGGATGGCGTGGCGTGGGGAGCCGTTTACTGGCAGTATTTCGAGCAGTTGGACAAGATTACCGCCGCCGAAACGCCGCTGAAACTCAAAAAGCAATTGTTTCTGGAGCAAAACACGGATCGCGGGCCGGTAATCACGCCGGTTGACGGTAAAACCACGCTGCAAACCGGCGATTTGGTGAAAGTCCGCATTGAACTGCGCGTGGACCGGGACATGGAATACGTACATCTGAAAGATATGCGCGCCGCCGGGTTCGAGCCAATCAGCACATTGTCACAAAGCAAATACCAGGACGGCTTGTGGTACTACGAAAGTCCGCGCGACTTGGCAACCAATTTTTTCATGGGCTACCTGCCCAAAGGCACGTATGTGTTTGAATATCCGTTGCGCGTGTCGCAAAAAGGCGATTTCTCCAACGGCATCACCACCATCCAGTGCATGTACGCCCCCGAATTCAGCAGCCACTCGGAAGGCGTGCGGGTGAAGATGGGAAAATAGTATCTCTTGAAAACGCCAAACCCGCCGTATTTCAAAAATACGGCGGGTTTCGTGTTTTTGTGTCGGTTCACGCAACTGCGGCGGTTTTCTGTTGCAACAGGTTGCGGCTTTCCAGTGCGGCGCGGAGTTTCTGTTTGATGATTGTTTGTTGTTCGCGGTTGCGTATGTCTTGCAAGTCAATCTCTTGGATGGAGCCTTCTATCCAAAAATGAAACAGAAAGGAACTCGTTTCCACTTTCTGCACATCTTTCCAACAATAGTATGTTACAGGGCTGAAAACAGAAAACTTGCAACTGATTTTTTCGTCATCTATCCGGAAAAAAGTTTCCAAAGGCAATTCATAAATGTTTTTTCCGCGCAAAAACATCACACAACCTGTAGCGGCTGCCAACTGCAATACACCATTGAGCAACGCAACCAGAATGTAAATGCCCCCCGCCTGAAAACCGAACCCAAGGGTGAGCAGAAACACAAGGCAGAAAAAAATGCTGCCCGCCATCCAAATGCGCCGTTCGCGGATGGCAAGACCGAACTGATCCAGATTCAAATGAAATATTTCCATGGTGTCAGATTGAAAATCCCAATATCATGTTTTTTGCAAGAATATGCAACCGATTGTTGCGGTTTGGCGGAAGCAAAAAAATAGTATCTTCAAAAAGGATGAAACCTGCCAGTGTTATACACCGACTGCGGGCTAAAAAGGAATCCTGACCCTCAATACAGTGCCCCGGTATTGTTCATTGAAAAACGAGCCGACAACTTCCAAACCAAGGCCCAGCGTGGTGGTGCCGCCCGTGAGTCCGTAACCGACTTCCAGATAGCGGCTGCGTTGGCCAAAGGCGTTGAAATAATTGGCAAACACGTTTTCCTTGAGGCCGGCCAGCCGCAGCGGCACAATGCGCGTGAGCAAAAACCGCTGAAAATCGTTGTTGGCGTGGATTTCCAAATAATTCCGCGCCGTGCTGAACGTGTAGTAATCCAAGTTGCGGAACGACTCGAAACTGCCCAGCGAAAAAATGGTCTGGTTGCCGTTAAAGTGCTTGTAATCAATAAAATACTGCGAACGGCTGAAAAAACCGCCCAATTTGGCGTTCACGTGCAGGTCGCCCAGTTTTTGCAGTTCCCACGTTTGGTCATACGCGATTTCGGCCTGCGAAAACCGGCTCTCGGCCAGCAATCCGGCTTTGCCGCGCACGAAAAACGCGGGCTTGTTGCGGTTGATCGTGTATGTGCGGCCATTGAATTTTCCGGCCTTGGCAAACGGACGGATTTGCAGCTCCAAGTTCAGCAGCAGCGTATTGTGCGTGTTGAATTGCGTGTCTGGCAATTCCAGGCTGGCCGGGTTATTGGGCGAATACGACTTTTCCTTGTTGTCAATCCACGGTGTAAAATGATTGTTGGTGAGTGGGTTGCGCTGGGCAAACTCCAAGCTGGTGAGCATTCGGAATTGCTCGTTGAAAAACTTGTTGGCCCGCAGTTGCACAAAACTCCTTTCGTAGAGTTTCATGTAGTTCTCTTCAAGCAGCAGCGAATAAAACGTGTTCATGAACGGCGAAATCGGGTTCTGGCCATTGAGTTGCCGCACAAAACGTCCCGCCGAAATGCCCAGCAGGTTTTCGAGTTTGTGGAACCGGTAGTCGGCTCCGACAATGCCGTTCAGCCGCTGGCGGGCAAACGAATAGCGGAAATCGGAGTTCAGTTCCAGCCGTGACTCCAGTTTGTTGTAGCGGGCATATTTCAATCCGGCATTCAGGTAATAGCCTTCCACGCTGTTGTAAAAGTTGCCCAAAAGGTTCTCGCCCGAGAGCGGCATGGTCAGCGTGAGGCGGCGGGGCGAACCGTAAATGCGGTCGCGGATGCCATAATTGTACGTGTGCCCGGCTAGCAGGTGATTTACTTTGAATTTGGGCAGGTTGCGCAGCGAGTCTTTCCTGATTTTTTCCGCGTCGTTTTTTCCGATGCTGTCGGCTTGGGCGTATCCTTTCACTTCTGTTTCGGTGAGCGGCACTTGGCGTTCGGCGTTCCAGAAATCGTTGGGGCGTTTGGCGGCCAGCGTGTCAATCTCAATTGAGTAGTCGTTGGTTATCGAAACGTCTTCGCCATTGGCTTTTTTGGCCTTCACCTCCTGCTTTTCCAATTGCCGCAACGTCTTTTTCAACTGTTTGCGCGTCAGTTGCTGCTGCGCCAATGCTTGCGCCGCGTCAATTTTCTTAGACTGCAAGGCCGCAGCTTCGGCCTTCTCAATCTTCTCATCCACGACAACAGGTTCTTGGTGGTATTTCGGATTTACCGTGACAGCGTAGTTGCGCACGTTGGTCACGTACCGCGCCCCGGCCTGTACGCCAAACGCGTCGAAATCGCCATTGAACTCGTAATAAACCGGCATCCACACATCCTTGAAAGGCGAGTACAATTGCTTGATGTGGTATTTTCCGTTGTTGTCGCCAAAGTTCAGATCCAAGCTGTGAATCGCCCACGAACCGTCCATGATGTTGATGATGCCGTCGAAAACGTATTCACTCCTGGCTTTCGGAATCACGCGGATTTTATTGACCTGCACGCCCCGGTCGTTGAAGAAGCCTTCGTATTTGAACCGGTAATACGCAAGTGCCGATGCGGACAGCGGCGAAACCAGTCCGCCGAAGGCTTTAGATTTATAAAAATTGATGTTTGCGAAACTGATGATGGCACCGCCGTTGGCCCGGAGTTGGGCCGGGAAATTATCGCGGTTGGAAACAATCTTCTCCTTGACGGTATTGGGCTGCCGGAACGAGATGTCGTTGATGGATTCCAGCACATACGTCTGCCCGATTTTCAGGCCGGTTTCCTTCTCAATCTTCTTGCCCGCCGCCCATTTGATAATGCCCGACACTTCCTTCACTTTCCCGCTGCCTTTCACATACGTCCGCGCCGTGTATGCGTCCACTTCCAGCAAGTGAAACCGCGCCATCGCAATGGCTTTCCGCATGATGGTATAGGCCGGGTCTTCGCCACTGCCCGAAACCTTAACTTCCGAAAGCGTAATGGCCTGTTCGTCCAGCACTACGTCCAGTGTCACGTATTCAGTGCCGGTTTCCACGCGCTGGGTCAGTGTCTTGTGGCCCAAGTATTGGAAAACAACCTCATACGTGCCCGGCGGCAAGGCGATTTCGTATCTGCCTTCCTCGTTTGCCATGGTGCCGTCGGGCGTGTTTTTGACCATGATCGAGGCAAAGGAAAGCGGTTCGCCCTTGGCATTCCTGATGCTTCCGCGCACACCGCCACCGGCATACGCGGCAAAGGGAAGCAGGAAAAAGAACAACAGCGGCAAGGTTTTCGAGACGTGCATACGGTTGATTGCGGGTGGGAAACAATAGAACCGGCAAGATGCGAAAATAACCCGGAGCGTTGCATTGCGGTCGCGACTGCCCGCATTTTTTCCAGACTGCCAAACGCGAGGCGGGTTTTGCCTTATTGAAAGATACTATTTTCCATGCGGATTGCGTACTTTGCCAAGCGAACAGCGAAACACTGGTCCGGACAAAACCTTCGGTTTTCGCGCCAAGCAAAAAAATACAACCCTCCCTTGCATCACAATTTCAAAAACAATACCTTTGCAGTCCCGTTTTCAAAAAGAAATGGGTTTTGCCTTTTTTCAGGATACTATTTTCAGATCAATGGATACCTTAAGTTACAAGACCATCTCGGCAAACAAAGCCACGGCCCACAAGGATTGGGTGGTCATTGATGCCGACTCGAAAATACTGGGACGCTT
>JAYWIH010000073.1:0-3837 GCA_043789005.1 Sphingobacteriales bacterium
GGATACTGCTGGCAGGCTGCAAACTTGCCCACGTAACGGTCGAAAAACAAGGCAAAGCCGTCGTAAATCAGTTGTTGCGTATAACTGTGGTGCAGATGGCCGGACAGGAAACGGGAAAACGAAGCGAAATAACTGTTGGGAAACGGTTTCTTGTAGGCGTTTTCCAACACGGCTGGCAATGTCAGGCCGTACTTTTCCATAAACGCCAAGGCCAGTTCGGCGGGCATTTCGCCGTGAAAATAGTGCTGCACCAGCGTTTTGCCCAGCCAGCCGCCTCCCCCCTCATCGCCCAGCCAAAAGCCCAGTGAAGGCCGCGCCTCCGTGATTTCGATGCCGTTATATAGGCAGGCGTTCACGCCCGTACCCAGAATGCAGGCAATGCCCGCCTCGCGGCCGCACAAGGCGCGGGCGGCGGCCAGCAAATCGTGGTTCACGTGGATTTGCGCTTCCGGAAACAGCCCGCCCACGCTTTCCCTCACAAGGTTGCGGTTTTGCTCGGTCGAGCAGCCCGCGCCGTAGAAATGAATTTCGCGGATGTCGGTTGTTTCCAGTTGGGGCAATAATTCGGTTGTGATTGTAGCCTGAATCTGTCCGGAAGTCTGGAAATACGGGTTGAATCCGGCGGTTTTGAAAGCCTGCACGGAATCGCCGCCGGACATGAGCCGCCAATCGGTTTTGGTAGAGCCGCTATCGGCGATGAGGATCATGTTGCGCAGGTTTTATCCTTCACAAAGGGAATGCAAAGGATGTTGATTTCCAAATCAAATTTGCCCGCCCATTACCGATTGGCCAGCGGCAAATATTCTGGCACGTTTTTTCGTACTCCCCTGCCTGAACATCCATTTAAACTGATCCGAAACAATCAAGACCATGAAAAAAGCATTCGCATTTCTCGCTGTTATCATCCTCTCTGTTAGTTACTTGCAGGCACAGGTGAAAGTAAATTACGGCATTCGCGGCGGCCTGAACGTAGCCAACTGGCAGGGCGAATCGGTGCAGAGTCTGGGCAATTTGCTGGCCGTCACCAACGGCTCGGTGTCCACGAGTTCGCGGTTCGGCTTCCACGCGGGCGGCTACGCGGCCATCCGCTTGGGCGAGCGGTTTGTATTGGAGCCGGGCTTGCAATATTCACTCAAAGGCGCGGTGCTGAACGGGAGGCTGAACGGCAATTCGGCCGTAGTGGATTTTCTGAACGTCAACGCCATTTTTCGCGTGCAGTCGCATTACATTGAGCTGCCGGTGCTGGCCAAAGTGTACATTACCGAAGGCTTTCACGTGTTTGCTGGGCCGCAAGTCGGTTATCTGGTCAAAAACGACTTGCGTATCCAAGCCAATACGCTGGGTTTTTCGGTCATTAACCGCAACGAAGACATCACCAACGGGTTCCAGAAATGGGATGTCGGTTTTGTGGGCGGCTTGGGTTACCGCTTTGACAACGGCGTGAACATGATGGCCGCCTACGATTACGGCGTGCAGCGCATTGACGAGAACAAACGGTTTGCCACGTTCAACCGCGCATTTAAGTTTTCGCTGGGATACGAGTTCTGAACAATTCAATGGTTGGAATAGCCGGATGGCTTGGTAATCGGGAACGGGTTTTCCAATTGTCAAGCCATTTGGCTGTCCGGTCATTTTCACCGGATTAAGCGTATTTTTGGCATGAACCAATACTTCATGGAAATGCTGCTTTTCTACGCGCCCGACTTCACTGTGAAAAACCCCGACCTGCCCGACGACGAAGCTCACCACGCGCTGAAAGTATTGCGCCTCGGCGTTGGTGATGCGCTGCAAATAACCAACGGAAAAGGCAATTTGCACACCGCAAAAATAGTATCCGTAGAAAAGGCCAAACCCCGCCTGCAAGTAACGGCCACCCAAACCGGTTTCGGCAAGCGTGACCATCATATTCATATCGCCGTTGCGCCCACCAAAAACACCGACCGCACGGAGTGGCTTGTGGAAAAATGCGTGGAAATGGGCGTGGACGCAATCAGTTTCATCCAGTGCGACCATTCGGAACGCAAGCATTTCAAAACCGACCGGCTCGAAAAAATCGCCATTTCGGCCATGAAACAGTCGCTCAAGGCGTACTTGCCTGTTGTCAGTGAAATGGTTCCGTTCGGGAAATTCGTCAGCCGGTTCAGCAACGAACCTTCAACGCAACTCTTCATCGCGCACTTGGGTGAAGGCGAAAAACAGTATCTTTCAAAAACGGCAAACCCCGGCGGCGGCTGTTGCGTGCTGATAGGCCCGGAAGGCGATTTCAGTCCGCAGGAAATCCGGTTGGCAGTGGCAAGCGGTTTTCGGGCGGTGAGCTTGGGCGACAGCCGCTTGCGCACCGAAACGGCCGCCATGGCCGCCTGCCACACCCTGAATATGCTGAACTTGCCTTGACAGAAGTGGCGGGTTTCGGGTTTTCAAAAGATACTGTTTTGAGGCGTTCCGGGTATTTTTCCAATGGCAACCGCGATTTCCGGCACCTTCACTTTGTGCATCCGCAGTTCAAAATAACCGGCGGGCGGTTTGGTTTCGGGGCGAACCGAAAAAAACAGTACCTTTCGGAAAGCCCAAACCCCAAACACTGATGGTGAGCGCAAGCATCCGCCTGTGCCGGTTTTTGCTTTTGTCCATTCCGCATTCCGGGTGGCCAGAACGGTAAACGCATTCGAATAAAACCATGCTTTTCGGCTCCAAGGGCGTTGCCCTCCTGCTTTCCGTGCTTATCGCGGGCATCACCGTCGCGTTCCTGTCGCTGGTCGAGGCCGTTTCGGGCCGCGCCTTGGCGGTGGCGTTCAGTTTGGCCTTCGTCTCTTCGTTCGTGCTGGTGTACGTGGCCCTGGAATTTCTGGTTTTCCGCGAATTGAATATGCTTTACACCATGTTCGAGAAAATCAAGCAGAAGGATTTCAGGCTTTCGCGCAAACGTATTTTTCAGGATGCCAACCCGCTCAAGCGGCTCAACGAGGAGATTTACACGTATGCCACCGGCAAGCAGCAGGAAATAGACGAACTCAAACGCATGGAGGAATACCGCCGCGAGTTTGTGGCCAACATCTCGCACGAGCTTAAAACGCCCATTTTTGCCGCGCAGGGTTTCATCCACACGCTGCTTGATGGCGCGGTGGAAGACGAGAAGGTGCGCGATAAATTCCTGGAAAAAGCCGCCCGCAGCCTCGACAACCTCGATGCGCTGGTGCAGGACTTGCTCACGCTCTCGCGCATGGAAAGCGGCGACATAAAGATGCGCCACGAAAAGGTGGACCTGTACCAACTGACGCAGGAGGTTTTTGAGCAGTTGGAGGAGGTAGCCGCGCAAAAAAACGTGAAGCTCAAGTTCGACAAGCACCAGTCGCCGCACGTGGTGGCCCGCGCCGACCGCAAACGCATAGGCCAAGTAATGTCCAACCTGATTGGCAATGCGGTGAAATACAACAACGACGGCGGCAAAGTGGTGGTGGAGATAGAAAGCGAGAAAGACCACTTGGTGGTGTTTGTCAAGGACGACGGCATCGGCATTGAGCCGGAACACATCCGGCGGATTTTCGAACGGTTCTACCGCGTCGAGAAAAGCCGGTCCAAAGACAAGGGCGGCACGGGCCTGGGCCTGGCCATTGTTAAGCATATCGTGGAGGCGCACGGCTCCAAGATCAGCGTGACCAGCAAGCCGGGCAAGGGAACCCAGTTCCGTTTCAAGTTAGAAAAGGGCGAGAAGTAAGGGGGCGGGCGGGCATCAGGGACGCATCGTGCAAGGTTGCTGTCCGAAAAGACCTCACCCCCGGCCCCTCTCCTGCTGAGAGGGGTGAAAAAAAGGGAGCCTCTGCTCCCCTCTCAGCAGGA
>JAYWIH010000074.1:0-57338 GCA_043789005.1 Sphingobacteriales bacterium
AACCTGAGCGGCGAGTCGTTCAAGAAGGTTTCGTACGCCATCAAGACTGGCTCCAAGATTGACGAGGACGCGGCCGATGCCGTGGCCGCCGCCATGAAAACTTGGGCCATGTCCAAGGGAGCCACGCACTACACGCACTGGTTCCAGCCGCTGACCGGCTCGACGGCCGAAAAGCACGATGCCTTTTTTGATGTACAGCCCGATGGCAGCGTCATGGAAAAATTCAAGGGCAGCGCACTGGTGCAGCAGGAACCCGATGCGTCGTCGTTTCCGAGCGGCGGCATCCGCAGCACATTTGAGGCGCGTGGCTACACCGCCTGGGATCCCACTTCGCCTGCGTTCATCATGGATCAGACGCTGTGCATACCCACGGTTTTTGTGTCGTACACGGGCGAGGCACTGGATTACAAGGCCCCGCTGTTGAAAGCATTGGAAGCCGTGGACAAGGCGGCCGTGGACGTTTGCCAGTATTTTGACCGCGACATTACGCGCGTGGTGGCAACGCTGGGGCCGGAACAGGAATATTTTCTGGTGGACCGGGCGTTGTACATGAACCGCCCCGACCTGATTATGACCGGACGGACGGTTTTCGGACATTCACCCGCCAAAGGACAGCAACTGGAAGACCACTATTTCGGCTCGATTCCGCAGCGCGTGGAAGCCTATATGCGCGATTTTGAGATTGAATGTTACAAGCTGGGCATTCCCGTACGCACGCGCCACAACGAAGTGGCTCCCGGCCAGTTTGAGTGCGCCCCCACGTTTGAAGAAGTGAACTTAGCTGTGGATCACAACCTGCTGGTGATGGATGTGATGGAAAAAGTGGCCGAGCGGCACAATTTCAAAGTCCTATTCCACGAAAAGCCGTTTGCGGGCATCAACGGATCGGGCAAGCACAACAACTGGTCGCTGGGCACGAACACGGGCATCAACCTGCTGGGGCCAAGCAGCCGCCCCAAGGAAAACCTGCGCTTCCTGACTTTCTTCGTCAACGTGGTAAAAGCCGTCCACGATTATTCCGATCTGATGCGGGCTTCCATCGGTTCGGCGGGCAACGAACACCGCCTCGGTGCCAACGAAGCACCGCCCGCCATCGTTTCCATTTTCATCGGCTCGCAAATGACCAGCGTGCTCAATGAATTGGAGAAGAGCGGCAACATCAAACTTGACAAGGGCGACAATATGTACATGAAGCTCGGCATTGACAAGATTCCGCCGATTCTGCTCGACAACACCGACCGCAACCGCACTTCGCCGTTCGCCTTCACGGGCAACAAGTTTGAGTTCCGCGCCGTGGGCGGGGCCGCCAACTGTTCCAATGCCATGACGGTGCTGAACACGATTGTGGCCGACACGCTGGTGCAGTTCAAAAAGGAAACGGACGCGCTGATTGACAAGGGCGAAAAGAAGGAGGTGGCGATTGTGAACGTGATGCGCAAATACATTAAGGCTTCCAAAAACGTGTTGTTTGAAGGCAACGGCTATTCGGACGAATGGAAGAAGGAAGCCGAAAAGCGCGGCATGAAAAACGTGGCCTCCACGCCCGAAGCGATGGATTTTTACATCGAGAAAAAGGCGATCCAGGTATTTGAGCGGAACCACGTGATGAGCGAACGCGAAATCCACGCCCGCCACGAAATTATGTTGGAAAACTACATCAAGAAAATCCAGATCGAGTCGCGCGTGATTGGCGACCTGGTGCTGAACCACATTGTGCCCACGGCGGTGAAATACCAGAACGTGCTGGTGACCAACGTGGAGGGCTTGAAATCGGTGGGCATCAAGGGCAAGTACACGCAGAACACGATTGCTTCAATAGAAACCATCGCCGAATACGTGGACGGCATCCTGACCGATGTGGAAGCCATGACCGAAGCCCGTAAGAAAGCCAACAACACCGAAGACATCCGCAAACGTGCCATCCTGTACAACACCGAAGTGAAAGACTACTTCGACAAGATCCGCTACGCCGTGGACAAGCTGGAACTGCTGGTGGATGACGAAGACTGGCCGCTGGTGAAATACCGCGAACTGCTGCTGGTGAAATAGGGAAATAGTATCTTTTGAAAAGGCAAAACCCCCGCTTTCGTATCGAAGGCGGGGGTTTTTGTTTCGGATCAATCCGTAAAACCGCTCCGGGACAGTTGCAATTGCCGCATTCTGACATTGCCGGAGATGCGAGGGGAAAATATATTTCTGCCTTCGTGCAACGTTTCGCGGACTTTGCGGGTCATGGCATAAAGACATCGTTCGCCTTCACCCAAATACACACCATGAAACCAATCAATTGCATTCTTCTCTGTCTGGGGCTTTTTTGTTTGCTGACCTGCGCAAGCAAGTCCGTTGCGCCCGGAATACAGTTGGACATGAAGGAAACCGAATGCGGCGCGTGCAAGGTGCTGAAGAAAATTTCCAGGGAAACAGGAATCGTCAGGTACGATGCGGACGAAAGGAAATACGCCGTTGTGGTCACCGTTCCGAACACCTACGACTCGCAGAATGTGGGTTTTGTGTGCAACCTTCCAGCTTCCCTGCAAAAAGAAGGGGTTTCCATCAATTTCGATGGCGAATACCGGCCCCACGGCAAAAAACCCATGCTTGGCGGGTTAAAGTATTAGAGTTTTTATCACCTGAAAATCAATGAGTTAATCTTAAAATTTGAAATCATCGAACAGATAAGAAAGGCATCGTTCAATTTATTGGCAATCCTCATCCGGTTTTCGATTCTCAGTATGAAAAATGATTTTATCTTTGCTATCGCATTTTCAATTCCAACCCTTATTCTTGAATAGGTGCAATTTGTTTCTTTTTGGGCTTTACTTAATGGATGCTTTTTTGAACCTTTGTACGGAATAAACAATTCGCCGGATCCGATGACTTTTTTTATGCCCGGAAACCCCAAATCAACGTAAACTTTCAAGCCGGAAAAATCAAAGCCGGTGAATATGTCCTTGAAAATACTGAAATCGTGCGTTTTCCCATCAAACATCGTACTGACAAATAAAATACGTTTGTCCCTGTCACAGATTATGAGCCATTTGAGCGTGTGGGCTTTTTTTTGCCGCTATATTTGTCTTCCTGGATTTGTTTGTCGGCAGGTCTTTCAACAGGTATTTCAGATACATCAATATAAATCTCACCGACATTTTCAAACGCATCATCAAATGCTTTCTGGTCTTTGAAAACAATTGCCCTGATATCCGTATGCTGGCGTAAAGCTGTTTTCAGAACAGGTTTTATCCGTTCCAGATACTGACTGACCGTAAATTCCGAAAAACCGAAATAAAGCCCCATATTTTGCAAAGTCGGATAAGACTTGTAATAATGCAGGATAAAAAACAAAGCTTCCCTTTTATCAGACAAGACAGGTTGCTTTCAGGTACGGGTTCCTTGTCTTTGAAAAATACAAATTTTCAAAGACAAGGAAAAGTTTTTCGAATTCCACCTTGCTTAGGCCGCAAGCGGCTTTGTACTGTTTGTCAGTGTTCAGGTTTTGATAAATGCTCGGCATATATTTTATTTGCAATATAAGGTATAAAACACTGATAATCAATATATAAGAACTCTATTATTACCTGAAGTTGACATGGGTGGCGGCCAAACCGTAATGAACATTGGAATCCATGCATGAAACGGTATGTTTTGCAAAGCGAAAAGCGCAACTGAGGGTTGCGTTTCTTTTAAGGCCAAACCGCTGATTTCAATCAATTGCATCAATCAATTGCCGGAGTGTTTTGCCGGCAACCGACGCTTGTTCGGATTTGTCAAATACAGTCAGCAAATACAATTCGTTATCGGCAGAAACCAGATACGTAATCACACGCACACCACCCGACTTTCCTTTGTTCTTACTGCCGACCGACAACCGTATTTTGTAGGCGTTCTTACCCAAAGAGGTTCCTTTCAGCGGATTTTCAGCCAGTTCATCGAGCAATCCTTGCATATCCGCCTTTAACGAAGCATATTTCTTTGCCAGACGTTTATACTGCCGTTTAAATTCGGGCGTAAATGTTATCAGCGTGTCGCTCATGTGCCGCTTCGGTTTTCATCAATCCTCAAACAATTCATGAACGGAAGGTTTTTTCAGTTTTCCCGTCCGCATCAGTTGCATCTGTTCAAGGCTGCGCTTGGTGCTTTCCAATACATCGGCAGCATTCTCATCCGAAACATTCACCCTGACAAAATTGAAATTCCTTAGCAACTCCATCAAGAATGCATAATTGTCGTCTTTCACTTCAAGGGTTATCCGTTTCATATCGTCAGTCTTTTTTAACGTTTTTCTGTTCAATTACCGGGCAAACACATACCGGGCAGGCACATTGCTTTCGTTTCATCCGTTCACGCAAAACGGTGGCTTGACGGCTGTTATTTGAAAGAATGGCAGGGCTGTACAAATTTAAAAATTTTGCCGAAAACAGTCCCGTTTTTATTCGCTTTCAAGTACGGTTTGTCTTGAATTGTGATTCCATGCCAAAACAGTATCTTTCCCGGCATCCAAACCTGCCATCCTGTTTCACCCGTTTTGGTTTTCAGGAGGAATGCGGAAAAAGCATCCAAGCAGGAAACTTTTTACCCGGCAACTGTTTTTTATTCGCCCCGGATGCGTTAAATTGCCTTTTCCATCAAATCAGACTTCGATTCGGCAAACTGTCTTTCATAAAATAGTATAATTTTCCGGGCAGAAACCCTCACCTCCCTAATGCAGAACTAACCTATGTCAAAGGAAAAACTCACTTTCAATCCGCTTTCAGCGTGGATCAAAAAGGATGCCGACAAGCCGCTGATTATCTCCGGTCCGTGCAGTGCCGAAACCGAAGAGCAACTCGTGAATACGGCTTTGGCACTCAAGAAACTGAATGTCAGTGCCATACGCGCGGGCATCTGGAAACCGCGCACCAAGCCGGGCAGTTTTGAAGGCAACGGAGCCAAAGCCCTGCCGTGGATAAAATCGGTAAAGGAAGCCACCGGGCTGCCGTTTGCCACGGAAGTAGCCACGCCGCAGCACATTGAGGAGGCCCTTAAGGCCGGGGCGGATATTCTCTGGATTGGTGCCCGCTCCACGGTCAATCCGTTTACGGTGCAGGACATGGCCGATGCGCTGAGAGGCGTGGACGTGCCGGTGCTGATTAAAAACCCGATAAACCCCGAACTGGCTCTTTGGATTGGTGCCATCGAACGGATTTACAACGCGGGCATCCGCAACATCGCCGCCATCCACCGAGGGTTTTCCACGCACCGCAAAACCAAATTCCGCAACGAGCCGCTGTGGGGCATTGCCATCGAACTCAAAACCGCCTTCCCAGACTTACCGATTATTGGCGATCCGAGCCACATTACGGGCAAGCGGACGGCCATTTACGAAGTGTCGCAGAAGTCGCTGGACTTGAACTACGACGGACTGATGATTGAGTCGCACTTGGATCCGGACAATGCGTGGAGCGATGCGGCCCAGCAAGTGACTCCGGCGGCCTTAGAGCAGATTCTGGCCGCCCTGCGCACCCGCCAAGCCACTTCCGACGATGCGCTGTTCATGAACCAGCTCGAGGATATGCGCCACCAGATTGACGACATTGACCGCGAACTGCTGGAAACCTTGGCGCAACGCATGAATCTGGTGGAGAAGGCCGGCGAATACAAGCGCGAACACAACGTGACCGTTTTCCAACAAGACCGCTGGGGCGAAATCTTCAAGTCGCGCCCGGAATGGGCCGAAAAAATGCGCGTGAACAAGGATTTCGTGGCCGAAATGTTCAAACTCATCCACACCGAATCCATCCGCATCCAAACGGAAGTGACGGAACGCGAGAAAATCAAGTTGTGACAGGACAGGTTCAGAACAACGGATGGCTGAAAATAGTATCTTTCAAAAACCCGAAACCTGCACGTCATCCACAAAAAAATTCCACTCGGCACGCCGGTGGAATTTTTTGTGTACGGGCATTTTATATCCGCTTGTTATTCCGAGGCACGAGGAATCTGGCATTCACTTGGAAACTTTGGCAGAGTCCAAAACTCTGCCAAAGTTGTCCGGACTGCTCCTTTGCCGGAATGGCAAACCAAAATAGTATCTTTTCAAAACGCCAAACCTGCACGTCAAACCATGAAACAAAAACTACTGCCGCCCGGCCTTTTTTATCTTTTGCTTTGCTTTTCTTCCGTGGTTTTTGCCCAGAATCCGGTGAAATGGGGCAGGATTTCGGACAAGGAGGCCAAAATGACCGTTTGCAGTTTCGACAGTTCGGCTTCAGCGGTGGTATTGTCCGATTACGGTAAAATCACGATTGATTACGGCGTAATCACCATTGAACGGCACAAACGCATCAAGATTCTGGACAAGAAAGCACTGGACGAAGCGGATATTTCGCTGCCTTACTACGTAAAGGACCGCCTCGAACGGATTGAAAAAGTGGAGGCGCAAACCATCAGCGTGGACAAAACCGGAAAAACGGTTGTAACCGAAGTGGCCAACAACCAAGTGTTTGACGTGGAAATTTCCAAAGACTGGCGCGAGAAACGGTTCGGTTTCCCGCTGGTGGAAGCCGGTTCAATCATCGAATACCGCTACCGCACCATTTCGCAAAACTACACTTTCCTAGAAGGTTGGCTTTTTCAGAGCGATATCCCGACGCTGCACAGCGAGATGAACGTGCAGATTATGGTTGGCGATTTGGATTACCGGGTGCTGCTGCAAGGCGACCGCCTCATGCAAAAGTACCAAAAACAAGGAGATCAGCCGGTTTCCAAATGGGTATTGGAAAACATTCCGGCGCTGGTGAAAGAGCCTTTCGTTGCCAATCATTTCGACTATGCCGAAAAAGTTGGCTTTCAATTGGCGGGCTATAAAAAAGTGGATCCGAGCGTTGGCGGCGGCGGCGTGGAATACAAAACGCTGATGACCACTTGGGAAAAACTGGCCGAGGAATTGCTGCTCACCGACAATTATGCCGGCTACCTGAACCGGCACGGCGCGGCCAAGGACATTATCAATCAGCTACTTACGCCTGCCGATAATGAGCCAACCAAGATTCGCAAGATTTACAATCATGTGAGGGACGGTTTTGTTTGGAATGGCAAGCACCGCATTTTTACCGAGCAACCTTTCAGCGACTTCGTGAAAAGCAGGCAAGGCAGCAGTGCGGAAATAAACCTGTTCCTGACGTTGCTGCTGCAAGAAGCCAACTTGCTTGCCAACCCGGCTTTACTGAGCACGCGACCCCATGGAAAAGTACAAAAATCATATCCCATGCTGGCGCAGTTCAACCAAGTGCTTGCCAACGTGAAAAGCGACGGGAAAGACCTTCTGCTGGATGCCACCAATCCGTTGCGCCCCTACAATTTATTGGCTCCCGAGGATTTGAATTGGTCGGCGTTTTTGCTGGACAAAAAAGCCAGCCGTTGGCTGCCGATTGAGCAAACGCAAGTTTCCAAGGAAACCGTTTTTGCCGAAATAAACCTGGAGAATCCGGGCAAGCCGCTGTACAATTTTTCGGTTCGGTACGAAGGCTACGGGGCTTCGGAGGCGCGCCAAAAGTTTCGCCAATTGGGTGAGGAGAAATTCATCACCCAGCAAAAAACCATTTTTGGCGACAAAAAGCTGCTCAAATTTGAGCAGGAAAATATGGACAATCCGGACGAGTACTTGGTGCAAAAATACCAACTGGAACCGGAAGAAGCTGCCGGTAACCAAGCGGCCACCTTGTATTTTCAGCCTGTATTGTGGCACCAGTTTCACGAAAATCCGTTCAAAGGCACTAAACGAAACCTGCCCGTGGAGCTGGACTATCCCAAAAACTTTCAATTCGTGCTGAATCTGCGCATTCCGGCCAATTACCAAGTGCAGGAAATGCCCAAGCCGCTGCTGCTCTCGCTGCCCGGCAACATGGGAAATTTTCGCTACCAAATTACTGCCAACGGCCCGCAACTGCAATTGGCAACCAGCGTCCAGATGAAAAATGTGTTTATCCCGGCCGAATATTTTTCGCACCTGCAAGCCTTCCATGACCAGATCATTGCCAAATACAAGGAAATGATTGTGCTCAAAAAAGCCCGCTGAAAGCCTTGACTGGCCCCGGCCGAAAGAAAAAGAGCAAAAACAAAGAGGTTAAAAATAGTATGTTTTCAAAACCCCAAACCCGCCCATTCCACTTGTGAATGGGCCGCCTTGCTTTTCCAACCTGCCGCTTTTGAATGTTGCGGATGTCGGTTTGGTTGTTTCCGGATGATGCCGACAGGCAGCATGAAGCCAAGGGAAAGGCGGCCGCTTGCGTTGTGTTGAGAAATAACTTACGTAAAACCAGCGGGTTTCCTACACGATCCCAGACCATTATTCCCGTTGATGCCGCTCACTCGGGCGAGTGGGTGTACGTCACTTGTGCCATGCCTTTGTCGTTCTCACTAAATTTTTTGAAGTATTCCACCTTCATTTCCGTCCGGGTCAATGACAGTATTTTGTTCTTGCTGCTGATTATTTCCTTGCCAGCATTGAAATTCAACTCTATACCGGATTCTTTGTCAACAAATTTCCAATTGCCAACGCTTTTGAAATCCCGGCTGCCCGTAATTTCCAGCACCTGCCCGTTAATGTGGTACACGTGCGCCAGTTTTGAGTTTATCTTGTTTCCGTTGTAGATTATCTCAGTGGCCACCCACTTTTTGCTATCTTTTCCGCACAAAAGTTCTTTTTTGGAAGTCTTTTGGGGATTGGTAAAGGCGGCTAATCCAACCAGAACAAGGATTGCCAACGATGCGCGGAGTTTCAAGGAATTGTTTTTCATGGTGTTTGTGTTTTTTGGCTTTGTGTAAAACAATCCGGGAAGGGTGTCACGCAACCGCAAACATTTTGCCCACGGGCAGGTGACAACTTTTTCTTTGCAAAAATACGGTCATTGCAAGGTTGCCACCAAACCACTGATCCACCTATTCATACAAGGTGATTTTTGCCCGCTTGTGGGCGTATTTTTCGGTAACCGATGGATGCGCAATCGGTTGCCATTCGGAACCGATGCGCAGCTTGTCGTTCTCCTATAATTTAATGAATTCCACGCGGCGGTTGTTAGCTTTGCCTTCGGCGGTGGTGTTGGGGTTGGAGGGTTGCGTGGCTCCCTTGCCATCGGTTTCCATGCGCGAGCCGTCAATGCCAAATTCGCCGGTAATGGCATTTTTAACGGAAGCCGCCCGGCGTTTGGACAAGTCGGTGTTTTTGGCCGCATCGCCATCCGAGTCGGTGTGGCCGATGATTCTGACTTTTACCGCCGGGTTTTCCTGCAACACCTGCGCAATTTCCTTCAGCACGCCGAAAGACTCCAGTTTTATCTTGTCTGAATTGACATTGAACAAAATGCCGCGCGTCACGAATTTGCCTTCAGTGAGCAGTTTGTTGCGCGTGTCGGGTGCGCCAACGGCCAGCCGAAAATCACTGACGTAATACCGGTCATCATCCTTGTGCATATCCCCCATGGACAACACCAAGCCGTTATAGGCAATGCCTGGTTGAAAAGCCCGGGGAATATCCCAGATTTTGGTTTCATCGACATACACCCGCAGGCGTTGTTTCTGTCGCCACATCGACACCTTCACTACGTTATTCGTGCCTGCAAAGGCGCGCTGATCGGTTTCATTTTTGAGCACCTCCTCTCCTTTCGCATAGGTGGCAAACTGTGTTATGCCCACACCCGTACCATTACCGGCATTGCGCGGATGCAGCCCCACCCGCACGCCTTCCGTCGGAGTGGGGAAGCGGCCCCATTTGGCGAAATCCTTACCCGGATTGGCCATTTGCACCAGATTTATCCACAGATAAGATGAATAAAAACTAAACGTTTCGTTAGAGGCCAAATCAAATTGAAGGGTGAAGTTATCGGGCAGGCTGTTGATAAATTCGGGTAGGTATTCGCCCATTTTGTTGAGCATGAGCCAATGGCCCGGCCTGCCGTTGATGGTCATGATGGCTCCCGAGCCGGTTGAATTCCACTTGTCGGGAAAATCGCCGACGGCATCCTGCGCAAAATCCTCGACCACGATTACCCTTTCGCCGGGCACAAAATCAAACTTGCCGTACGATTTGAGCAAGGCAGCATTGGTTGGCGCATCGTTGTTTCCTTCTGAATTGTCATTGCCCTCATCAGATTCCACTTTTTTATTTCCTTTTTCTTTTTGGGAATCATTTGAATCCGCCTTCTTTCTGCGTGCATTCTCTTCCGCTTTGTCATACGTTTTGTCAATCGCCTGGTCAATCTTGTTGTTCACGCGCCGTTCGCCCGCCCTCACGGCACGGTCAAACACATTGTTGATTTGTGCCTGCGCATCAGCGCACAAAAGCAGTATGGCTGCCGCCATCAAAATGCAATGGTTTTTCATGGTCGCTTGGGTTTTTGATACCGAATTTCCCTGTTAGTGCGCAGCGCCGGAAAAGGTAACTGTAGGGAAACCGGAAAATCAACATCCGGAAAACAGTATCTTTTGAAAACGCCAAACCCGCCGGGCTATTTTAGCACTTGGTAGGTCACAAAGGCGGCGGCGTAGGCCAATGTGGTCATGTACACCAATTGGATTACCGGCCATGTCCAGCCTTTGGTTTCGCGGTGTACCACGGCCAGCGTGCTCATGCACATCATGGCGAACACGTAAAAAATGAGCAGCGAAAACGATACGGCGGGCGTGAACATGGCCTTGCCCGTGCGCGGATTGATTTCGGCACGCAGCCGCTCTTTGATTGTGGCCACGTCGTTATCGCTGGTGCCGATGCTGTAAATTGTGGAAATAGTGCCCACAAACACTTCGCGGGCGGCAAAGGAAGTAATCAGTGCAATGCCGATTTTCCAGTCGTAGCCCAGCGGTGCAATGGCCGGTTCGATGAATTTGCCGAAATGCCCGGCGTAAGAGGCTTGCAAACGGGCGGCCGCCACGTGTTTGTCCACTTCGGCGGCGGGCAGGTCTGCCCGTTCGCGGCGGGTTTCGGTTTCGGCGGTTTTCATGGCATCGCCCGGCCCGTAAGAAGCCAGCACCCAAAGCACAATGGAAATGGCCACGATGATTTTTCCGGCTTCCATGACAAAAGCCTTCACTTTCTCCACAATCGTCAGGCCTACGTTTTGCCAGCGCGGCATCTTGTAATCGGGCATTTCCATCACAAAAAAGCTGCGTCCTTTGCGTTTCAGCAGCACTTTCAGTATCCAAGCCGAAAAAATAGCCGACAGAAACCCCAGCAGGTACAGGCTCATCAGCGTTACGCCCTGCAAGTTGAAAATGCCCAGCCACGTGCGGTCGGGCACGACCAACGCCACCAAGATTGTAAAAATCGGGATGCGGGCCGAGCAACTCATCAGCGGCGTGACGAAAATGGTGATCAGGCGGTCTTTGCGGTTGTCAATGTTGCGCGTGGCCATGATGGCGGGTACGGCGCAGGCCACGCCCGAAATCAGCGGAACCACGCTTTTGCCGTTCAGGCCGAACACCCGCATGATCCGGTCCATGATGAAAACCACCCGCGCCATGTAGCCGGTTTCCTCCAGAATGCTGATGAACGCGAACAGGATTGCGATTTGCGGAATGAAAATGACCACGCCGCCGATGCCCGCAATCAGCCCGTCGGTGAGCAAATCGACCAATACGCTGGGCGGCAACACCGCGTGCAGCCAGCCTTTCAACTGCGCGATTCCGTTGTCAATCACATCCATCGGATACTGCGCCCAAGCAAAAATGGCTTGGAAAATGAGGAAAAGTATGGCGAGGAAAATAACAAAACCCCAGACGCGGTGCAGCAGTAGTTTGTCGAGCCGCTTGGTGAGGGCGTTTTCGGGGAGGGTGGCGGGTTTGAGGATTGCGGAAGATACTATTTTGCGGATTTGCTCAAACCGCGCCAGCGTTTCCTTGGCTTGCCACTGTTGCGGTTGGAAACCGTGTTTTTCACTCAACTTCCCAATCCATTCCTTATCGCCGTTGGCCAGAAAACGTGCATTTTTGGCGTGGTGGGCGTATTGCGCGGCCACATAATCGTTGGGCAAACCGAATTTTTCGCGGATGTCGCGCGTGAGTTCGGAGGCAAAATCCGGATTATCGGTGAAAATATCGGCGGGTTTGCGGTTTGTCCAGGATACTATTTCGCGCTTGAGTTCGCCGATGCCCTCGCCGGTGCGGGCGTTGGTGGCCACAACGGTGGCATTCAGGCTTTGCTGCAAGGCCGCCAAATCCACGTGCAAGCCCGACTTCCGGGCCACATCCATCATGTTCAGAACCAAAATTACGGGCAAATGCAAATCCTGCACTTGGCTGAACAGCAGTAGGTTGCGTTTCAAATTAGTCGTATCCACCACCACCACCACCAAGTCGGGATGCCATGCGTCTTTGGCATTGAGCAGGATATCAGACACCAGTTGTTCGTCGGGCGATTTCGGGTAAAGGCTGTATGTGCCGGGCAGGTCAATGATTTTGGCGGTTTGCGCATCGGAAAGGCGGCAACTGCCGGTTTTCTTGTCCACGGTCACGCCGGCAAAGTTGCCTACTTTCTGGTTCAGGCCCGTCAATTGGTTGAACAGCGACGATTTGCCGGAGTTCGGATTGCCTACCAACGCTATTTTGGGGTGGTTTTCCAACGAAAAAGTTATGCGACGGTAATGGGTTTGGATAAGATGGAAACTATTGGATTCGCGGCGACACCATTGTCCGCATCACTGTCCATAAACCGAACCAAAATGGTTGCCGCTTCTGCTTTGCGCAGCGAAAGGTTATAGCCCGATACGCGGATGCAAACCGGGTCGCCGAGCGGCGCAATGTGCTGGAGCAAGAGTGTTTCGCCGGGCAGGCAGCCCATCTCCAATAACTTGAGCGACAATTCGCCGTCGCTCAGCCGCACAATCGTGGCGGTTTGCCCGATTGCCATGTCCGCCACCGTTTTGTCCGGATGTAAAGCCAATGCCAAGATATGAGCGTTATTTGGAATCATTTTAAACAACGCAAGGTATATCAAATCGGTTTCTTTTCAAAAGAATTAATTGCCTGCAAACGGGTTTTGCGGCCAGGCGTTGCGAATCAAAACGGCGGGTTGGGTGTTGGAAATGAATGCGATTTGGCGAACTTCCGCCGCAATGACACCAGACCCAAGAGGGTTTCCCAAAATAGTATCTTCTGAAATGGCAAAACCCCGCAGCGTTTTTTTCTGTCAGAATTGCGGCCACCAGTCGCCCAAGTGGTTGGGCAAATGCCCGTCGTGCAATGAGTGGAACACCTTTGTGGAGGAAGTGGTCCAGAAAGACGAAAAGGCCGAGAAAGCCGCCTGGCGGCCCACCGGCAACGGCCAGAAAGTACTGGTTCGCCCACGCGCCTTGGCCGAAATTGAGTACAGCGAGGAGCAACGCCTGCCCACCAGCGACAAGGAACTGAACCGCGTGCTGGGCGGCGGCATTGTGCCGGGTTCGCTGGTGCTGATTGGCGGCGAGCCGGGCATTGGCAAGTCCACGCTGATGTTACAGATAGCCATGAGCCTGCCCGCCCGCGTGCTGTACGTGTCGGGCGAGGAAAGCGAGCAGCAGATAAAGATGCGTGCCGAAAGGCTGGCAGCCCCTTCAGCGGCGTTGGGGGCTTCTGTTTTTATCCTGACCGAAACCAACACGCAGAATATCTTCAAGCAGATTCAGGAAATAGAGCCAGAGGTGCTGGTCATTGATTCAATCCAAACGTTGCAGTCGCAGTACATTGAGTCGGGGGCGGGCAGCGTGAGCCAAGTGCGCGAGTGTGCCGCCGAACTGATGAAATACGCCAAGGAAAGCGGCGTGCCGGTGTTCATCATCGGCCACATTACCAAAGAAGGCACGTTGGCCGGACCAAAAGTGCTGGAACACATGGTGGACACGGTGCTGCAATTCGAGGGCGACCGCCACTTGGCCTACCGCATTTTGCGCACCACCAAAAACCGCTTCGGCAGCACATCCGAGTTGGGCATCTACGAGATGATCGGCAACGGCCTGCGCGAGGTTTCCAACCCATCGGAAATCCTGATTTCGCAGCGCGACGAGGAACTGAGCGGCATCACCATCGGCGCGATGCTGGAAGGCAACCGTCCGCTACTCATCGAAAGCCAGTCGCTGGTGAGTCCGGCCACGTATGGCACGCCGCAGCGCAGCAGCAACGGTTTCGACACCAAACGCCTGCAAATGCTGCTGGCCGTGCTGGAAAAACGTGGCGGCTACAAACTCGGCACGCAGGATGTGTTTTTGAACATTGCGGGCGGCCTGAAAGTGGAGGATCCGGCGATTGACTTGGCGGTTTGCGCCTCTATTGTTTCCTCCTACGAGGATATCAGCATTCCGTCCAACGTCTGTTTTGCCGCCGAAGTGGGCCTGGGCGGCGAAGTCCGCGCCGTAACCCGGATTGAAAACCGCATTGCCGAGGCTTCCAAACTGGGTTTCAAGGAGATATACATTTCCAAATACAACCTGAAAGGCTTGAATGTGGACAATTTCGATATCCACGTACACGCCGTGGCCCGGCTCGACGAGTTGTTTTCGCTGGTGCTGCGATAGCAAAAAAACCCGCAGGCTTCAAAAATTCGTGGGATATGCGCGAAAAATCATGATTTTTATGGGAAAAATAGTATCTTTTGAAAACGTGAAACCCGCCTGCCTCCGATGTTTCCGATGACCGTTGCACCAAGGAAAAGTGATTTTCCTGCGAATTGAAGATTGCTTTTGCGTATTTGCAAACCAGTGGTCTTCAATAATTTACCCAAGACCCGATACGCACGGCCCAAGACAAATTAGCATCATGGAAGAATTTTTTCGCCAGCATTTCAACGTCTCCCACGAACACTACCACTGGTTTTTGCTGCCGCTGCTCATTTTCTGCTCGCGGGTCACGGATGTTTCGGTGTCCACGCTGCGCCAGATTTCGGTCATGAGCGGGCGGCGCAAGCTGGCTCCGATTCTGGGCGTTTTTGAGTCGCTGATGTGGCTTTTCGCCATCAGCACCATCATGCGCAACCTGAACAATCTGGCTTGCTACGTGGGCTATTCGGCGGGTTTTGCCACGGGCATTTATTTCGGTATGCTGTTTGAGGAACGCCTCGCGCTGGGCAAAGTGATGGTGCGCGTGATTACGCGGCGCGAAGTGCCCGAACTGATCGAGCAATTGCGGCAGTCCAAGTTCGGCTTCACGTTTGTGGAGGGCGAAGGCAAGCGCGAAAACGTGAAACTCATTTATTCGGTCATCAGCCGCCACGACCTGCCCGAGTTGCTGGCCATTATCAACAGCCACAACCCTAACGCGTTTTATACCGTCGAGTCGGTGCGCTACGCCAGTCAAGTCACCGAGTACGTGCCCAACCTGATTGGCGGCAACGCGTTGTTCTCGCTGCTGGGCAACCTGAAACGCAAGTGACGGAAAATAGTATCTTTCAAAAAGCCCAAACCTCCTCTTCGTCCGCGTGAAAACAAAAGTCCGGCGCGGTTTTACCTGTATGATCCCTTAACTTTCACCTGACATCCAGCCTGCCGCATCATGAAACAGACGCTCAAGATTTTCCTCCTCATTGGCCTGCTCGCTTGTCCGGCCATGTCCCAGACCATGGCCCAGCCCGCCCGCTGGACTGCCGCCAAAGCCAATGCATGGTATGCCCGGCAACCGTGGCTCTTCGGTTCCAATTACAATCCGGCCACGGCCATCAACGAACTCGAAATGTGGCAGGCCGACACCTTTGATCCCGCACAGATAGACAAAGAACTGGGCTGGGCCGAAACGATGGGCGTAAACACGTTGCGCGTTTTCCTGCACGATCTGCCTTGGCAGCAGGATCCGCAGGGCTTCACTAAGCGCATAGGCCAGTTTCTGGACATTTGCCAGAAGCACAAAATCCGCCCGATGCTGGTGCTGTTCGACTCGTGCTGGGATCCGTTCCCGAAACTTGGCAAGCAGCGCGAACCCACGCCTGGCGTGCATAATTCGGGCTGGATGCAAAGTCCGGGAGCCGAAGCATTGACCGACGTGTCGCAGTATCCGCGTCTGGAAGCGTATGTGAAAGGCGTGGTCGGAGCTTTCAAAAACGACAACCGTGTGTTGATGTGGGACGTGTGGAACGAACCCGACAATACCAATGATAACAGCTACGGTGTCAAAAGCCCGAAAAACTTGGAGCCGAAAAACAAGATCGAAATCGTGAACCGGATGCTGCCGCACGTATTTGCGTGGGTGCGGGCGGCCAAGCCTTCGCAGCCCGTTACGGCCGGGGTCTGGGTGCTGCGCAAGGATGCCGACTGGGGCAAGCCCGAAACGTGGAGCCCGACGGAAAAAATATGCCTGGAAAACTCGGACGTGATTACTTTTCACAACTATAATGACGCAACTTCGCTCGAAAACTCAATCAAGAGCCTGCAAACCTATAACCGCTCCCTGATTTGCACCGAATTCATGGCGCGGGGCAATGGTAGCCGCTTCCAGACACACCTGCCCGTGGCCAAGAAACACAATGTGGGCATGGTGAACTGGGGCTTTGTGGTGGGCAAGACCCAAACCCACCTGCCGTGGGACAGTTGGGAAAAACCCTACGTGAATGGCCGCGAACCGGCCGTCTGGTTTCACGAAATACTCAAGCCCGACGGCTCGCCGATTGATGGGAACGAAATTGAGGCCATTAAACAGGCAACGGGAAAAGCCGCCAAAACGCAGTAGCACACGCTTCAGCTTGTGCGCAAAACCGCAGGTTTAGGCTTTTTGAAACATACTATTTTCCCCGGCCCCGCTTCGGAGCCGGGGCTTATTTTTTTCACAAGCCCTTTCTTTTTACTTTTAACGCTTCAATGTCAAACAGTTAGCGGCAAAGGCAAATGGCAAGTGAAATTTCGTATCCGAAACTGTCGGTGACCAACTGGTGGGCATTGCGCAAGAAATTCCAGAGTAACCCCAACATCAAAATCACGCCCGGCTTTTTGGCCATGCACTTTGAAATGGGTGAGGATTCGGCACGCACCAACGTGATTCCGCCGCTGCGTGCCATCGGCTTCATTGACGACGACGGCAAACCCACCGACCTTGCCTACGACTGGCGCGATGATGCCGCCTACGCGGGCGTTTGCGACAACATTCGCCGGGCAGTATATCCGCAGGAACTGAACGATGCCGTGATTGACCCCGCCGACCGGTCAAAAGTGGAAGGCTGGTTCAAGAACAAAGCCCGCGTAGGCGAAGCCTCGGCCCGCAAAATGGCCGCATTTTACCTGATGCTTTGCGAAGCATTGGTGCCGGGCGAACAGCGCAATGGCAAAGTGATGGCCGATGACCGCCATAAAACGCGCGAAATGTCCAAAACAGCCATGGCCAAGCCTTTGCGGCCATCGTTGTTTGCCGATGGGAAAACCGAACAACAGCCCGCTCCCGAGCCGAAAACCAGCACGCATAGTGCCGAAACAGTGCCAATCCAGCCCCCCGCCACCACCCTTCCAGTGACGCTGGCAACGCATCCGCCAGTCCAACTCAGCGTCCAAATCCAACTTTCCGCCGACTGCACACCCGAACAAATTGACCGGATTTTTGCGAGCATTGCAAAAAACCTCAGGGATTGGAACAAATAAACCCCGCCCCCATGCGCTTTCGGGCATTGTGAACCCTCTGCTTCCTGCCGTGAATTATTCTTACATCTTTTCATGTAAGGTTTTTACGCGTAAAATCCATCCGTTTTCACAGTAAAAAACTGATTATCAGGTGTTTAACTATGAAATGAATTTCATAGTTAAATGGAAGAGCAACCAAATACTGTCTCCAATCAAACAAAATCGTTCTTTTTGACTGGTTTTCTTACATCGTTTTTTGACATTTCAGGTTCATTGTCTCTTTTTTTCGCCCATTTGCGCTTTGGCATCACACGCATTCGGCAAAGACGTTATTATTATATTATTCCAATGCTGGCAAAATCCTTTAATATTAAAATAGTTACATTTTTATCTTTGAAAAGTTAAAAATCTCTAATCAATAATTTGATTAAAAGATGAAAATAATTGTCTTTTTCAAAGATAGAAATAATGATTCTGAAATCTCAAACAACTCCCAAAGAATGGAAACAACAATATCATCCTAAAATTAATTATCCCTCAAATATAATTATTCAAATAGTATCATATTGCTTTTTTCAGACTTCACTTCATCTTTGCCGAAATTCCTTACCAATTAAGATTTTCTTAAAAATTAGATTTTTTCAAGGCAGCCCGCCCCCTACATTTGTATCGTCGCTTGAGTGAGCGGCCTAACACATTCAATCCATACGAAACAATTCATCAATCAATTCATTAACAATCAAATCAGCAAAATCATGAAAAAATCAATCTTAGTAGCGTTATTGACAGTAGCTGTTGGTACGCTGGGATTCGCATCAGACAACTTGGACGATGCGAAAGGGACTGCAAAGGCAGTAATCAACTCCACAAGCCGCGCTTCGGTTTACAAACTGGTGTACAACTCGGCAAAGAGCGGCTTGGTACGCGTAGTCATTAAAGACCAAACAGGCCGTGTGGTAATGGAAGACGAAATCCAGAACCAGAAAGGGTTTGTGCGTCCGTACAACTTTTCGGGAATGCCCGCTGGCAACTACAACGTAACGGTAGCCGATGCAAATGGCAAAACCGACTTGGCGGTGGCTTACAACAACCTGATTACCAGCAATGTACGCAAAGCCGAAGTAACCGCTTTGGAAAACCACAAGTACCAGTTGCGGTTGGTGGGTTGCACTGCCGACGCGGTTGAAGTAACCATTTTCGACCACAACAACCAGCAAATCCACTCGGAAATGCTGACCCAGCAAGGCAGTTTTATCCGCGTGTATGACTTGGGCAAAATGAAGGCCGAAGGCGTTTCGTTTGAAATCAAGACTGAAAGCGGCTTGGTGAGCCGGGTGCAACTGTAACAGCCTGTAACAACCGTTGCAACCAAACACAAACCCCGGACTTTTCGAGTCCGGGGTTTTGCTTTTTCAAAGCCGGGCAAAGTGAACGACTTTGGGAACGCAACCGCATTTATTTTCCGGCGCGACTTAGTATTTTGCAAAATCATGGGTTATTTGCCTGCTCGAACAATCAGACTTTCGACTTTAAAGCCCTATCTACGCCACGCATGGACATTCACGAAGCCATCCATCTAATACACGACAAAATTTTTTCTTGGCTCAAACAAGCCGTCAGCCACGTACCCAACCTGCTGATCGCCATTTTGGTGGTGGCGCTGTTCGGTGCCGCATCGGGCTACATCAAGAAAGCGGTGATGCGGCTGATGTCGCGCGTTACCGGCAATGCCTCGCTGGTAAACCTGACGAGCAGTTTCCTACGGCTGTTTGTCATTGCCGTTGGCATTTTCGTGGGCCTCAACATTTTGGGCCTCAACCAAGCGGTAACCTCGCTGCTGGCCGGT
Organism: Sphingobacteriales bacterium; assembly: GCA_043789005.1. Taxonomy (GTDB): domain Bacteria; phylum Bacteroidota; class Bacteroidia; order Cytophagales; family 172606-1; genus Xanthocytophaga. The sequence continues at coordinate 19,381 of JAYWIH010000074.1, forward strand.
GCGGGCATCATTGGATTGGCATTGGGCTTTGCGTTTCAGGATTTGACGGCCAACTTCCTGTCGGGTGCTTTCATTGCCATCCAGCAGCCTATCCGCGTGGGCGATGTGGTGGAGACAAACGGTTATTTCGGCATGGTCAAGGCCATCAACATCCGCTCCACGATCATTGACAATTTTGGCGGACAGGAAATTGAAATTCCCAGCCGCGACATTTTCCAGAAACCCATCGTCAATTTCAGCAAGAGCAACCAACGGCGAATGCAACTGAACTGCGGCGTATCGTACGACGATGACCTGCAAAAAGCGCAGGATGTGGCAATGGCCGCCATTGTGTCGCTGCCGTTTCTGCAACCCGGCAAGCCCGTGGAATTCCATTACCAGAATTTCAGCGACCGCAGCATCACTTTCCTGATGTGGTTTTGGATAGACCAAGCCCAAGCCGGGCCGCCGCAAGCCATGAGCGATGCCATCAAGGCCATCAAAAAAGCATTCGGCGAAAACGGAATCGTCATCCCCTTCCCAATCCAGACACTCGAAATCACGCACAGCGAGGACATCCAAAAGCCGCTTGTGGAATTGAAAGATAACAAGCCCGCCAGTTGAGGTGGGTTTGGGCTTTTTGAAAGATACTATTTTTGCGGTGGGATTGTGGGAAAATCTTGCCGAGCCAGAGCGTTTTCGGGAAAACCGCGTTGAAATTCATGCCCATCCAAAGCAAGAGGTGGAAAATTCTTTGGAAAATGTTATGTTCGTGTGCCGAGCCGAGCAAAATCCCGCAATCTGCCGGAACAACAGGTAGAAAGGGTTTGCCGTTTTCAAAAGATACTATTTTCCCACCACACCTTCCACAACCAAACACCGCCATGAAAAAAATCTACTCCGCATTTTTTACGCTGGTAATCAGTACAGTGGCTTTTGCCCAGCCACCTTCCGTGGCCAAGCCGCAAGCCAAAGCCATTGCCTTGAAAGGCGGCACAATCCATGTTGGCAACGGGCAGGTGATTGAAAACGGCACGGTTGTATTTGATAATGGCAAGATTACGGCCATCGGCAACGCCCAAACCGGCACGGGCAACGCTGAAGTGCTGGATGCAACGGGCAAGCACATTTATCCGGGCATCATTGCGCCCAACACGCGGCTGGGTTTGGACGAAATCGGAGCCGTGAAAGCCACGCAGGACAATACCGAAACGGGCTTGGTCAATCCGAACATACGGTCGCTGGTATCGTATAACACTGATTCAGAGCACATTCCGATTACGCGGGGCAATGGCGTGCTGCTGGCGCAAACCGTGCCCGAAGGCGGCGTGGTGTCGGGCACTTCATCGGTGGTGCAGCTCGACGGCTGGAATTGGGAGGATGCGGCCTACCGCAAGGATGATGGCGTGTGGCTCAATTGGCCCAATATGTTCACGATGGGCGGCTTTTTCAATCCCGGCCCGACCAAGAAAAACGAAAGGCGCGGCGAAATACTCGACGAACTGGACCGCACGTTCAAAGATGCGTTTGCATATGCCCAAATCAAAAATCCGGTTCCCGTAAACCTGAAACTGTCGTCCATGAAAGGGCTGTACGACGGCTCGAAAACGCTGTATGTCCGCGCCGATTATGCCAAGGAAATAGTGGAGGCGGTGAATTTCGCCAAGTCGCACCAAGTCAGGAAATACGTGGTTGTGGGTGGTGCGGATGCCTATCTTATTCTGGATTTCCTAAAGCAAAACAGCGTACTGGTGCTGCTCAACTCGCCACACCGCCTGCCCAGCCGCCCCGAAGAAGATGTGGATATGCCTTACAAACTGGCCGCCATCCTGCACAAAGCGGGAATCCTGACCGGAATCTCTTATGAAGGGCAGCCCTACCAATACCGGAATGTGCCGTTTGTGGCCGGCCAAACCGCCGGGCACGGACTCACCAAGGAAGAAGCCTTGCAATTGGTCACGCTGAACAACGCCAAAATCCTGGGCATTGACACCCGCACCGGCACGCTCGAAACCGGCAAGGATGCCAACATCGTCGTCTCCTCGGGCGATTTGCTCGATATGCGCACCAACGATGTTACGCACGCATTCATCCAAGGCCGCCAAATCACGCTCGACGACAAGCAAAAACGCCTCTACAAGCGATTTGGTGACAAATACGGGAAGTGAGCCGCCCAAAATAGTATCTTTCAAAAAGCCCAAACCGCCCGTGGCTCGTGTCTTCATGAGCCGCCAGGCCACACGCCCGTTAGTTCAGGCATTTTCGCTTGGACTGCCACAAAATAGTATGTTCGAAAAAGCCCAAACCGCCCCTTAGCCTACGCCAAACCATGAAGAAAATACTGCTCGCCCTGATTGGCGGTTTCACCGTTTTCTGTGCCAATGCGCAAACCGACAGTGTTTCCCTATCTTATTACCTTCCAAAAGAGGTCACGTATGATGCCAAAATCCCCACGCCGCAATCGTTTCTGGGTTGGCAGGTGGGCAGTTGGCACGCCACGCACGACCAACTGGTAAGTTACCTGCGTGAACTTGACCGGGCTTCCGACCGCATTTCGCTGGAAACCTACGCCCGCACCTACGAAGCACGGCCGCTGGTAATGCTCACGGTGACGGGGGCGGCCAACCGCGCCAACTTGGAAAACATCAAGGCTGAACACCTCAAATTGTCGGATGCGACACAATCCGGCGCGTTGAACCTGCAAAAAATGCCCGCCGTGGTTTGGATTGGGGCCACGGTACACGGCAACGAACCAAGCGGCGCAAACGCCATGCTGCTGCTGGCTTACCATTTGGCGGCGGCGCAAGGCCCGGCCATGGATTCGCTGCTCAACGAAGCGGTGATTTTGGTTGATCCGGTGTTTAATCCCGACGGAATGCAGCGGTTTTCGCACTGGGCGAATACGAACAAAAGCCGCACGCTGGTGACCGATGCCGACAGCCGCGAGTTCAGCGAAACGTGGCCCGGTGGCCGTTTCAACCACTACTGGTTCGATTTGAACCGTGATTGGCTGTATGTGCAACATCCTGAAAGCCAAGGCCGTGCGGCAAAATTCCAGGAATGGAAGCCCAACATTCTCACCGACCACCACGAGATGGGCAGCAACAGCACGTTTTTTTTCCAGCCCGGCGTGCAGAGCCGCGTGCATCCGCTCACGCCGAAAACCAACCAAGAACTGACCCGGAGAATCGGAGCGTTTCATGCCAAAGCCTTGGACAAGATCGGCTCGCTGTATTTTACGGAGGAAAACTTTGACGATTTCTATTACGGCAAAGGCTCCACCTATCCCGATGTGCAGGGTTGCGTAGGCATCCTGTTTGAGCAGGGCAGTTCGCGCGGGCACGCCCAGCAAACCGTGAACGGCGTGCTCACTTTTCCGTTCACCATCCGCAACCAGTTCACCACCATGCTGTCCACGCTGGCGGCGGCGCGGGCGTTGCGCGTGGATTTGCTCGGTTTCCAACGCGATTTTTACCGCAATGTCGCCAGCGAAAGCAAAGCTGCCAATGGCTATGTATTTGGCAACCAGCACGACAAGGCCCGCACCTATGAGATGCTCAAAATCCTGACGCAACAGAAAGTGGATGTGCATCCGCTTAAAAATAGTATCCCCGCCGGAGGCCAAACCTTCGCTCCCGACGGTTCGTATTTCATCCCCGGAAACCAGCCGCAATACCGCCTCATCAAATCCATGTTCGAGAAGCGGACAAGTTTTGAAGACAGCCTGTTTTACGATATTTCGGCGTTTTCGCTGCCATTGGCGTTCAATATGCCCTTTGCCGAAACGAAAACCCCCGCCGCGTTGGGCAACAAACTTTCATCCGCTGTTTTCCCCGAAGGCAAAGTCGGCGGCGATGCCGAGGCGTACGGTTACCTGTTGGCGTGGGACAACTATTACGCTCCGCGAGCCGTGAACGAACTGCTCAAAAAAGGCTACCAAGTGCGCGTGGCCACCAAGGCTTTCACGGCAACCGTGCAGGGAAAAGCACAAGGTTTCGACTACGGAACCATACTGGTTCCGGTCGGTTTGCAATCAAAAGCCAAAGATGAGATTCTCGGAGAAATGCAATTGCTCGCCAAGCGCGACGGTCTGGAAATCACGGGCGTGACTTCCGGCCTGACCGTTTCTGGAATTGATTTTGGTAGCGGAAACTTTGCCCCCGTGGCACAGCCTAAGGTAATGCTGCTGGTAGGCACGGGCATCACGCCCACTGATGCAGGCGAAGTGTGGCACCTGCTGGACCAACGGTACAATATGCCGCCCACGATGGTGGACATGGCCTACGTGAACCGCGTGGACTTGTGGAAATACAACACGATTGTGATGGTTGGCGGCAAATACAATGGTCTGAACAGCAGCACATTGAAGCGTTGGGTACAAGATGGCAACATCCTCATTGTCATGACCGAAGCCATTGCGTGGGCCGCCACCAACGGACTGGCAAACGTGAAAATGAAAAAGCCGCCGATTGACTCGACAAGTACCAAACCCTATGTGTTTCTGGAAGAAAATGCCCGCGCCCAAGACATTGCCGGAGCCATTTTCCAAGTACGCCTCGACCGTTCACATCCGCTCGGTTATGGTTACAAGGAAGACCTGTTGCCGGTTTTCAAGGACAATACGGTTTTCATGGAAAAGTTTAAAAACCCGTACGCCACACCGCTGCAATACACAGCCAGTCCGCTGTTGAGCGGATACATTTCCAAGCCCAACCTGAAACAACTGGCAAACTCGGCGGCGGTGATTGTGCAGACCTCGGGCAGCGGCAAGGTAATCCTGATGACCGACAACCCGAATTTCCGCGCTTTCTGGTACGGAACCAACAAACTGTTCATGAACGCATTGTTTTTTGGCGGCATTATCAACGGTTCCGCCGGAAGCACCGAATAAGGAAACCGGCTTGTGCTTACTTGCCAGACTTGAATCCAATCCGTTCGCGCGGTTCTTGGTCTGGTTGCGTCAATTGTTCAATCGCTTGGAAAATCAATCCGATCTGCCCGTCCTGTTCATTGAATTTCTCCTGCGTCTTCCGTTCCAATTCATGCATTTTCACCGCCAAATCCTTGTTGGCCGTTAAAAACTCACGCAGTTTCACAAAAGTCCGCACCACGTGGATACTCGCCTTCACGGCCGCGTCGCTGTTGAGTACGCTTGCCAGCATGACTGTGCCGTGTTCGGTGAAAACATAGGGCAGGTAGCGCCTGCTCTTGTTGTATTTTATTGAGATCACAGATTGTGACCTCAAATTTTCATACTCATCATCAGACAGTTGAAACATGAAGTCTTCCGGAAATCTTGTATTATTCCGTTTCACTGCTTGGTTCAGCACCCGCGTTTCCACGCCGTACAATGCTGCCAGATTACTGTCAATCATCACTTTTTGCCCGCGTACCAGATAAATCAGCGAAGCGATGTTTTCTTCTTTGGTTATAATTTCCGTCATGTATTGGAATGTTTACGATTGGTTTTTCAAGGTTTGTTTTTCAAGTATGTAATCTCTTGCTCGGCAACTTTAAGGGCTTCCAATGCAAAAGCCTCATCACGGAGTTCGTAGGTGATTTTTTCGGCCCAGAATTTTACCGCCACTTCTTTTTCCTCAATGTCAAACAATTGGGCGACAATGGGAATGAATGCCTTGGTTGCTTGCCGTTCGTTACGCTCAATTTTGCTGAGCGTGGACGAGTCAATGTCCAAAGCGGCGGCCAGTTTGCGGATGCGCATTTTCCGGTTTTGCCTCAAACTCCTAACATATTCGCCAAAAGTTTCCATAATTGATAAGACATTTTTTTCGTGACAAAATTGTCTTATTTTTTCCATCCTTTCAACTTTTCTCCCATAAATCTTTCACTTTTATACCGGGGAGTTTTGGCATTCAAAAAGATACTATTTTTGAAAGATTTCTTTTTAAATTCATTTATCCTTTTCTTAAATTCATTTATCCTTTTCGCGAGAAGCCCAATTCGAACCAATGCAGATTAACAGACAATTATCTCATATTCAAGGACTCGACATCATTGATATTTGCCAAGATTTTGGTACGCCGCTGTACTTATATGATGCCGGCATTATCGTGGGGCAAATAAACAGCCTCAAAAATGCCTTTTCGAGTGTGCCGCTGCGCATCAAGTTTGCCAGCAAAGCACTGACCAATATTTCGGTTTTGAAACTGATGCAAAAACAAGGCATTGGCGTGGATGCGGTTTCGGTGGCCGAAGCGCGGCAGGCGTTGCTGGCGGGTTTTGCGGCTAACGACATCACGTTTACCTCCAACGGCGTGGATTTTGCGGAAATCCGGGAAGCGGTGGAACTGGGCATTGGCCTCAACATTGACAGCCTGACGATGCTGGAAAAATTCGGGCAAGTGTATGGCGGCACGGTTTCGTGTTGCATCCGCTTGAAGCCGGGCATTTTGGCGGGTGGCAACGCCAAAATCCAAGTCGGCCATGAACGTTCCAAGTTTGGCATCCCGCTGGCACAACTATCTGATGTACATGACTTGGTAAAGAAATACCGCCTGAACATCAACGGGTTGCACATCCATTCGGGTTCGGATGTGCTGGATGCCGGGGCTTTTACGGATGGCGCACGCGTGCTATTGGATGCCGCGCGCCAGTTTCCCGACCTGCAATTCATTGACTTTGGCGGCGGCTTCAAGGTGGCATACCGGGAGGGCGACAAAACCACTGATATGCCCGCGTTGGGAAAGAGATTGTCGGCGGCGTTCCAAGAATTTTGCGCCGGATACGGAAGGCAACTGGAAATGTGGCTGGAACCAGGCAAATACTTGGTCAGTGAAAGCGGCCTTTTGCTGGTGACTGCCAACCAAGTGAAACACACGCCCAACGTGACGTTTGTGCAGGTAAATTCGGGACTGAACCACCTCATCCGCCCGATGCTGTACGATGCGTACCACGAAATCATCAATGTTTCCAATCCGGCGGGCGAATTGAAAAACTACGATGTGGTGGGCTACATTTGCGAAACCGATACGTTTGCCACCGACCGCCAACTCAATGAAGTGCGCGAAAACGACATTCTGGCCATTCTGAACGCCGGAGCCTACGGTTTTACCATGAGCAGCCAGTACAACGGACGTTTCCGTCCGGCGGAAGTGCTGGTTTACAACGGACAAGCCAAACTGATCCGGCAGCGCGAAACGATGGAAGACATTCTGCGCAACCAGATTCTGGTGGATTTGGAGTAAGAAACCCGTAAAACTGGCGGTGGGGTTTGGGCTTTCGGGGAGATACTATTTTCCCATGTGCTATCATGCAGCGGGTTTTACGGGACTTCTGAGAAACGCACGAAAATGGCTTCCCGCCGCAAGCACTTCCATGCCGATTGATTCTGCTTTGATGGGAGACGCGTACACTGCTCGTGTAGTGGGTATGTTGTCACAATATTGTCGCTAACGTTTCTCAACTTGGCGAAGGTGGTGATTATCACCGCAAATGTGTGCGCAGAACACTGAACCGTCACCTTTGCCAAACCGCTGTTACCAGCAGTTATCCTCTCAGGAATTCATACTCATAAATTTTTGGTGTTATTTTGCCTGCAAGTAAATTTAATTTTTCTCGCAGGTCGGCAATCAGCTTTGTGTATTCCTCGTCTGCGCTTTTTGAGTTCATTATCCCTTTGTCGCCGCGTCCTTGAAAGTATTCTCTTATGTCATAGAAACTTGCATTTACATTTACACCTCTTTGCGAATGATAATATTTCCAAAGCTCACGTCCTGCATTAAAAACCGCAGTTGCTTCTTCTGAAAATTGTCGTGGTTTATTATCGTAAATTCCGTTTGCTTCATTGTCGAACAACAAACCGTCAACTTGATTGTCTAATTTGATTTTTCCTTTTATGAAGTCAGTCATAAAATTACTTTCAAATTTTTCTTTTGAATTTACTTCTTGTTCAGTAAATGGAATCCAATCATTTGCGCCAAATTTTGTTCGAATTTCATTGCTAAAAAGCGTATACACCAAACAATCATTTTGAAATTCTTTGCTTGATTTCCAATTATCGTTTGGATATAAAAATTGATCGCGGTCATTAAGCCAATCAGCGTCTACGCACATTCTTACAGCATAGCAGATACAGGATTCCACTAAATTTCTATCATAAATATCAATGCCACGCGGAACAGCAATTTGTTCTTTTTTATTTCTAATCGTAATGCCATTTTGATTTTGGAAATCATTTCTTGTTACGCCTTGCAGCCAAGCAAGATGAAAACCTGATTTTAACTTGAAAGAATTCACCCATTTACTGAAATAATAACAATTATCATAAGATATTATTTCTTTTGTTCCAGAAAAATCACCTTGTTTATTATAAATATCAGCGGTTATACTTCTAAACTCTACTTGTAATTCTGTATTCCAAATGTAAAAGGCAATTGGGAATTTGCCTTTTACGTTATCAAACGTATCTGCTGGAACCAAAAATATTTTTTCAAGCGAAGCTTTAAAAAATGAACGAAAATCTGAAAAGTAAGCAGATTGCAAAATTTTCAATTTTGAAAAATTAGCTATCTTGCTGTTAGGGATTTCAAAATAAATTCTCGCCATAAATTGGGCAAATAATTCACGATTGGCACCAGATAATTGTGAATGATATTTATCGTGGATTTTATTTTGAGCAACACTTGTCTTATTTTTTCCTGTTCCACTTCTCTGTTTAATATCACCACTTTCCGCGTAAGGCGGATTTATATATATGACAAGTTTCTTGCGTTTGTTTTCATCGTTTACGATGTCTTGCAAACCTTGTGGGAGTTTGGAAAAATCATCATTCAAGAAGTCAAACTGAAAAACGTGATTTTCTAAAAGATTTGCTCCATGTTCAATACGTTCATGCATTACTTTTACGTCTGCTTGATCTAAGGTGCTTGCCCAGATATTGTATTTGTTGGTTAAACCCGCAAGAAGATTACCGGTACCTGCGGCACAATCCCAAATAAAGTATTCTTCTTGCCAATTTTCAGCCAAAACATCAGCCAAATATTTTTGTGAAAGTTCTACCCATTGAAGCGGCGTAAAAAACGCACCTTTACGTTCTCTAATATCTTGCGGTACAAGTAAATCTCTGCGTTCAATTATGTAATCTTGAAATTGCTTTATTGGCGGGCGTTTATATCGTTTCCAAAATTGCTGATAAGCTTCTCTGATTTTTATGTTGATTGTTGCATCAAACATTTGCTTTATATTTTCTTTTGCAATTTTATAACCTTGGTTTTGGAAAACTACAAATAGGTTATTACGTATGGTCAAGTCATCGTCAATTTTCTGAGTGTCTTTGTCGTCAACAAATAAATCTGCCAAATAAAAGTCGCTGTCTAAAATATTTGCCTTTTTAAGATCGTCCCAGTTTACGTCAATTATTGGTTTAATAATCTCAAGCCAGCGTAAATAAATTGGGATAAAATTGTTTTTGTCTATTTTTATTTTGCTTGCTTCTGTTGCCTTTGCAATGTTATTTTCAATGAATATCTTCAGGTCTTTTTCATCTTCCTGATAGTCGTATATGTAGGAGTTTTGTTTTAATGTCGCCTCAATTCTCTCTTTAACCAATTTAAATTCCTTAGTATCATGATTGCTTGGTGCTACGTTCCAGTTAAAGTCATTAAGGTAAAAAATGTCTTGTATGCTTATGTATGAAACAAAAGCAATTTTTTTGAAATCAAAAGCACCAAGAAATGCAGGTGGTAATGTTTTATCAAACGTTCGGGCTTTACCAATTGTGAGTATCAATTGTACAAACATTATACGAATGTCAAAAACACCGGTTTTTGCTTCAGCCCAGAGGAGCGGTGTTCTTCCAAATAGGTTGTCTTGTTTTGGAAAAACCGCAAAATCAATGTTTCCTAAAATTTCTGTTGTGTCAAAGTGTTTGAACCAGTCGGCACCAACTTTGTTTTTCAGTTCTTCCTCTCTTATGTTTTTATACTTCATTTTGTATTCTGTCTGGTATGTCTATACAGGTTGCTATAATTACAGGTAGCCTGTGAATGTACGAACCTTTTGGCTTTTTCAAAACAAATGCAAGCGAGGACGCTTGCATTTGTTTATTTGTCCATAACTTAACGAACCAATACATCTCTCTTGTCTCCATGAAAATCTCGTTTTTCCTGATTCTCGGCTTTCTGCAAACCCATTTCGCCTATCCGCAAAAACCTGAAAACCAAGTGGATGTGTGCGTGTATGGCGGCACTTCCGGCGGAGTCATTGCCGCGTATACGGCCCGGAAGATGGGCAAGTCGGTGTTGCTCATTGAGCCGGGCAAACATTTGGGCGGCTTGTCGTCGGGTGGGTTGGGACAGACGGACATCGGCAACAAATACGCGATTACAGGCTTGGCGCGCGATTTCTACCGCCGCATTGGGCGGCATTATGGCAAATTGGAGCAGTGGACGTTTGAGCCGCACGTAGCCGAAAATATTTTTAAAGACTACATCAGCCGTGCGCAAGTACCAGTTCTGTTCCAGCACCGGATTGTGTCGGCCAAGAAACAAAACGGCGTAATCCGGGAAATCGTGTTGGAAAATTCCGGCAAGCCGACTCCCAAAACCAACCGGATTGTCCGGGCAAAAATATTCATTGACTGCTCGTACGAAGGCGACCTGATGGCACGCGCCGGGGTCAGCTACACCGTGGGCCGGGAAGCCAACAGCCAATACAAGGAAACCTACAATGGCGTGCAACTGCTTGACAAACACCAGTTTCCGGATGGCGTTGATCCGTATAAAACTCCCGGCAAGCCCGAAAGCGGGTTGCTGTGGGGCATCAGTCCCGAACCTTTGCAACCCACCGGATCAGGCGACAAAAAAGTGCAGGCGTACAATTTCCGGCTGTGCCTCACCGACAGTGTACCCAACCAAATCCGCATTACGCGGCCGCCGCGCTACGACTCCGCGCAGTACGAATTGCTGCTGCGCTACATTGAAAAGCGCAACCCAACCGAACTCAATTGGGCATTGATGCACATCCAGCCGATGCCCGGCCGCAAGACGGACATCAATAATTCGGGCGGATTTTCAACGGACATGATCGGCATGAACTACGGCTATCCCGATGGCAGTTATGAAACGCGCCGGAAAATCATCGGCCAGCACGAGGATTACACCAAAGGCCTGCTGTATTTTCTGGGCAGTGACCGGCGCGTGCCCCAACACCTGCGCGACGAAATGCGGCAGTGGGGCTATCCGAAAGATGAATATGCGGACAACGGAAGCTTTTCGCCGCAGCTTTACATCCGCGAAGCGCGGCGCATGACCGGCGCGTATGTGATGACGCAAGCCAATTGCGAAGGCCGCGAAGCCGTAACCGACGGCGTTGGCATGGCGGCCTACACCATGGATTCGCACAATTGCCAGCGCGTGGCGGTGAATGGCATGGCTAAAAACGAAGGCGATGTGCAGGCGGGCGGCTTTGGGCCGTATCCGGTTTCGTACCGGGCATTGGTGCCCAAAGAAACCGAATGCAAGAACCTGCTGGTGCCGGTGTGTTTGTCGGCCAGCCACATTGCGTATGGTTCCATTCGCATGGAGCCGGTTTTCATGGTGCTGGGGCAGTCGGCGGCGATGGCGGCCAGCATGGCGATTGACCGCAAAAGCGCGGTGCAAGAAATAAACGTGGCGGCGTTGCAGAACCAACTGAAAGCCAATCCGTTGGCAGATAACAGCCCACTCGAAATCCTGATTGACGATGCGGACAAAAACAACGTGGAAATCAAAGGCGAGTGGAAATCGGGCAAATTGGGGCGTTGTTACGGCGCGTCGCTTTTGTCAGACGGTAATCCGGCAGTTGCCAAAAGCGTCACATTTACCATTTCCGTAACCAAGGCTGGTGAGTATGACGCGTATGTGTACAGCCCGGAAGTGCCCGGAAAATCATCCAAACTGACGGTAAGGTTGCAAGCCGGACAAACCACAAAAAACTTCGCGCTAACTACCCCCAAGGATGCCAGCGACTGGCTGCATCTGGGCAGATTCAACTTTCCGGCAGGCGGGCATTCCATTGAAATCTCCAACCGGGATACCGACGGACTGACCATCGCCGATGCCGTGCTGTTGGTTCCGGTACGGAAATAAGGCGGGTTTGGCGTTTTTGAAACATACTATTTTGCCAATCAACTGAAAAACCGAACGCGCGGGAAAGTGTCAGTTCAGGTTAAGCCCCAGCGTCAGGCCAATCCACGGTTTGTTCTGGTAAATCCAGTATTTACGGTTTTCGTCCAATAAATAGTCAAAGCCGAAACCCAACCCGAACGTCACGTTATCCACGGCGACGATGGCCGCCACACCGCGCGAAAAAACCACGCCGTCGTATTCCGAACTAATTTGGCTGTCGGTTACCGACAGGTTCATGGCCGTTGCGCCCAAGCCGGCAAAAAGCCCGGCACTGTAGCCATAGTGCCTCAGTTGGCGGTGATGGCGGTTGAGCGGCGTTTTGCGGTAAAGTATCCGGTAACTGTCCGAACGATAACCGACATAGACTGCGCCGTTGAAGTTGGTGTTCAGTTGCCGGGGCAGCCCCGAAGCGGCGGGGCGGTACTTGAAAGGAATCGTGAGTACATCCAGATCAAAGGAAGCCTGCACGAGACTGAGGTTTCCCGAAGTCCCCGTGCCGACCGGGGCGTAGCTGTCAAAACGGGTGGTGTCGGGTTGCCTGCCCGGTGCCCAGTACACTTGGATGGAATCGTCATGGACGCGCACATACACCGGAACGTTTTTTTGGCGTGCAATCCGGGTCTTGTAAAACCCGTCGTTGAGTTGGTATTTGGAAGAGCTTTTCAATGAACCGCAACCCGCCAGCAACAAGCCCGACAAAACAGTGAAAACCGGTAACCATCCATTCATGGGGCAGGGGTTTGGGAGTTTTGTGGGATACTGTTTTTGACCTCTGATTTTCGCTGATTATATTGATTTACCTGATCAGTCTCCAGCCGTCTGTTCACTCATTCGCTCATTCCTTCATTCGCTCATTTACTTGTTTTCTCACAGCCACCCTTTGCGCCGGAACCAGCCAATCATGACCATGCTGATGGCCAGCATCACACCCAGCACTTCAAAATAACCGTATTTCCAGTGCAGTTCGGGCATATTGTCGAAGTTCATGCCGTAAATGCCCGCAATGAACGTGAGCGGCATGAAAATCGTGGAAATGATGGTGAGCACTTTCATGGTGTCGTTGGTGCGGTTGCTCATGCCCGACAGGTAAATGTCGAGCAGCCCCGCCGAAAGGTCGCGGTACGACTCAAGGGTGTCAATCACCTGGATTGTGTGGTCGTAGGCATCGCGCATATACTTGAGCGTGTCTTTGGCCACCAGCCGCGTTTCGCCTTGGTACAGCGTATTGATGACCTCGCGGATAGGCCATACGGCCTTGCGCACAAAAATAAGTTCGCGTTTAAGGCGGTACAGCATGGCCAAGCTGCGGCGTGATGGCGCACGGATGATTTCCTCTTCGAGCTCCTCCAACTGCTCGCCCACTTTTTCCAGTACCACGAAATAATGGTCCACGATGGTGTCGAGCAGGGAGTAGAGCAGAAAATCCGCACCGCCACGCCTTATGCGGCTGCCGCTGGTTCGGATGCGTTCACGGATCGGGTCAAACACATCGCCGGGTGTTTCCTGCAACGAAAGCAAATAGTGGTCGCCGAGCACAAAGCTCACCTGTTCAATGTTCACTTCCTTGCGGCGGTCGTCATACGAGAGCATCTTGCAGACGATGAAAATCTGGTTGTCAAAGAATTCTATTTTCGGGCGTATCTCCGTGTTCAGCACGTCTTCCATCACCAGGCTGTGCAGCCCGTAAGCCGTGCCCAGTTCCTTGAACACCTCCACATCCTGGATACCATCCAAGTCCACCCACTTCACCGAATGCCGGTCGCCAAGCGGCATACACTGCGACAAATGCGTGGCCTCAACCACCTGCACCTGCGCTTGGTTGTAAGTGTGGATTGTGATTTTCACGTCTTTCAGCGGTTTGTCGCCCACGTAAAGCAGTGTGCCGGGTGCGGTGCCCGCCGATTTGGTGTCCGGTTTGATTTTTTGTGCCATGATGCAAATTTCAAGATTAGAGGCCTCCCCCAACCCCCTCCTTCGGAGGGGGTTTTTCAACAGGCGGTTTGGGCTTTTTGAAACATACTGTTTTTTTTACTCCCTCTCCTTCAGAAAGGGCTGGGGTGAGGCTTTTTTTTAACCGATGCCCTCTGCCAGCATTCCCTGGAATTGCTCTTCCCCGTTAAAAAGGAAATATATCTCAATTGGCAGGTAGAAAAAAGACATTTCGGGTGGCAAACGCATCCTTGCTAATTTCACAAAATCCTTTTCCGTGGTCAGGATGTTTTTCGCACCCGTTTCGCCGCCGACCCGGCATATTTTCTCCACATCGGCCGGCAAGTAGTCGTGGTGATCCGCAAAAACCAAGTGCCGTTGCAACTCAAATTGCTGGCTTGCGTAGGTTTCCAGCGTTTCGGGCTGGGCAATGCCCGAAACCAACACGATCTTGCCCGACAAAATAATATCTTTCAAAAACCCAAAACCCACCGGATTGCCATAACGGATGGCAGTAAGGAAAACCGGCGTTCCGGGCGCGGCATACTTGCCAATCCGGGCGGCGATGGCTTGGCTTTCGGCCAGCACTAGCCCCGGCGGGCATTTGCTGACGATAATGCAACCGGCGCGGCTGGCTCCGGTACGGCTTTCGCGCAGGTTACCGGCGGGCAGTACGAAATCATTGTAAAACGGACGGTTGTAATCGGTGAGCAACAGCGAGAACGTTGGCCGCACGGGCCGGTGCTGAAACGCATCGTCAAGGATGATGAACGGCCTCCCCCCGGCCCCCTCCGAAGGAGGGGGAGAATTCTGAATTCTGAATTCAAAATTCTGAATTATTTTCCCGATGGCCGCCACCCGGTCTTCGCCTACCGTAACGCTGATTTCGTGGCCGAACTTGCGGTAAATCTGCAACGGCTCATCGCCAATCTGCCGCGCATCCGATTGCCCGTCGGCCAATAAAAATCCTTTTGTGCGGCGGCCATAACCCCGGCTTAGCGTGGTTATGGCGTGCGTGCCTTTCAGCAACCCAATCAGGTATTCCACGTGTGGCGTTTTGCCAGTGCCGCCCACCGTCAGGTTGCCTACCACAATGGTTGGGGTTGCAAAAGCGCAGGAACGCAGCAAACCTTTGTCGTACAGCCAATTGCGCAACCGCGTGATGCCATCGTACAAGATTGCGAAGGGAAAGCCAAAAAAAAGCCGCGCCAAGCCCGCCTCTGCCCGAAGGGGGAGTTCTGTCTGCTTCCGATTCGGGGGGTTTGGCATATTGAAAAGATACTATTTTTTTACATGGCTCCCCCTCTTTCGGAGGGGGCTGGGGGGAGGCTTTTGGTGGGGCTTTGCCAAACTGAATATTCCGCCGGAAAAATGTCGCCCCAATCCATTTCCCGCGCAAAAATACCGTAAATCGTGGAGCCGGAGCCGGACATAGATGCGTACACCGCACCCGATTCGTACAGTTTTTCCTTGATGGATGCCAATGCCGGATGGCGGGCAAAAACCCCGGCTTCAAAATCGTTGGCGAGGGTGTGTTTCCATTCGCTGACGGGCCGGGCAAGAATGGTTTTCAGCGGGATTTCGGGCTTTTTCGGACGGATACCGGCGTAGGCTTCGGCAGTGGAAACGTGGATGTCTGGGTAAACCAGCGTGAGGAAAAAGCCTTCCAGACTGACGGGCGTTTCCTCAAAACGGTCGCCTTTATCGTAGGCGAAACGCGGCTGGTTGCGCACAAAAAACGCGCAGTCGCTGCCCAGCGGCCGCGCGTAATCTTCCAGTTGGTCGTCGGTGAGCCGGAGGTCGAATTTGGTATTGAGCAGTTTCAGCGCAAAGGCCGCATCAGCCGAGCCGCCGCCCAAACCCGCCCCAATCGGGATTGCCTTGTGCAAATGGATATGCACCGGCAGCAAACCAAAATCCTTTTCCAAAATCCGGTAAGCCTTGAGGCACAGGTTGTTGTCGGCATTGCCCGGAATGGCAATGCCCGAACTTGTAAAGGCCAGCGCATCTGATTCAATGATTTCCAGCACTTCAGTCCAGCCAACGGGATAGAAACACGATTCCAGGTCATGGAAACCGTCGGGCCGTTTTGCGGTGATATGCAGCCCCAGGTTTATTTTGGCGTTCGGAAAGGAAAGCATTGGCGTTTTATTCAACATTCGGGGCAAAGATAAGCGGGTTTGGGCTTTTGGAAAGATACTATTTTGGCGGCTGGTTTTCGGCCTGCGGTCAAGCGAAAACCGAGGTCTGTGGCACACAGACCGGCAGCGCACGGAAAAACGTTCTGTGTGCCACAGACCGTGGACAGTGGCGAGTCGCAGACTCGAAAACAGCCGTCATGCGTTTAAAACGCCCGACCGTGAACAAACGCACCGCAGGCCGGACACTGTGTGCCGGACCGGAAACCGGCGGACAAGCGTGGGATGGGCGGAAAACCGGCGGCGTGCGGGCAGCTTTTACACGGGATTTGTCGCGGCAAGCAAGCACGTATCACAAAAAATAGTATATTTAAACGTTAAAATTGAACTCTACGACCTGCACGAAAATCCAAGGCCATGCGAAACGCACTTTCCCTTTTCTTCTGCCTCATGACCGCCATCACAACAGCCCAGCAACTGAAAACGAGTGCCGACAAGCGTTTCCTGACGTACGCCGACGGCAAACCGTTTTTCTACCTCGGCGATACCGCTTGGGAACTGTTTCACCGCCTGAACCGTGAGCAGGCCGACGAGTACCTTGAAGACCGCGCCGCCAAAGGTTTCACGGTAATCCAAGCGGTGGCCTTGGCCGAACTCGACGGCCTGACCGTGCCCAACCCTTACGGAAACCCGCCGCTGAAAAACAACGACCCGGCGCAGCCCAACGAAGCGTATTTTGAACACGTGGATTACATTGTCACCAAAGCCGAATCGTTAGGAATGTTTACGGGCCTGCTGCCCACGTGGGGCGACAAGTGGAACAAGAAATGGGGCGCGGGGCCGGAGGTTTTCACGCCTGAAAACGCCCGCACCTACGGCGCGTGGATTGGCAAGCGGTACAGGAACAAGCCGGTCATCTGGATTCTGGGCGGCGACCGGAACCCGGAAAGCGAAGCGCACCTTGCCATTATTCGCGCCATGGCCGAGGGCATCCGGAAGAGCGTGGGCAACAGCCAGCTAATCACTTTCCACCCGATGGGAAAATCCGCCTCGTCAGAATTTTTCCACAACGACAACTGGCTCGATTTCAATATGTTCCAGTCGGGACACGATAAGTTCAACATCCCCAACTATGAGTTTACGGTGAAGGATTATGCCCGCCAGCCCACCAAACCCGTGCTGGATGGCGAGCCGCGCTACGAAGAGCACCCCGTGAACTGGAAGCCCGAAAACGGCTATTTCGAGGATTTCGACACCCGCCAAGCCGCTTACTGGTCGGTGCTTTCGGGGGCGTGCGGGCATACGTACGGCGACCACAACATCTGGCAGTTCTGGCAGCAGGGCCGCAACCCGATTTCGTCGGCCCGCACGCCCTGGCCCGACGCGCTGGATCATCCCGGCTCAACGCAGATGGGCTATCTACGCAACCTGCTCGAATCACGCCCATGGCAGTCGCTGTTGCCCGACCAATCGCTGGTGACCGTACCCGATTCCAGCCGCGAACACGTGCGGGCGGCGCGGGCGGCGGATGGCAGTTTTTTGCTGGTGTATGTGCCCAATGGTGAGACGATTAAAGTGAATTTGGAAAAGCTCACTGGCAAAGACTTGTTCGGCTGGTGGTTTAGCCCGAAGGCGGGCGTGGCGGCGCGGATTGGCAAGGTGCGCAAAAGCGGCTCGCGTGAATTTGATGCCCCCGGCGAAGCATTCCGGGGCAACGACTGGGTGCTGGTGATTGACGATGCCGGGAAAAACTACGGCGTGCCAGGGAGGAAATCGCAGTGAAGACCAAGGTGGGTTTGGGCTTTTCCAAACAATAATATCTTTTGAAAACGCCAAACCCCTGCCGTCACTTGCCGGGTTTGGCGTTTGCTTTTATGTGTGCAAAAGCATCAGGCACAGTTACGCCACGCACCTGCACGAAAGAGGAACGGACATAAAACTGATTCAAGAACTGCTCGGACACAACGACCTGAAAACCACCCTCCGGTACACACACGTCAGCACCCGGAGTCTGGAGAAAGTCACAAGCCCATTTGACGATCTCAACCTTGACAAAAAATGACTTTGACTTCCCGAAACGATTTGCCACTTTGCACCACTAAAGCACGACAATACACAAAATACTACACCAAAAGTGCAATTTTACATTCAAAAAATATAAATATATATAAAAAGTACGACAAAACTTTCGCATATTAGAGAGTTGCCTGCAAGCCACTTAGACTTTAAAATTCAACTATATAGTTATTAATCAAAAATATCATGACAGACAAATTACTCAAACTGACACTTGTATTGCTTCTATCAGTATCTGCCGCACAAGCTCAAAATCAGAAAACGAGACAAATAGAAAAATCAAAACCTAAGATATTTTTGGTGCTTGATATTACTGTTCATGACTCAACAATGTATGAACAGTATAGAGTAGGTGTAGAACCACTTATAAAAAAGTATGGAGGCAAATACTTAGTTCGTTCAGGTTCTAAAGTATTTGACAATGACCCTGACACGAAACTCATTTCTTCTGAAGGTAATTGGGCACCAGACAGATTAATTATAACGCAATGGGGCTCTATTGAACAGTTTCAAAAATTCATAAAATCTGACGAATACCAACAAATTGTCAAACTAAGGACAAATTCATCTTCAACCAAATCTGTGATTGTAAAAGAGTACCAGAAAAATTAAAAAAGTGTCAGGTATCTTATAAAGGCCAGCAGGCAACATTGGTTTTGTGCAAGTTGGGTGGAAGGAATGACAATGAGCATTTGTAATTCTGTTCAGCTTTTGTTCGGGCTGGACAACATCGCTGAACTTTTGTATTTAGCTTCATCAAAATATTTCAATCAGCAGCGGTTCCGGGCAGACGGAATACTAGTTCCCAACCTGCACAAAGCCCTGTTCGTTGTGTGTAATTATACCGAGACACTTCAAGCAATTGCAGTTTAACCAAAACTTTAAAATATCATAATGACAACAAAAATTACAATTGCTTTTCTATTTCTTATTTCTACTTTAACAACCCAAGCTCAAAACACAGTTATCAAGGCAGGACATTTTTTTGATTCCCGAAGCGGCAAAATGTTAGATAATCAAATTATCATTGTTCAGAACGGCAAAATAAAAGAAGTAGGAACCAACTTAAAATTTAGTAAGACAGACACAATCATTGACCTATCTAATTCTTGGGTATTACCAGGACTGATGGACTGCCATGTCCATATAACTGCCAACAATCCATATAGAGCAAAAAGATTTGGAGTTCGTGGTAGTTTCATTTCTGAAAGTTCGAGTTTTAGAGCTTTAAGAGGAGCTTTTGTTGCTGAACAATTTCTAATGAGTGGCTTTACAACCATCAAAGAAATAGGCAATGATGCAAACTATGCAACGGCTGACATTATTAAAGCAATTAAGGAAGGGTGGGTGAAAGGTCCAACTATAGTTTATGCGGGAAAAATTATAGCCCCTTATGGAGGTCAAAGCCGTGGAGTAAATATAGAAAAAGAAAAAATTTGGGAATTTGAATTCATTGATGCAGATACACCAGATGAAATTAAGAAAGCCGTACGGAAAAATATCTATTATGGAGCAAACGTCATAAAACTTGTTTCAGGTGATAACGGATATTATAATCTAGAAGACATTAAGGCAGCAGTTGATGAGGCAAAAAAGTTCGGCTACAAAGTAAGTGTGCATGTATTTGGAGGTGAAGCTGCCCGAAATGTTATAATGGGAGGTGCGGCATCTGTTGAACATGGTGATGACCTTGACGATTACCTTTTACGTTTAATGAAGGAGAAAGGAACATTTTTAGTAGGTACTGATTTTTCTTTTGACAATTCGTATGCCTATTATGGCATTGACTCTGCAAGTGCGGAAAAGTCAACGATACAGTTGATTGACAGACTTAAAAGGGCTTATAAAATTGGGACTAAAATGGCTTTTGGTACAGACATCATTATTGACTTACCGGGACTTAACCATGTACAATCCGGTTTGAAGGTATTGGAAACTTGGAAGGCAGCAAAAATTCCACCATCTTATGTTTTACAAACCATGACATTCTATGCCGCAGAATTATTAGGCATGGAGCAAACAAGAGGTGTAATAGAGCCAACTTATTATGCAGACATTATTGCACTTAAAAACAATCCACTTGACGACATTGAAGCAATAAAGACTGTTCAGTTTGTGATGAAAGAAGGCAAAGTTATTAGACGAGACTAAGTACGTTATGACAAATAACTACGCACAACAGGCGGTTTGGCAATATGGCGGGGTGACGAATATATTCTCAACTTTTTGTTTGCTATTCGGCTTCAGCTCCAGCCGACGAATAAAGCCGAGCAATAGAATTAACAATGAACTTTTATTTATAAATTTAGCAGCGGTTACGGGCTGACGATTTTCAAATACCGCCACATCGCCAAGCCGTGTCCGTTATAAGCCATTTTAGGGCGACCTATTATTCAGTTTCATAGTTATATATTTTAAGATTAAAAATTGACTAAATATGCAAAGACGAAAATTAATTCAGTTGTTTCTTTCGGTAGTACCGATAGCATCAATTACTCCTTTTATTGCAAAGGCTCAAGACAAACTTAGATTACTAAAAGGAGGATTTAAAGTAGAAGCTGATAGAGACCGGTGGAATGAGGACACGATTTTTGGGAAGGAAAAAAATATGAAGTGTAAAGTTTCAGGTAAAGACACTAACAATGTATTATATGTTGTAGAGGAGAATGACCCCGTAGATGTTGGCCCGCCTTTACACATCCATCCTAATCAAGACGAAGTATTCTTTATCACAAAAGGAAATTACCTTGTAAAAATTGGAGATGAGGTATTTAATCTTAAAAAAGGCGACACTGCGTTTGCACCAAGAAATATTCCTCACTGTTTTCTTACAATTGGAGAAAGTCCTCACCAAATGATTCTTACCTACCAACCTGCGGGCAAAATGGAAGAGTTTTTTTACAACAGAAAAAATCCAGCATACACCGACGGAAAAACTATTGAGCGGCAATTTAAAGAACATGACATGGAAATTGTCGGACCTAAACTCACTAAATAAAAACGGCTTATAACATTGGTATTGCTGCAAGTGGGGCTTGACGTTGAAACTTCGGCTGTTTGCATCGCTGTGCTTTTGTTCCGGCAGACGAATACCTATTTGGCTTTTTGTTGTCAACTTCAACTTTATATTTTCAATTGAGCAGCGGCTCCGGGTCGGACGTTATAAAATATCCCACCTGCAGCAAGCCCTGTTCGTTCAGGAGGACGATAATTTGTAATCGCCTGTAAAATGTCAGACAATCGCATGGTAATTCCTTGATAATCAGCTCATAGCGACTCTACTATTTTTGCCATGAAAATTTTCATTTGCACTGTCGCATTTCTGGTCGAGGTTTCGGTTTCCACCGCCCAATCGCCTGGACAGCGGACGTTCTGCAACCCGATGGACATTGATTACAAGTACAATTTCGAGCAACTCAACGAACGGATTTCGTACCGTTCGGGAGCCGATCCGGTGATTATCAACCACAAGGGCGGATATTTCCTGTTTGCCACGATTTCGGGCGGCTGGTGGCATTCCAAGGATTTGCTCAACTGGAAATACATTGTGCCCGACAAATGGCCGATGGAGGATATGTGCGCCCCGGCCGCCCTTTCGGTGCGCGACACGCTGTATCTGTTCCAATCCACGTTTGAGCAGCGGCCCATTTTCATCAGCACCGAACCCGAAAAAGGCAAGCTGGTTTTCTACAATCGCTGGCCGCCGCGCCTGCCCAAAGACATTGGCCCGTGGGATCCGGCGTTGTTTCACGATGAACAAACCGAAAAGTGGTATATGTACTGGGGTTCGTCGAACACCTATCCGATTTTCGGTGCCGAACTGGACAAAAGCCGGAACCTGACCTACAAGGAAAAAAACAACTATAAGCCACTGATTTACCTCGACCCCAAAAACCACGGTTGGGAACGCTTTGGCCGCAACCACCGCGACACGATCCGTCCGTTTACGGAAGGCGCGTGGATGACCAAGCACGGCGGCAAATATTTCCTGCAATACGGCGCACCCGGCACCGAATACAATGTGTATGCCAACGGCACGTATCTCGCCGACCATCCGCTGGGGCCGTTCACGTACGCACCCTACAACCCGGTTTCGTACAAGCCGGGCGGCTTCATGACCGGGGCCGGACATGGCAACACGTTTCAGGACAACTACGGCAATTACTGGAACACCGGCACGCCTTGGATTGCCGTGAACTGGAATTTTGAGCGGCGCATCGCCATGTTCCCGACGGGTTTTGACCGCGACAACCAACTGTTTGCCAACACGCGGTTCGGCGATTTCCCGCACCTTTTGCCCACCAAAAAATGGACTGACAAGGACGAGCTTTTTGCGGGCTGGATGCTGCTTTCGTACAAAAAGCCTTGCGTTGCCTCATCCGTACGCGACACGTTTCCGGCCGGCAAAGTGACCGACGAAAACCCGCGTACTTTTTGGGTGGCCGCGCAAAACAAACCCGGCGAGTCGCTAACGGTTGACTTGCAAAAACTGCACGAAGTGAAAGCTATCCAGGTCAATTATACGGACTACCAATCGGATATCTTTGACAATGACCCGGCAAAAACCTACACGCAATTCAAAATCTACGCCTCGCCAGACGGTAAGCAATGGAACTTGGTTGCTGACCTGACCGAAGCACCGAAGCTCGACCGTCCGTGCGCCTACGTGGAACTGCCAACAGCCGCGAAAGCCCGCTACATCAAATACGAACACGTGTATGTGCGTTCGCCAAACCTGGCCATCAGCGACATCCGGGTGTTTGGCAATGGCTTGGGCAAAGCACCAAAAACGCCAGTCGGCCTGTCTGTGCGGCGCGACACCGACCCGCGCAACGCTTTCCTTGCGTGGCGAAAAGTGACCGGAGCCGTTGGTTACAATATCCGTTGGGGCATTGCGCCAGACAAACTATACCAAACCTACCAAATCTGGGCCGATGAGCCGGACACCTTGGAAATCAGGGCTTTGACAGTTGGGCAGCAATATTATTTTGCCATTGAATCGTTCAATGAAAACGGCGTGTCGGCGGTGAGCAAAGCGGTGAAACCATGACCGGCAAAATAGTATGTTTCAAAAACACCAAACCCCCAATATTGAGATAACTGCTTCCGGCAATGGAATCGGTTTTGGCACGGATTTTTTTTAATGGTTGACAATCAATTATTTGTCAACCATTAAAAATATCAAACCCGTGAAAAAACTGGAAAACAAGATTGTGTTTATTACTGGCGGCGACTCCGGAATCGGCAAGGAATGCGCACTGCTGGCCGCCGAACACGGGGCCAAAATAGCCATTGCCGACGTGGAAGAGGCTGGCAGCCGGGAAGTCATGGAAAAATTGAAAGAAGCGGGCAGCGAAGCTCTCTTTGTGCAATGCGATGTGGCCTCGTCCGAAAGCGTCAAAAAAGCCATTGCCGCTACGGTGCAACACTTCGGCGGCTTGGACATTTGCCTCAACAACGCCGGCATCGGCGGCGAAGGCCACCACATCGACAAACTCACCGAGGAAGGCTGGCAGCAGGTGATGAACGTGAACCTGAACGGGGTTTTTTATTGCATGAAGCACGAACTGGACTATTTCGTGACGAACAAAAAGCCGGGTGTCATCGTCAATATGTCGTCGGTGCTGGGGCAGGTTGGGTTCATGGGTTCGGCGGCCTACGTGGCTTCCAAACACGGGGTGCTGGGCCTGACCAAGACCGCCGCCTTGGAATACGGCATCCAAAACATCCGCATCAATGCCATTTGTCCGGGTTTTATCGAAACGCCGATGCTCGTCAATGCCGGCTTGGCTCCCGACAACGACTTGGGCAAAACCGTGGCCGACAAGCACGCCATGAAACGGCTGGGCAAACCCGAAGAGGTGGCCAAGGCTTTCGTGTGGCTGGCGTGTGACGAGGATTCGGGCTTTGTGAATGGGGCTTCCCTCGCCGTTGATGGCGGCTATTTGGCTCAATGACGATGCCTTTCGGGAAACCGAGAATATAGGCTGCACCTGAAGCGGAGAACATTTGCCTGCGCCACTAAAATGGATTTCGCTTGCGGCAGCCAGTTCCTCTTTTGGTGGGGCGCGGGCAAATGTCTTTTAAAGATGAAACAGGTCAAAAAAATAGTATCTTTCAAAAACCTGAAACCCATCTTCAAATACTGTCCGCAAACGCGAAAAATGAACCCGACGTTTTCCATTATCCTGCTTCAAACCGAATCCGCGCCGGATTGGGTGTTGTTTCTGGGCCGTTTCCACCCGCTCATCGTCCACTTGCCCATCGGCATTCTGGTCATTGCCGCCCTCATTGAGTTTTTTGCCCGCCAGCCCCGGTTTTCCGCCTTGCGCCAAGCCAACCGGTTCATCCTTTTTTGGGGAGCCGTCAGTGCCAGTTTTGCCTGCGCGGCAGGATATATGCTTTCGCTGAGTGGTGGTTATGAGCAGGATGCGTTGGATACGCACGCCTTGCTGGGCTACGCGGTGGCGGGTACGGCTTGGCTGGCATACCTGCTCAAGTGCAGCCAGGGCATGGTTCGCAAGGCGTTCGTACCCGTGTTTGGCGTTTCGTTGCTGCTGATTTCGGCTGCCGGGCATTTTGGCGGCAACCTCACGCACGGCTCCGATTACCTGACGCAATATATGCCGCAACCGTTGCGCAAGGTGGCGGGTTTGCCCCCGCGCCAAGATACTAATTTGGCGGCCAAGAAAATCACTGACATAAACCAAGCCCTTGTGTATCAAGACCTTGTGCGTCCGGCATTGAACCAAAGTTGCGTGGCTTGCCACAATGCCGAAAAACAGAAAGGCAAACTGCGCATGGACACGCCCGAACTGCTAACCAAAGGCGGAAAAAACGGGGCGATTTTCGTGGCGGGCAATGCCGAAAAGAGTGAAATGATCAAACGGTTGCATTTGCCGCTGGAAGATGAGCTCCATATGCCGCCCAAAGGAAAAACGCAACTGACCGAAAACCAGATTGCCATGCTGACTTGGTGGATCGGCCAAGGCGCACCGTTCGACAGGAAAGTGGCCGAGCTGAACGTGACCGACGGGGTAAAACCAATCTTGGCCAGCTTTGCCGATAGCGGTGAAGGGGCTGGAAAAGGTGGGGAAACAAGTGAAAGTGGGAAACTTTCGCCCGCGCTGCTGGCCAAAGTCCCGGTGGCCGATGTTAAGGCACTGGATGCGTTGAGAAAAATAAATGTGCTGATAATTCCGGTGGCGCAGGCCAACAACCTACTGGAAATCAGCTTTGTCAATGCCAAGAATTTCAACGACAGCCAAGCCAAACTGCTGGCTTCCGTGGCCGAACAAACGGTATGGCTCAAACTCAGCCACACGCAAGCTGGCGACCAAACGCTGGCTGAACTGGCAAAATTTAAGCACCTGAACCGCCTGCACCTGGAGTTCACCGACATTACCGATGCCGGACTGAAACACCTGAAAAACCTGCCTTACTTGGAATCGCTGAACCTGTATGGCACCCAAATCACCGATGCGGGCCTCAAAGAACTCGCCTCGCTCAAAAGCCTGAAAACACTGTATTTGTGGCAAACCAACGTGACCCCGCAAGGCGCAGCCGAACTCCAAAAAGCCCTGCCCGATACGGAAATAAACACCGGAATAACGGAAGAATCGGAAACGGCCAGTGTGAAGAAACTGGTTTCCGAACGGAAATGAAGAATGGAGGAATGTGAATGTTGGGGAAGTTAAGAGAGGCGGGTTTCGGTTTATGAAAAGATACTATTTTGAAAATGGGATTGGTCAACGTTTCGCTGCGTATGCCAAAGCCGCTTTGAGTTCTTCATCCGTCAGTTCGGGGTAATCGTCCAAGATTTCACTGGCACTCATGCCCGATGCGTACCAACCCAGAATGTCATACACGGTAATCCGTGTTCCACTGATGCAGGGCTTGCCAAAACGAATGTTTGGGTTGATGGTTATCACTTCAGAATAATGTTTCACGAAAATATATGGAGACTTTGCCGCTTTACATTGTAAGTATGTGGATTATGCAATCTTGCCTGTAAATTTTCATTGCCAAATCAAAATTTTTGCTTTGTCTTCTCTTGATTTTAATTTGATAGATTCCGTTATTTTGTGCATCTAAGAAAGCAGTGTAATAAAAAGGCGAGTTCGGGTAAATTTCTTTTTTTATTGCCTCGAAATTTCTAATAGACCTTGCGCGACAACTGTCAGAATCCTCTGGCGGCAAGTCATAATTGTTTGCCCACGACATACCCAAAAACGCTAAGCTATCATTTGCCGAAACTTGCCGGCAATTCAGCAATGAAATTAACGTTTCATAAAACACCATTTCTCCGGTGCGCAAAGTGTCGTGAAGATTTAAGACATTAAGGGCTGTGACAAATTCATTTTCAAATGTAGTATTGGTTTTGCTTATATCAGGCAACAAACTATCGGATTGAAAATTCCAGTAATCGCGGTATGTGTTTGAGAAAAATGGAATCGCGTAATGTTGTCCTTGGGAGTTGGTTATGGTTATTATTTGTTGGGTGTCTTTTATGTCGGGTGGTGTAGACCATAACTGCAATTGAACATTTTTTTCACCCGTTATTACGGTCCTGATCAGCTTGTAGTACTCTGTTTGTCTTGAAGTTCCTTTGGGGAGTTGTGGAAATTTGCTTGTCACATCAGCAATCGTCTTTTCCACATCAAAGTTTCCGGCTTGCTGCCGACAGCCCGAAAAGACAATTAAAAAAAGGAGTAATGAAAATAAATTTGTGTTCTCAGGAGTGTTCATAGGAATCTGTAGGATTTGTCTATTTTCAAAACGTATGTCCAAGAGGTTTGGCCTTTCCAAAAGATACTGTTTTTCCCGCACGGTTTTTTTGATTTTTCAGAGTTTGATTGATAATTCCACGTGTCCTCCCAAACCGAGTTCGACAATTTTTTTCAATGTCGAGAAACGGATTTCCTTGACATTGTTCTCTATTTTTGAAATGTACGATTTTGTCGTACCCACTTTTTGCGCGAGTTCTTCCTGCGTCAGTCCTTTTTCAAGGCGGGCATCCTGTATCAATGCTCCTATTTTGAAGTTTTCGTAGCCCGCCTCAAGCGCATCACGCTTTGAAGTGCCACGTTCGCCGTAGTTTTTGTCCTTGAACTGGTCAAGTGTCGTAATATTTTTACTTTTCGTTTTCATATTCCTCCTTTATTTTGAGTGCCTTTTCTATTTCCTGCCTGGGTGTTTTCTGGGTCTTTTTTTGAAAACCGTTTGCCAGCACCACCAAGTGGCCTTGGTCAAAAAAACAAAATATCCGGAAAATATCGCTGCCTTGCTGCACCCGGATTTCAAAAAGCCCGTCCGTATCTTCTATGTGTTTGAAATACGTCTCCGGAAGCCTTGCAAGTTCCTCGATCAAGCCAAGAGTCCAGATGATCTTATCCTTCACCTTGTCCCGCTGAAGTGTGAAGAAGTCTTGGAAATAGTCTTTGTAAAAAATAATGGTTCGGCACTTCTGTTTTTTATCCACAGGGCGAAAATACAAAAAGTTGCCCGAAAGTGCAACTTTCTAAGGTGTCCTCACATTGAAGGCTGTGTAAAAATGGCGGGTTTGGGCTTTTCAAAAGATACTATTTTCCATGGATTATCAAGAAAAATCACTCACCGCATACTGGCGCGTTTGGTCAGGTAAGATTTCAAAATGTGGTCGAAGCCTTCGGCAATGTCAGTTTCCACGAGGTCAATCTTGTACTGGCCGCACTTGAGTTTCAGTTCGGTGTTGAACGTGCGGATTTGCTGCCGGTAGTGGTCTTTTATCTGGGCCGGCTGCACTTTCAGCCGCTGGCCGCTTTCCAAGTCAATGAATTCGTGGGGGCGGTCTTCAAACTCAAAGTCGCCTTCGGTTTTCTTGTCCGTCACGTGGAAAAGCAGCACTTCGTGTTGGTTGTGCTTGAGGTGTTGCAACGCCGGAAAAATCTGTTCCGACTGGGCGGCGGTGTCAAACATATCGCTGAAAATGACCACTAATGAGCGGCGCGGAATCTTGTCGGCCATTTCGTGCAGCACTTCCGCCACGGCGGTGCCACCCGTGGGCTTGTCGGTTTGCAGCAGGTTTTGCAGCAGCAGCAGCAATTTGTGTACGTGCGAAGGCGTGGAGCGGGTGGGCGTGTGGGTGATGATCTTGTCGTCGAAGGTACAGAGGCTCACCGCGTCTTTCTGTTTTTGCAGCATATAGGCCAGGCAAGCCGCCGCCATCACCGAAAACGTGATTTTGCCCTTGTTCGCCTGCGGGTAAAACATGGACGGCGACACATCAATGAGCAATTGGCAGCGCAGGTTGGTTTCCTCTTCGTAGCGTTTGGTATAGAGCCGGTCGGTTTTGCCGTACACTTTCCAGTCAATGTGGCGGGTGCTTTCGCCGGTGTTGTAGAGGCGGTGTTCGGCAAACTCAACCGAAAAACCGTGGAACGGCGACTTGTGCAGGCCCGTAATGAAGCCTTCCACGAGTTGTTTGGCCAAAAATTCGATATTGCCGAAATTACGGATCTGATTCAAGTCCATTGTTCAAAGGCGGGTTTGTGCTTTTGGAAAGATACTATTTTCCGGCACGCAAAACCACTCCGGCGGCCATCAAACTGGCTGCCCCGCTGGCTTGTACGCACAAAAGCCACGGATTGCGGGAAATCCGTGGCTCCTGTCTGCACCAGACGCACCGCGCCTCAGCCTAATTCTCGTATTTCTTCACAAAGCCCGCGTAACCGATCTGTTGCAGCGAAGCCACGTAGGCTTCGGCAGCCTTACGGCTCTTGAAAGTGCCCGCCACAACGCTGAAAGTCCGGGCCTCCTTGATTTTCTCGACCATGATGTACGTGTGGCTCACCTGCTTGTCTACTAAATTGCGGCAAGCCTTGAGGGCATTGTCCAGCACCTGAAACGTACCGACTTGCACGCCAAAGCCACGTTTCCGGGCTTCCATGCCCTGCAAAGTATAAACCTTTCCGGTTTTGTACGCCGACGCGTTACTGGCCGAAGCCACCGGAAATGAGCGTAATGCCGGTTTTGAAGCCATATTTTGCGGGCCCAAGCCTTTTGCCTTGAGTGGCTCCGATACTTTGGCCAGCGTTTGCGTGTCCAGCGTGTCCGTTCCAATCGCATCGCCCATGCCCAGCACCTCAATTTCCACGGGAACCACGCCCGAACTCACCATCCCGATCTCGCGTGCCGCCCTGTGCGACACATCAATCAGGCGGTTGCGGCTGTAAGGCCCCCGGTCATTGACGCGCACCACCACCGATTGGTTGTTGTTTTGGTTGGTCACGCGTAGCAGAGTGCCAAAGGGCAAGCTGCGGTGGGCGGCCGTGAGCTGCCTGTTGTGGAAACGTTCGCCGTTGGCGGTGCGCCGCCCGTTGAATTTTTTGGCGTAGAATGAGGCCCGGCCTTTCTTTTTCTCCCCTATTTTATCTTGGCTGGCGGCCGGCAAAGCGGCACAAACGAAAAGCATTGAAAAGGCGACCAAGCTATTTAACAGAAACTTAACATACCCCGTTTTGGGCAAAAATGACTCTTCCATGAAGCACATGACATTTGTTGAAACATTGAACCTCTTCAAGAATGGCAAAAGCTGGTTTCAGGCATTGCTGGCATTTCCATTGCAGTATCGAATTTTAGTCAAGTGGCTCTTAATCAGCAATTTGAGCGGCAAATGACCATTTCTGTATATTCAATAATAAAACAAAGAAATGACAAATCCCAATCCCGGAACCGGCGTATGGGCCGCAAAGGCGTAAGGTTTTTTGCGAATCCGGAGGTGGTTGCTGAAAGGGCGAAAGTGGTTTTACGGATGCAAAGGCGCGAATGTTTTGCGGAACATTTGCAATTTTGATGGCAATCCCGTTTTTTAGTGTCCGAAAACCACTGTCAATGATTTCACTTTAAAACCCAAGCGTCGTGGAAGAGCAAAGCGAAAAGGAATTGTATTCAAAGCGGGTAAGAGCCGGTAAACGGACGTATTTTTTTGATGTCAAAAGCACCCGTGCCAACGACTACTACCTTACAATTACGGAAAGCAAGCGGCGGGTAAAAGAAGACGGGTTTGTGTATGAGAAACACAAGATATTCCTTTACAAGGAGGATTTTGGGAAATTTGCCGAGGCCCTGATAGAAGCCCTGGATCATGTGAAGCACGAACTGATGCCCGATGTCGACTTCTCGCAGTTTGACCGTGACGAATACATGGGTGGCGGCAGCGACAACGGAATCGAAAACACCGTAAGCCCGGCTGAACGCATAGCCGTAACGGAAAACGCATCCTTGACGGAAGTGGAAGCTGCCGACGAAACCAGCGAATTGAAGTGGGAGTGACAACACCCCATTGCCCGGCAGTTTGCTAAAAAAAGCCATACCACGAGTGTAATGCATTTTGCTTTCCGCGTGGCTTGCGGGGCAAACCACCCGAGCCGGGTTTGGGCTTTTGCAACCATACTATTTCAAACGCGAAACCCGATTCGTGTCCCGCATTCTTCAACCCGTATCCGCGCTGTCATTCAATCACCTCAAGCAACGTGCGGAAAGACACGTACTTGCCCGCATAACGCGCATCGTGATCCATGCGCAGGGCGGTGGCGTACTTGTTTTCGTATTCCAAGTAGTCGTCCATGCTATCCAGAAAATACTGGAACGAGTAGGTTGTGCCGTTATTTTCGACTTCGGTAAGCAGTTTCAGCAGTTTGGTATCCACAAAAAGCCCCGTCAGCAACAGTTTCGGAATGTGGTGTTCGCGCATCCATTGCAGCCATTCCCCGTGTACATCATCCTCTATATTAATCGTCACGTTATACAGAACCATGGTTGTTGCGCGTTAAATAAAACAACGGATGTAGGGGAAAACGATGCTGAGTACGCTATTTTTGCGCTGAAAAACAAAAACATCCCGCAAAAAAAACCGGGTTTGTTTCCCAACACTGTTGCCGCCCCAATGCAGAACCTTGCCAGTCACCCATGTTCGATACCATCATTCACCGTCCCGGCTTGAGCAAAACCGGCAAACATCCCGCAAATCTCCCCCGGCAACAATGGCTGCCTTCCGCAATACTGCTTACCGCAATGCACCTTGCGGGGCTGGCCGGTCTCAATTGGCCGCCCACACAGCCGTATTTCCTGCTGCTGGTTCCGTTCAACTTGGTTGCCACACTTGCCTTGGTGCTGTTTGCGCACCGGGATTTCACAAGGCCGTTTTTCGCTTTCTGCATCCTCACGTTTCTCACCGGATTTTTTGCCGAGGTGGTTGGCGTGCAAACGGGGCTGCTTTTTGGGAACTATGCCTACGGTGAAACGCTGGGCTGGAAAATATTCGACGTGCCGATTTTGCTGGGTTGCAACTGGCTCACCCTGATTTATTGCACGGGCATTGTCGCCGACAAGTACGTGGGTGTCAAGTGGCTCAAGCCCGTGGCCGCTTCCGTGCTGATGGTGCTGATAGACATTTTGATTGAACCGGTTGCCATGCGGCTTGATTTTTGGTCGTGGCAGCACGACACGGTTCCGCTGCAAAACTACGCTGGCTGGTTCGGGGTTTCGCTGTTGTTGCAGATACTATTTCAACGGCTGGCACCCCGCAGCCACAATCCGCTGGCGGGGCTGGCGTATGCCGTACAGTTCGCGTTTTTCATGGGATGCAACCTCATCCATTGGCTGACTGCATAAACGCCAAAATTTCCCCCAATAGCCCAAACAATTGCGTTTTATTGGAGGTTACGTTGCCATAGTTCGGAAGGCAACACAAGGCCGCTAATTTCCCTTTTGTTGCCTTCCGGTCTGCTGCCTCAAACGCACCGGCACGCCATAAGCCGTGTTATCCATGTCATATCCCGAAAAACCGACTTCATGAGTTTCTATTCCATCAAGGATTTGGAAAACCTTTCGGGCATCAAGGCCCACACGCTGCGTATTTGGGAGCAACGGTACGATATCGTCAGCCCCAAACGCACCGATACCAACATACGCTACTACGACGACCGCGACCTGAAACTGGTACTCAACATATCACTGCTTCAGGAACACGGGCATAAGATTTCCAAGATTGCCGGAATGTCGCCCGAGGCCATGCACCAGCAGGTACTTGACCTCACCGACCGCAGTAGCAGCCACAACGACCAGATACAGGCACTGACCATTGCCATGATTGACTTGGACGAGCCGCGGTTTGACAAGATAGTGGCCCGGTGCGTGGCGCAGATGGGTTTTGAACAGACCATGATACAAGTAATTTACCCGTTCCTGACCAAAATAGGCATCCTTTGGCAGACGGGCTCAATCAATCCGGCGCAGGAGCATTTCATCACCAACCTGATACGGCAGAAATTGATTGTGGCCACCGACAGCCAAGCCGCTGACTATTGGGATGGCTCCAAGAAATACATGCTTTTCCTGCCCAGCGGCGAACTGCACGAACTGAGCCTGTTGTTTTCCAATTTCCTGCTCCGCACGCGCAGGCAGCGGGTCATTTATCTGGGCCAAAACCTGCCTTTCAAGGATGCAGAAGCGGTGTATGCCGTCCATAAGCCCGATTACATCTTCACGGTCATCACCGCATCGCCCGGCCCCGACGAGGTGCAGGCCTACATCAACAGCCTTGCCACTTCATTTCCACAGGCAATGATATTGGTTTCCGGCTACCAAGTGGTATCGCAGGATATTCTCGCACCCGGAAACGTGGTCATCATCCGCAAGATTCAAGACTTGGTTGATTTTGTGGACGAAAAGTAGCGTCCTGTCCACGGGGAAATAGTATGTTTCAAAAACACGAAACCCGCCGGACTTGAGAAGTCCGGCTACCGATTAACCTCACTCAGCCGTCAGCAAATCCACCACTGCGGCTATCTGTTTCTCCATCTCTTCGGCGGCAAACATTCCCAATTCCTTGATTGCCTGCACATTATCGGCCGATGCATTGTCCATTTCGGGCTTCACATCCAGCGGCAGTTTGGGGTTTATGCGCAGGTATTGGCCGGGTACATCCACTGCATCGAAGATTTCGCGCATCTGGTAATCCACCGTTTCAGCCACGGCCGACGAGGTCATGTCTATCAGCGGACGCGACCACGAGGCAATGCCCCAGTTTTTAATGTCGTCAAACTCATAATACGATTTGGATTTCCCCGTGCCCAGCGACAGTACCACCATGCCCGCCGCCGTCACGCCTTTGTCGGGCTTGCCGGGCTGCGTGTATATTTTCCGGGCTTCGGCATAGGCGCACAGTGAAGGGTTGCTGGCAAATACGCTGCCGTCAATCATGGGGTAGCTCACGCCCGACAGCGATTGCACGCGCTTGCACTCGAAAAACGTGGGGCTGGCGGCAGAAGCCCGCGCAATGTCGCGCACCATGAAATCTTCGGAGGGCTTGGTGGCCGTGTGCTGCGTGAAAAAATGGGCCGCCCGGCGCGTAATGTCATATACCGGAATCAGGCAGGGTTTGAGCAGATGGCTCAGGTGCAGGTCTTCAAAATATTCCTTCAACAGTTTTTCCAGTCCGTAAGACGAGTACTTCTCATCAATCAGTCCGCCCACCGACAGCAGTTTGTGGTCAAACGTTTCCTCGAATATTTTCCGTCCGTATTTGGCGTATATTTCCGTTACCTGGGCCGCCGTGAAGCGTGGCGTGGTGTTTTGCGGCTTGATTGGGCTTAGGTAGGCACACGCCATGATGCCACCGCTGCCGCTGCCCGCAATCAGGTCGAAATAGTCGGCGAGGCGCGTTTCGGAGCGGCCGGTTTTTTCCTTGAGTTTTTCCTCCAGAATGGAAAGAATCTGGCCGGGAATGATGCTGCGGATGCCGCCCCCGTCAATGGAAAGGATGCGGACAAATTTGCCGGTGGGCTTTTTCATCAAATGCAAACAGTTAGGTGATTGACTGGAAAATGGCTGCCGGACGGACAAATCAATGCCGCTGGAGGGCAGGTTTTTGATTTTTGAAAGGTACTGTTTTGTTCCGAAGGTTCTACAGGTTCCGGCGCGTTAAATTCGCGCAATCGCCCCCAAAAACCTACATCCCGCACTTCTCCGAACCAAAAAAACACCGGCGCGTTTCCCAAAAAAATCCGTTATTTGGCCGCATTGACTCATTAAAACCCAATACGTTGAAACTTAGAATCGGACAAGGCTACGATGTGCACGTACTCCAGGAAGGCGTGCCGCTGATTCTCGGTGGCGTGACCATCCCGCACACGCACGGCCTGAAAAGCCATTCGGACGGCGACGCGCTGACCCATGCCCTCTGCGACGCGCTGCTTGGCGCGCTGGGCCTGCGCGACATCGGTTACCATTTTTCGGATACGGATGCCGCCAACCGGGGCCGCAACAGTTTGGAATTCCTGAAAGCCGTGATGGAAATGGTGCGCGACAAAGGTTACGAAATCAGTAACTTGGATGCCACGGTGGTGCTGGAGGCTCCCAAAGTGAATCCGCACGTGCCTGCCATGATACGAAAACTTTGCGAAACCATGGCCGTCCGCGAGGAAGACCTTTCGGTTAAGGCCACCACTTCGGAGAAAATGGGCTTTGTGGGCCGCCGCGAAGGCATTTCGGTGTTTGCCGTTGCGTTGGTGTATAAAGTCACGGACAACAATATTGGCTTGTGAAGGCAGCCGGTTCAAAAGCCCCCAGCCCCGAAGGGGAGTGAAAAATCTGTCGCACGTGTCCCGCTTGTGCCGGTCAGCTTGCGTAAAATAGTATCTTTCCAAAAGCCCAAACCCGAAGCCTCCCCCCTGTCTGCCGATTCGCGCGCCGTGGCTGTCACTCCGAAAACCCCGAACCCCGCCTTGCACACGCCGCTCATTTCCATCATTACGGTTACCTTCAATGCGGAAGCGGTGCTGGAAAAAACCGTGCAAAGCATTGTGGGTCAGAAGTTTGCCGATTACGAATATATCATTATTGACGGCGGCTCCACCGACGGCACGCTCGGCATAATCCGCAAGCACGAACACCGCATTTCGCACTGGGTTTCGGAGCCGGACGCAGGCTTGTACGATGCCATGAACAAGGGCTTGCAAGCCGCGCGTGGCAAATATGTGTGGTTCATGAATGCCGGGGATTTGATTCATGATGCGCGCACCTTGGCGCATATTTTCAACGATTGCCCGCCCGATGCCGATATTTACTACGGCGACGCGCTTTTTTTCGACGGTTCGGGCCGCAACTTGGGCTTGCGCAGCGAAGTGACACCGCACCAATTGCCGCCCGCGCTGACGTGGCGCGATTTCCGGTGCGGCATGGTGGTCTGCCACCAGTCGTTCATTGTAAAACGCAGCCTTGCGCCGCCTTACAACTTGGCGCACCGCTACAGTGCCGATGTGGATTGGGAAATAAACTGCCTGAAAAACGCGCGGAAAATCGTGCACACGCAAGCCGTACTCTCGCAATACCTGACAGGCGGATTTTCCAAGAAAAACCTATCCAAATCGCTCTTAGACAGATTTTTGGTTTTACAGCGGCATTTCGGTGCGGTGCCGAATTTATTTAATCACGCATGGATTGCCCTGCGCGGAATGGGATTCATACTGAATCGCAAACGGGGCTACTGACGGGCAAACCGGGAGATTTTCATTCAATCGTTCACGGCTTTGATCTTGTCCGGCTGAGTTTGCGGTACACAAACCGCACCGCCAACCCGACCAGCACAACCACCACAATGGCGGCGGCAATGGGAGTAAAAATAGCCAGAAAGGACACCGCCGTGGCGCTGCCCAACTCGCCGGTAGCCACCAGGTTGTTGCCCACGCCGCCCGTAGCCACCGTGGAAGTGGCACGCAGGGCAGCCGTACCCGCGCTGATAATGCCCGCCGTGCCGCCACCGGCAATGATGGCCAGCGTCCATTTGAGCAGCGGGTCAATGTTGGCCACGAAACTGCCCATCATCAGCGCACCGGCCACGGTGGCGGCGGGCGTGGCCACGGTGTCGAGCAGGTTGTCGAGCCACGGCACGTAATAACCCACCACCTCCACCAGCGTTGCCGAGCCAAAAGCCAGCAGCGCGGGCAGGCTTCCCATCCAAGCCACGCTCTGGGGCAGGTCAAGCCAGTGGTTGTAAGCGGCCAGTCCCGCGCAAAAAAACGGCACAAAAATGCGAAAGCCCACGGCGGCACTCAGCCCGAAACCCAGTAAGATACTCAGAATCAGTTCCATGGGAAAAAGAAAAAATAGCCACCCAAACCTAAAGGGGAAGCAAAACAAAATAGTATCTTTTGGAAAGCCCAAACCCGCCTTTTTGAAAGTTCCCTCCCTCGGAGGGGATTTAGGGGAGGCCACCTACGGTCAATATTGCGGCACGCTTGGGTCAATTTCCGCCGACCACGCTAGGATGCCGCCTTTCAGGTTATACAGGTTGTCGAAGCCGTATTGTTCTTCGAGCAGTTGCACGGCACGTCCGCTCCTGGCTCCGCTGCGGCAATGGACAATTACTTTCTTGTCGCGGCTGATTTCGTCCACGTGGTCGGTGATCTGGGCCTGCGGAATCAATTGGCCGCAAATGTTGGCAAAATTGAACTCGTGCGGCTCGCGCACGTCAATCAGTTGGTAAGCTTCGCCGCTGTCTTGCAGTTGCTTGAATTCGCGGACGGTTATTTCTTTCATATCGGTCGGGGATTTTGA
Source organism: Sphingobacteriales bacterium (assembly GCA_043789005.1). Classification (GTDB taxonomy): domain Bacteria; phylum Bacteroidota; class Bacteroidia; order Cytophagales; family 172606-1; genus Xanthocytophaga. The sequence goes on from JAYWIH010000074.1 coordinate 56,225, forward strand.
AAACAGTATGTTTTTTCAGGCGCAAACCCAAAATTATCCATATAAAAATAGAAAGGAAAAAGATTGCGCGAAAAGTTTTGGCAGCGCGGTGGTGCAAGTAGACCGGTGAGGTTCTGAAAACCCCAAGGGTTTGGGCTTTTTGGAAGATACTATTTTCTGCCACGCCGTACTTTATCCGCCAAATGCCTATTTTTGTCGCCCTGCATCAAACCACACTGCTTACATTCCCAGATGAAAATACAACTTCGGCGCAAGAACAATGCCGTGCATTTTGAAGCCGTGAACGAGGACGGCGCGGCAATCCAGATGGACGGCTCGCCTGCGGTGGGTGGCCAGAATCTGGGTTTCCGGCCCATGCAGTTGCTGCTGGCCGCGCTGGGCGGTTGCAGCACCATTGACATCATCGGCATTTTGAAGAAACAGCGGCAGGAAGTGCGCGACATTAAGATTGTTGTGGACGGCCAGCGCGAACCCGGCGTGGAACCGTCATTGTTCCAAGCCATCCACGTGCATTTTGAATTGACCGGCAACTTGGACGAAGACAAAGTGCGCAAGGCCGTGGACTTGTCCATGCAGAAATACTGCTCGGTTGCCAAGACACTGGAAAAAACCGCCACCATCGCTTACGATTTCTCAATTTTGAGTGAATGATGGAATGGGTTTCGGCTTTTCCGGAGATACTATTTTTCATCCTGTCATTCACTCATTTCATTCTATCATTCACCGCATCCATGCATTTCGAAACCCAAGCCATCCGGACGCAAGCCGAACAAACCGGTTTCCGCGAGCATTCCGTGCCGCTGTACCTGACTTCCAGCTTTACGTTTGACGATGCCGAACAAGCCCGCGCCCTGTTTGCCGATGAGGTGGAAGGCAACATCTACACCCGTTTCTCGAACCCGAACAATACGGAACTGATTGACAAGATTTGCCTTTTGGAAGGAGCCGAAGACGGCCTGGCCATGGCATCGGGCATGGCGGCGATGTTCGTAAGCATGGCAGCCTTGCTCAAATCCGGCGACCACGTGCTGGCTTCGCGGTCACTGTTCGGCTCCACGCACCAGATACTCACGCAGTTGTTTCCGCGCTGGGGCATCACGCACAGCTACGCCGA